>JBEBQJ010000034.1:0-32346 GCA_040395455.1 Sphingobacterium yanglingense | reverse complement strand
TTAAACTACTATACCTATCTAGTCGGGGGGGGGTGTCTCCTCCCCCCCCCCCCCCCCCTCTCTTGTACTAGCGATATTATAAACTACTTCATAAAATATATAAAGTTTATCTAAATTCATTTCTCTTTCACATTTTTTTCAACAAACATAAAGCGTTAAAAAACAACAAATTAACAAAATATCTACTCCTAATATTTATCTAAAGTTTATCTAATTTTATTTTTCTTTAATATTTTTAGATAAACTTAGCACCCATCTTGGAAAGCGATGAGTACCAGTATTTTCAATGGTTTTATCCTTTTTAGACATAGCATAAACAATATTTCGAATCTTATTCTCTTTCTTTTTGCCATCCAATACCGAGGGCAGAATATCTAAGATTAAGTCTGCAATATCTTGTTTGGAGGCTTGGCCGTATTTATCCAAATACTCAAGAATCATCTTTTTATAATGCTCATCCTTAAAGCCTCGTTGTTTTATGTAAGTAGCTTTTTCGCCCGTCACATCCGCTACAACAGTAGAAATATGAAAATTTGGTTTACGACCTTCAATAAGATCATTCTTTCTTAACAACTTTATCTCCATATCTGACAAGTTCTTTTGCTTCGCTACCTTATCCAACAACATGATCTCTTCAAGTGATAGCTCTGACAACTCCGCTAATTTCTTAGCATAATTTACATCGATCAGCTTGCCAAAAAACACCGCCCTCACCTTATCCCCTGAAAGATCATAGTCTGGTAGAGGGAAGAATTTATGACGCTGTATATTGAACATTTTCTTGATACCACTGCCAATGGTGTCGATCATAAACGCGCGTGAAAGATATCGAAAAAATTGCTAAATTTGGGATAGACAATGGTCAAAACGAAAAGGAGATTCTCTTTAAACCCAATTCAAAATTTAGGGTTCTAGAGATAAAAGAAGAAAAAGGCAGAGTCACGGTAACATTAGAGGAGGTCTAGCGTGGATTTAGTAAAAGATTATAAGGAAAACACAAACTTTAAAAGCGTCGAAGACATTTTTAAAAGTCTCTCTGATATATTCATGATAGGTTCCATCAAATCTGCTTACAAAAGCGAAAAGACCATCAAAAACAAGGAGAAAATTAACGAGCTTACGATACAATTCTTAGAGAACATCCTAAACAAAGATCTTGCAAAAACAAAGCAAGAAAAGTTAACAATAATCTCCCTATTGGATGAGATGAACTATAGAAACGAAGTATTGCAGCTTATGGAGAATGAACAGGAGAAATCTATTCATAAAGCAGCTAAGAGCATCGGAAAGAAGTTTATATCCTCTGTAGAAAAATAGTCAGTATTACCTACATAAACTGACTTCGTTAATCAATTAGTATTACTTTTGGGATTATGCCCCGAAAAAATGGCCAATAAGAAATCTAAATACACTATTACATTTCCTGCTTTTTCGTTTGAAAAAATACTGCTTTTGGAACAGCTCAGGAAAAAGCTTGGCCTATCCGCATACGAGGTTTCCTTTATGCTGGGCAAGCATGACTTCTTTATTCGTGATGCAGAAAATCCGCTAAAAACTACACTGATCGACAGCGAAGATAGTTGTCACCTGATGAAGGTGTTTCTAGTACCCATTGAAGATATCACACCTCCAAATATGCCGGTGGATGACTATCAAATAATAGTGATTAAAGAAAAAGCAGAAAAGAAAAAAGACAGGTTTCTAATTGATATCCAAAATGCCATCCCCGCTTTAAGCAGACCCATAGTGTTCGTTGAAGAAGAAAAACATGTTGAATTACCTACCCCCCTAGAAGTTTTAGATGAACAAAAGGTGAGAGGTTTTATTTATGGATTATATACAAGTGGCTTTTTCAACAATACCAGAACCGCTCTAGAAATATTTGATGTATGTCGGGAAGAGGAAAATTTCGGATCAAACTTTCATCCTCGGTACATGATTCGAGCCCTCGATTATTATACGAACAGGAAGTCAGGAAATCCTATTCTAGACAACAGCCGTACTAACTTATTTTCAAGAAGATTATTCTTTAAACCCGTGGACTTTGAAATATCGGAATCATCAGGTCCTATTTCTAAAGTAGCAATTGATAAGGGTTTCACCTCCTTTAGAAAAGCAGCAGAATGGGTTTCCAAACTAGATTATAGGCGTAATATTGATAAAGATAATGTACTATGCCTCTTCAATGAACAATGTGGCACCTGTAGCACAAAGCATGCTTTATTGAAACGTCTAGCGGATGAAAATGGCAATGAAGAACTTCAATTGATGCTTGGTATATTCGCTATGAATGCTAAGAATACACCAGCCATAAAAGACATTCTTAAAAAATATAAGCTCAAGTACATCCCGGAAGCTCATAATTACCTTCGGGCTTATAATTATATTTTAGACTATACGGGTATCGGCATTAATGAGACCAAATTTGAACTTGACATAATTCAAGAGTGCGAAATCCAACCTGATCAGATTACAGACTTTAAGGTCAAGTACCACAAGGATTTTATAGACAATTGGCTTGAAGAGAACAAAATCCCCTACTCCCTCGATGAGCTATGGAATATACGGGAGGAGTGTATAAAAGCTATTGTACTATCTAGGCTCGAGCTTAAAACAGAACGATTAATGCTTCGTCCGTTCAGAAAAGAAGACGGTGCAGCTATGTATGAATTGAATGACGACCCAGAAGTGTTGCAGTATACTGGTGATACACAGTTTGCCGATGTGGCAGCTACCGAGCGTTTTTTGGAGAACTACACTCAATATGAAGAATACGGTGTAGTATCTATATGCTCTTGTAATGGTCAATGCTTTGCGAGCACATACTTGTGCGTAAATGCAATTCGTGTATCTTTCAAATTCCACCCAGACACCTCCCTATCAATGAGTTGCATATACCTTTTACTTATATCACGCAATGCATTGCCTACAGATTTACGGAGGTACTCACTGTCGCTCGCTTTATGTTGACTTATCAATTGTATGGCAACTTTTGGATTGGTCCTAAAATATGGGCGTGAGGTCCAGATACGTAATCCTTCTGTCACCGCCCTGCAGACATTGGGATGTTCATCCTGAAGCCAGAACTCGATTTTAGGTAGGGCCTTCTCGTAGCCGATATCCTTACAATACTGATCAAATGCTTTTGCAACAATTTCCTGTACCTGCCAACTTTGGTCGGATCGAGCAGTGTCTCTCAATACAGATAGCACTGTGGCATCTTTGCATGCAATAAATCCTAAAACAAACACGCCACAGGCTCGAACCTGGTAAAGATCATGCCGAAGCAGATGTAAAGCTTTTTCTTTCGCATCAAACACATCCTGCCGTTCGACTATTTTTAGCGCTTCAATCTCAAAAGTTTTAAAACCATGCTTCACGGCGGCCAAAGCCGTAATACTTACATCCATATATTTAAGTCTCTCGTGTAAATGCAAAATACATCTTTTTAGCGAGATCTCCGTTTTAAATTAAATGCAAAAAATCCGCTACTGATCTTAAAAAACTGTAGCGGACATTCATCATACAATGATGGATTCTTTACGGCTATAACTTCTTATTTCTCTGGATTAACAATCAACTGTCGCAGTGACTCTACCGGTATCGTATTCTTGATAACCATCTGGACACTGGGATTCATGTCGCTATGCATAAGAGTGCGGGTGTTGGATACTGTTCCTACAATATTACCATACTGATCCATAACAGGGCCACCACTAGAACCCGTTGCATAATCGGCCGAGATTGCCATCACGTTTCTTTTGAAACTGTCATTTGGGGCACCCGCTTCATCAATATACTTATGATTGACATACCCCTGCGAGAAGAAATAATGCATCCCTTTGGGGTGTCCCATTACATATACCTGATCACCGACTTGAGCCTTTTCTGCTAAAGGAAGAGCAGTGAATGTATCCCCTCCCCCAGTTTCCAGTTCTAAAATAGCTAAATCATCGCGTTTAGAAGCTGTCAGTATAGATTTCACTGCATACATGCGACCATTGGATGCTCGGACCATAAATCCTACGGGTTTATTGCCATCTGTCATAAATGCATAGCTTGCAACTACATGGTAATTGGTGACAACAATTCCCTTCGCGTCGACAACGTATCCAGAGGATGTGCTGATGTGTGTATTGGAGCAACGCGGACAAAGGTAAGCGGTCGCAACAATGACAGTTGAGGACTTTGCCCGTTCAAATAATGCCCGCGAAGTAAGCATCTTTCTAGATGGCTTTGGCAAATTTAAATCTATCCGTACCGAATGCGAATTTAACACCTGCTGTGCTTTCTCCATAGAAATGGTTTTTGTCCGTACGACCAAGGAGTCGGCTGCTTTTTCGACTGCTCTCAAAAAAGCGACGTCATCGTTAAACTCCTGGGCTTCCAGAAAAAAAAACTGAAAGAAACTGACTACCACAAGTACTATACGACTTATCGCAAAAACTGTCTTATTTTTAAACTTCATTTTGAATTATTAAAACGGCGCATTACTTCCAATTCTAGCTAGTTATATTTCGAAGTGAAGTAATGCGCATATTATATTATTTTAAGTTTTCAGTTAATTTGATGTATTGCTTGGCTTCCTTTTCCAGGGCGGCAGCAACAAATCCAAAATATTCTTTAATAGCTACTTTTTGGGCTTCAGTAGCATTGGCAGCTTGCCTCATAAGAATGCCATCCAAAATATTTTTAAATGGATCATTGGACGGCAAGTTCCACATATAACGTCGGTAGTAATCAACCATACCATCTATATCATTATTAACAACATATAATGCGACCCTACACATGTGACTTTCTGGCCTATCTTTTGGTAATTTTAGCAGACCAATTGTATAGGCGACCTCTTCTACTTCAGCAGGCGTATAATAAATATTGTATCGCGCTCCGGTTCCGCTCGCAATCTGGTACATATCCTTACGCACTTTGTCAAAGAGAATTTTGTTGATCACCTCTGTACCCATGGCGTGATCCATCTTATCCTTATCCATCATAAGCTTTCTGAAAAATGGACTACCAAATTTCACAGTCCCTAGAGATAGCTCAAGATAAGCATTACTGAAGCGCTCAAAGTCCTGAGCTACGTTATACACTTCATCTAATACGGGAGAGGGATCTTGCGCATTCTGATATAAAGCTAACGCATAAGGCATAGCTGTGGCCATACTCTTCTTTTCTTCGTAAGCAGCTTTCAGTCCTGGAAGCGAGTTTTTCGGATCTAACGCAGTTTCAACTTTCTTAATAAATTCTTCAGCAGTCGCTTTACCTACCACTCTATTGATCTCCTGCCCCTGCGCATTCAATATCAAAAAGGTGGGATAAGCCGTCACATTGTATTTTTTACCGATTTCTTTACCTTCTCCCTTTTCCATATCAAACTTTACGGATACAAATTTGGGATTGAAATAATCGCCTGCAACCTGCTTTGGAAACTCCATTTGCGCCATCTCTACACAGGGTATACACCAAGTAGTGTAACAGTCTACCAGTATCAATTTAGGCTCTGCTGGATTACTTGCTTTAGAAATAGCTTGATCCAAACTTAGGGGCTCAAAATTAATTCCTTGTGCCAAAAGCAACTGACCGTGTAATGTAGTAACAGTCAAAAAAAATAAGATTACGATTTTCTTCATATTAATTCGTGATTATAGCTTAGAAGCAATTAATTCTTTCAATTTCGGATCGGAAGGTCTCGGCGCATCGAAGTTTACCGTCTTTCCGTTTTTATCAAATAAGATAAAACGTGGTACGCCGATCAATTGGTAGTCTTGTACAATTGGACCTTGGTTGTTTGAAAATAGATGTAAACCACCCAAATTCTTACTTTTCACCATCTCTTGCCACTTTGCTTTATCGGTATCAATAGAAAGGCTAATGAACACGACGTCTTTGCCTTCAAAATCTTTTTCTAATTTCTCCAAAGCAGGTTGCTCTGCTAGACATGGTTTACACCAGGTAGCCCATACGTCTATCAGCACAACTTTTCCAAGGTGGTCGGATAGTTTCCTCACTTTACCATCCATGTCCGGGTAAGCAAAATCGATCCAGTCGCCTCCCGGAACGCGTGCTTTCGCCCTTGCCTCTAGAATTTCCAGCTTAGCCTTCTGCTGATCAGTCGTCATAAATGAACGATTCTTTTGTAGAAAAGATATGATATCTTGTACGGCACCCTTTTCAGCGGCACTCAAAATATAATTGGCTTTTAAATCTTTGTCACTTATCTCGGAGACTAGTAGCTCTCCAGCCATTCCTTGCTCCGCATTGTAAATAATGTGTTTCGCAAAGCCAAAAAATTGCATATAGTTATAGGCGAAAGGCAATGCCCATAATTGAGCATCAGAAAATCTTTCGTTTTTAAACCAGTTGTGGAAGTATTGCGGAAATGCTGCTTTAGTACTAAAGCCAAAACCTGAGGCAAAGGGCATTAATAAATCAAATTTATAGCTATAAGGTAATAGATACTTCACCTCCATATCAAAAGCACTGTTACCCGTACGGACATTTTTCACGAAATCATCCACAGGTCCTGCTAGTGAATCTATCAAGGCTGCAAATCGAGCTGGGGGCAATCTATATCCTCCTTTGCTATACCCATAGTCCCTGATAGGTGCTATCAATTTGTACCAATCGGCGAAGACCTTATTCTCCTTACTCAATTTTCCCGAATACACGACACGTCCTTCTGAGGCATCTATAGTCAACTCCTCGCCTTTCCGCATGTAAACCGGATATTGTTCTTCAAAGATCCCAACATATCGGATTCCGTTTTGATCAGCAGGTGCAAGCTCGGTGTTAAAAAGCTTACTATCCTTATCGATCAAAGGTTCAGCAAGAACTAGTAAATCACCATCTTCCGGCTTAGAAATAAAGACTCGCTCCGAAGGCCGCATATTTGGAAGAAGTTTATGGAATTTCCCACTTACAAGCGCATTCTGCGCGGACAATGTCGACAAGGATGCCAACATCGCTACTAAAATTATTGATTTTTTCATGATTGGGTATTAAAGGTATAGCATATAAGTGCTATACCTGAGTAATTGTTTTTACTATAAATTGACACCTAAATCTGTTAATATTTGCTTGATGTAATCATGTTTCCGCATTATAGCCTCGTAAGAACCATACTGCGCAGAGAATTGCTCGGGGGTACTGCCAAATATCGCATCCAAATAAAGTGAGACGTCCATCCAGGTTGACATAGGCGTATAATAGGAATTACGCCCGTCTGCACCTAGAAATCCTATAGCTTGCGGAGTAGCGGTAACACCTGCTGGCAGACCTGCCACAAAAGTTGGAAGTTGAGGTATATATATATTATAAGCGTCCCGTGTAGGAACAAATCTGCGACTAACATTATAAAATTTCTCCAGCGTAGCTTCGTATTTCTCAGCCAATACGGCATTTGTGAAGATGGATCGTAAAATAGCCCCTTTATATTTTGCTTTGGTAGCGGAATCCATCGTAGCAATCTTTGAAACCTCGCCGATCAAAACGGTATTAAATCCCTTAAAGGCATAATTACCAAATGCGTTACTCCAGAAGGATTCGACCAGTAAAACACTGGGTATGTGCACTGTTGCGGGGACCAAGGGGATAACTTCTGATTTTAAAAAAGCAAGAGCGGCAGGCAGATTATTCTCATCCAGGTATTTAACATTCATGACTAATGGAGAAGCTCCAACCGCGGGCGTACTCAGCGAGTAGTTCAGGGACAGGACTTCATAATGGGTGAACGCTTTGCCAAAAACATCTATACGTTGTTGGGTTCCGATAGTATCGTTGATATAGAGCGGAATACCTGTTTCCGCAAAAAATGTAAACCTTGCATGAGTTGTGGCATCGTTGGGATCATCCTCGACGATCAGCCAGTTTTTATCATAATCGGGAAGAATAGTTACTTCCTCCTTACTACAGGATACCAGCCCTAAAACTAATGCCAGTATGAGTAATTTTATATTGCTATTCATATCACTTCATTATAAAGGTTGTATACTACGTAGCGTACGCACTGGGTTGGTCAGCGATCCACGGTTGAACTCTATAGCGTAATTGGGAATCGGAACCTGCCAACTTGCGGCGTCCTGTCCAATGGCATTAAGGACATAATTTCCTACCGGAGTATGTGTATTTGTCTGCGGATCATATGTGTAAGTGGGATGCTTGATCATAAAACTAGCGGGCAACGGATACTGGGTATTCACAGCGTAACGTCTTAAATCAAACCAACGATGTCCTTCAAAACACAGCTCTCGGCGTCGCTCGGCACGAACGAATTCTATTAGATCTTGATCGGAGGAGGGTATTTGACTGATACTCGCATTCCGGACACGCTTCAAACGAAGCTTTTGGAGCTCTTCTCTTGCCTGCTGATCTGCGCTCGTCATGGCAAGGGCCTCGGCACGGTTTAATACCACCTCGGCATATCGGAAAGAGAAAGTACAGGATACCTGCGCCATATCGTTAAATGTCGTAAACGTACGGTATTTACCCGGCAACCAAGACCTACTCTTTGGCGTCTGTCTAAAAAAAGCTTGCTGCCTGATATCGTCCGCCTGATATGTCTGAATCAGATTATTGGCCACTCGAAAAGAAGAAGCCCGGTTATCATCGCCGTTCCATCGACCCAACGAATCGGAAAGAAAGACCGCTGGAACCGTATTGGGTCCCATGGTAAATATACTCTCGGAAGACGTCCTGAACGTAAAGTTGGTACCGGAAGCATACTGGTTCAGGTCCTGTAAACTGTAGCCCATATTCTCAAAGCCCTCGGTCGCTTCCAAGACTTTATCATACTGCTCTGTAAATAAATAAACACGACTCTGCAATGTCCTTACCGCGGCTATACCCACCCGTAACTTTGTGTCGGGATTATAGCCTTCTAAAAGCATAGCAGCTTGATTCAGATCGGCAATGATCTGTGCATACACGATATCATTTTTATCTCTGTTAAAATACTTGTCTTCTACTTTTTCCGAAACCTTCAATGGGACTCCTTCATCCATACTGGCTGTACTGCGACGGTATGGGGCACCATAGATGTTCTGTAGTAGAAAATAATAATAAGCCCGAAGAAAAAAAGCCTCGCCCCGTAGGTGCTTCAGCATGACATCTTCTGGAGACTTCTGTGCCAAATTATCAGCCTGAAAGATGAGCGCATTGAGCGCGCCTATTCGCTTGTATACTTTTCTCCAAAAATTGTCCTCCCAGGACATATTTAAAACATTGACTGCAGGAACCTGCGCCCAGTTGTGGAAGCCTGCTAAGATCTGTTGTGGTGTAGACTCGTTGGGATCTACAGAGCCTATTAAAAACGACTCGCTATCATCGTCCATCACGTGCAACCAGGGAATCACAACACCTACCTCGCCGCTCATGGTACTCATGGTCGACTGATTACTGATCGAAAGTGAAAAACTGGGAATAAATGCCTCTCCAATCATCAACTTATTGAGATCTTCGGCTGTCTCCACATAAGTCAGATCACGCGAATACTCTTCGAGAAACTTACCACAGGAAGATGTGATAAACACCAAACAAAATAAAAGTATATAACTATTTTTCATGATGTTATAGATTTAAAATGAAAGATTAATACTACCAGAATAAACAGGTCGTAGAGAAAGATTGATATTAGGAGAAGAACCTGACTGGGCCGGATCCTGTCCCTTCAATTGCTTATTGGTCCACATAAATAGATTGGTACCTGTAATACTGATATAAGCCGAGCCTAGACCAAGTCTTTTTGTTAGCTTCTCCTGCACATTGTACCGCAAAGAAGCGGATTGCAATTTTAAATGATCGGCACTGACGAGTCTTACGTCCGAGTTATCGTACATATCGTATACCGACCCACCAAAGGTATAAGCGCTCGCAGGATATACATTCCACCAAGGCATATTATTATCATTGGAAGTTTGTATTCCCGGAATATTCGTATAAGCCTCATCTCCTGGCTGACGCCATCTATAGATAAATTCTTTACGTAGGTTTTGTTGTGGCGACGCTACAGTAGAGCCGTATCCAGAAGCGATTTTTAGCATACGAATCTTATTGCCCAACGAATAGGTAACATTAAACGAAAGCCCGAAATTGCGCCAGCCAAAGTAATTGGAAATCCCACCCTGAATAAAGGGCTCTCTGCGACCAGATTCTGAAAGTACCTCCAGATAAACATCCTCCAACTCCATCTGTGAATACTTGGTTCTATATTCATCCGCCAACTCAGGCTCTGCTCCATAAAATATAGGCGAACCGTCCACCGGGCTCAGTCCTTTAAACTTGTAGGAATAAAATGTATTTATAGGTTTGCCCGCAAGCTGTATCGAGCCGCTCAAAAAGTCATTGTACGAAATATTATCCTGCAATACGTTGTTTCGATTATTGATAGCGCGATTCAGCACCTTATTTAATACCTGACCGAGCTGTGGATCAAAGCGCCATACAAATCCTCTCCGGTCGGAATTCAAGCCCGTCTTATCTATAGCGGTAATACTCAAGGATACTTCTACTCCTTTATTCTCTAACGTACCACTATTGATCACGTATTTCTCTACGCCATTAATCTCTGATACTGTCTTGTCCAAGTAAGCATCTCTAGTCCGCTTATAAAAATAGCCTACAGATCCCCTTAATTTGCTGTTGAACAGGGAAAACTCTAGCGCCGCATTGGACGAAGATGTACGCTCCCAGCGTAGATCCGGATTGGGGTAATTGGCTATCGTTGCAAAGGGTGAGTTATAATATATGTTGGTATTGAGTGCTTGGCGCATCACCATATCAGCTGATTGCCCAGGTAACATGTTACCTTGCCAACCCCATGATCCCTTAAACGCAAGTTCATTAATCCAGTCCACATCCTGTACGATATCATTGTGCATATTCCATCGTCCGGAAACTGCCCAGATAGGCATAAAACTGTTGTTGGATCGTCGTCCAAATAAATTAGATTGCTCACCACGTATATGCACATTCATAATATAGCGATCATCCCACGAATAGCCGGAAGTACCGTACCAGGCGACCTCGTTGCTGAGCTGTCTATCGTAATAGCCCAAAGCTGCTTTCTCGGACATCCATTGCTGATAATACCCGGTATACGTCGTCGGGATATAATCAAAATATCCGCCCATCTCCGGGAAATACCCCCTTCGCGTAATGTTAAACCCATTGTACTCGGTCGACCGCACTTCTAGACCTGCGGATGCCGTAAGCAGGTGCTTTTTGTCTGCACCAAATCCTTTCACATAGTTGGTCTGCAGGCGTGCCGTGTAATTATTATTACGGGTGTCGATTCTTTTGAGTTCGCCTCCTATAGGGCTAAGATCATTTCTTACTGTCTGGTCACGGCGCAATTTGAAATTATAGAATGAATCTTTAGTGTAGTAAGTTTCCTGATTATTATTCGATACGCCATAGGCAAAGGTACTTTCGATATCCAGTACGGACATGATTTTGAACTTGACTAATGCCTTTATATTGGCTGCGACTGTGTTCGTCTGATCCCCAGCATTATCCCTTTCCTTTAAGATATTATAGTCGTAAAATAATGGACTATTAAATCTGGGGTAAAAGAATAAATCACCGTTACTGTGATAGGCCGGCATCGTGCGGCTCATATTGTAGGCGTAATTCATTATACCAACATCGGCAGGTGTATAGTTTCTTTTTGAATAGTTACCTGAAAATGATATCTGTGCCGTAAATTTCTTATAGTCGGCTGTGACATTTAACACGGAGGAATAGCGCCTATTACTTTCTTTCTGTATAACACCATTTTCGTCATTATATCCCAAAGAAGCGTAGTACCGTATTTCACTAGCTCCTCCAGATAGATTGACACTATGATTCTGGGAGTAGGAATCCCGCATCAGTAAACCTAACCAATCCGTATTGATGGTACCATAATAATCACTTAAGCGCTTAAACTCGCTATAATCGATAGCACCTGCATAATAATCCTGTAATGCTTTTTCATATCCAGCCCATTCAGTAATATTATTGTACCGGATCTTGCGGTCCACCATCTCTTTGGATACATCCAAACGCTCTTGCGAATTCATCATGTAAATACTACGATCCGAATACCGCGGCCGGGTAGAAAAACTAGAAGAGCCTGCATATGATATCGTAGGTTTTCCAATCTTACCTTTTTTGGTGGTAATGACAATAACACCATTGCCTGCTCTTGCTCCATACAGTGCTGTTGCCGAAGCATCCTTGAGCACATCGATCTGATCTATATCTTCAGGATTAAGACCTCCTATTGCATTGCCTAAGAGGTTTACAAAATCCAGATCATTGATCTGCTGAGGATCGACATTGACCGGATCGGTAAGGACGATACCATCCAAAACCCATAGCGGCTCCCTAGTCCCTAACACGGTAGATGTACCACGGATCCTCAGCCTTGGCGCTGCTCCAACCTGTCCAGAATTTTGCATGAAGATCATCCCCGGAACCCTACCTTCCAACAGCTTATCGACCGTATTAATACCGGCAGTCTTAATATCATCCATCTTGATCGTGGTAACTGCACTGGTTAGGTGTCGCTTGTCAACTGTCTGGTACCCCGTATTAACCATGACCTCGTCGATCTGGGAAGATATCATAGTCAACATGGCCGTGCGAGCCCGCTGTGCATTTGTCTCCAGCGGCGCATAACCGAGGTGATGGATATGCAATACCGAGTTAGCAAATTCAGCAGGAATAATAAACTTGCCGGTTTTATCCGTTTTGGTGATATAATTACTACCTCGTACTCTGACCGTTACATCATTAAGAGGCAATCCACTCTCATTGGTGACACGTCCTTCTATAGGCGTACCGTCTAAGGCATTGACCACGGGACGTGTGTTGGATTTTTCAAAAATGATAATTATACGCTCCTTGATCTCATAGTTAAAGGGTTGATCCTGGAATAATTTGAGCAAAGCATTGGAAAGCGTCTCATTTTTTAAGGTTAACGTAACGGGTTTTGCATTCTTCAATATCCGATCGTTATAGGAAAAATCATATTGTGTCTGCTTGCTGACCTCTTCTAAGGCATCAATGAAAGGCGCATTTTTGAGGGATATTGTCACTTTCTGCGCTGCGGCTTTATGCGATACAGCAAAGGACAATAGAAAAAATAGCAATAAGCATTTTTTAATGATGGACATAAGTCTAGGTGACTCTGTCCGTAGTGCTGCACGAGGCACAGCAGGTTCACTGCTGCTCTTGCGCATAAGGGAATAATTCATAAATTTGTAAATAAGGTTAGTTACTTCTTTTCGTCATGTCTTAATCTCGAAAACGTCTCGAATCTTATGAACTGGGGGTGTCCCCACACCTCTGGTTTATTTTAAAGAATCTCGACAAAATAGTTTGCTTTATTCCATAATATTTAACCTCCTTCCCTGTAAATCGAATTTCAAATCTGTTATTTTCTCTAATGCATCTATCACAGCAGTTAGTTTTTTGTCCTTACGAATAGAAGCATGGATCTTTACACCTTTGGGGACTGTTGAATAATCGACATCGATATCATACCATCTTTCTATTTCACGCAACACTTCATCGAGCGGAGTTGCTCTAAACCTGAGTTCCCCTAACTTCCAGGCACAAAATATTTTAGTATCGACATGGCCCACATAAAACTTATCTTCGACAAAAGCGGATTGCTGCCCAGGGCTAAGCATCTGCGCTACTGTAACTTTGTCGGAATAGAGCTGCACCCGACCTGTGACTAGCGTAGTTACCACAGCAGGCTCATTAGTATAGGCTTTGAGATTGAAACTGGTACCCAACACTTTCAATCTTTGTCCTTTTGTAACTACAATAAACGGATGCTTAGCATCGTGTGCGACCTCAAAGTATCCTTCGCCCTTGAGCTCAACAATACGTTCAGCGCCTTCAAACCTAGTTGGATAACTTAAGGATGACTCGGCATTAAGCCACACTTGCGTGCCATCAGGCAGCATCGTAGAATATTGGGTCTTTCGCGGCGTCGACAATAGGGCTTGCTGCACCTCATGTAGCTGTACAAGATTTTGGCCATCGGCATACGTTAGCCCCTCGTTTCTTGTTATAATCCCTTCTTTATCGGTGTCCAGCTCTATCAGTTGACCATTCGCTAAGGTTAGGGTCGCCTTTTCCTGATCTTTGGCATCCGTAGAGGCTATAGGGTGTCCGACTTTAACAGGGTATAGGGCAAATTGGTAGACTCCGAATAGCCCTATAATTAAAATCGCTGCAGCCCACCACCCGTACTTATAGACTTTCTTATTTCTCCACGATATATTACTCACCTCTTCATTGTTACGAATATGCTCATCCACCCTAATTTTCACATGATGTGAAATGGATGAAACGAGTTGCCTTTCCTCTAATGAGGAATCAACAGTAAATTCATCACCGATAAGGGTGTCTAAAACAATAGAATTCTGCTGATCCTTAAATAATGTCAGCAACTCTTGGGTTTCCTCAATGGATGCCAGTCCCTCTACGTACTTTTTAAATAGCTGTTCGATGTATTTTTCTGTCTCCATGTGTGCCCTTTGTATTGTAATATGCTTTTAAAAGACAAACTAACTGCTCTATATTAACTTTTTTTTAAAATAATGTGAAGCTAAAAAGATTACGAATATAGAAGTGGTCTTGCTTAAGGAGCAATGTTGACGAAAAAATCAGTCTATTATTGACTCAGCAATAGAAATAAAAGCCAGACAAATTCATTATTGTTTAGTTCCTCCCGGAGAAACTTATTGGCTTTTTGCAAGTGGTCATTGATAGTCGAAGTCGAAATATGAAGTAGCTCGCTAATTTCCTTATAGCTTTTTTCTTCGTAACGAAATAGCCGGTAAACTTCCCTTCTTTTAGGAGGTAGCTTTTCTAAAGCCGCTTGTATGAGTTCCTCCATTTCTCTATGGATGAGGTTCTCTTCGATATGGCTATAGCTTTCAGATTTTTGGCTTATCACAAAATCTAAAAGTCGCTTCTGTCTACTATCTTCCCGAAAAGAATAATACACCATATTTTGGGCTATACGGTATACATAGGCTTTAAATGATTTCTCTGGGTCTATCTGCTCGCGTGAGTCCCAGATTTTGATAAATAATTTCTGTAAAAGCTCTTCGGTAAGCTCTTGGGATTTAAGAAGTCGTAAGATCGTAGGAATCAACAGCACACTATATTTTTCATATAGTTGAGTAAATGCATCGTGATCACCTTTGCGTAGGCGATCCAGCAAATCATACTCGCTATTTATTTCCTTACCAAAACTCATCTAAGATTAATTTGGCAACTAATTTATTACAAATTTATCTTGTAACAAAAATTATTATCAGCCCCTTTTTAAATGCTGATTTTCAAAGAGGGGGCGGCGTTCAAAAAAAGACTCCGCCCCGCATTCAAAACATTAATTTAAACTGCCGAATACACGCTCCAGTTCTTGTTGTAGATGATCACCTCGCAGTCCGGATGCTACTATCTTACCCGATGGATCGATCAAGAAATTAGCTGGTATAGCTTTGATCAAATACGATTGGCTCGCGGAATTTTTCCAGCCTTTTAAATCCGAGACCTGTGTCCAAGGAAGCCCATCCTGTTCTACCGCCTTTAACCAAGCTTCTCGCTTTTCATCGAGCGAAACAGATAGCACCTCGAGGCCTTTTTGATGAAATTCGTTGTAGGCTTTTAGTACATGTGGATTTTCAGCGCGACAGGGTACACACCAACTTGCCCAAAAATCCACAAATACGTACTTGCCTCTATAGTCGGAAAGCCGTACCAACTTGCCCTCTTTATCAGGTTGTTCAAAATCGATGGCCATCGTACCTGGGGCTATCTTCAATCTACTGCGCTGCTCATTGATATCATTGTAGATAGTCTGTGCTAAGTACGATGAGCGAAGAGCCGGATCCATACTATTCAGTTCGGCTTCAAACCTATCCAGCCCAGCTTCGTCTAGCGGAACTGCCATCTGCTTGTACCGCAGCGTTACAAAACTGTTTGGGTTTGCCGCTATCCAATCATGGATATCTTTTGAATAGACTTCCATCGCCTTCATATTTGCCTTTGATAAAGCCCTCATCTGAGCCGTATCACCTCGCTTTTCGGCTTCCATATACTCTTTCCTAATTTTGTTTCTACCCGATCGCTTCATGGCACCATCAAACAGATATTCATTGTCGTCGTGAACCTTTGAACCTGTCACCTTAACATTCTTCACGTGCTCACGTACAGATTTATCCCAGGTTGCATGCAGGTTAATTTTAGAATTCTCTAAAAATAGATTCATTGAAGCTGGATATTTGCGACCAGGTACATTGATATAAACATTTACCATACACGGTTCGTCTATGCTGCCTCTGAACATAAATTTACCATCTTTCATTAGCACTGAATCGGTCTGCAGTTCTTGATCTCTAACTATTGACGAAAGATAAACATATTGTTTGCCCTTAGGCATACTGTCAATCTTTCCATGAATTTCGTAACCGCGATCCTTCCCCTTTTGGGTAAATCCAAGAAAAGGTAAGACTAGTAAAGCTTGGATTATTACTATTTTGACTTTCATACGTATTATTTTACTTTAGATTTTTAATCAGTAACCTCTCTATAACCAACAAGCATCTCTTTCGAGATGCTTGTAAATCTAACCCTTCCGTGCGAACTCAATCATGGCTGAAAGCTCCTTCACAACGGCCTCGTCATCCCCCGCAAAGCCCGATGTTTCAAATCGGATGCGTCCCTGTGGATCGATGATTACTTTCGTCGGGATGCCGTCCACATTGTACGCTTTGGCTGCAGCACTCTCCTTCGTTGACGGATCACGCAGATCCATCAAGACCTCGAAACTGTACTTATTATCCATGACGTATTTCTTCGCATTTGCAGTTGCATCCCCTGACCCTCTCTCCCAGGTATGCAGAAATAAAAAACGTACATCTTTGTCGTCCTTGTATTGATCTACTGCTTTTTGCATAGCTGGAAAGGACGCCTTGCAGGGACCGCACCAGGTCGCCCAGAAATCAAGCACCACCACTTTCCCACGCAGATCGGCTAATTTTACCGTATTACCGTCTACATCCTTCAATTCAAAGTCTGGCGCATCTTTTGACACGAGCTTTTTCATCATCTCGGCTTCCGCATTCGCTATTTTGGTCTGATCCAATCCCGCTTTATAGGTCTCGTATCCCTCTAATGATCCTTTGCTATCGGCATATCCCTTTTGCAGCAGATCGGCAGTCACCACGCCTTTGGAACCTTTGACATAATCCTCTTCGAGATAAGGAAGGGCTTCCCCATATTTTTTATTGGCCAAGAGAGCGTTTACATAAGCTCCATCTAGGATCTTCAAGTTAATCTGCTCGATAGGCTCTTTTCCCATCAATTCCTGTCTAATCGCTGCAACGAGCTGTAAGCTCTCGGGCGCTCTATCCGCACGGCCCAAAGCATCGGCATAACTACTGAGCGAGATGTAATACCCTTGCTTAGCACGACGACGCCTTTCCTTTCGGATCTGTTCGGTGTCGCCTTCCTCAGGTTTAGCGAGATCCATACGAAGGTAAGCAAGACCGTCCTCCAGAAATGGCAATGCCGCCTTTGGATTGCTCCTACTGAGGAAACGGGCACATTCGGACAATACGGATGCTTTGTCCAGACGGTTCCCGTTCCGGTCTAATGTCATATTGGTATACAATGTCGCGTATTGTACCATCTTTTCGACATTCCCTTCACTGGCATATGCATTAGCCATGTTGTACATCTCCAAACCTATCCAGGCGTTAGGATATTCCTTTAATAAGGCTTGAAATTGAATATCACGTTCGGCAAGCGATTTCACCTGGCTAATTACCTTGACCTTTTCCTGAATCGCTAGGTTGCTGTTCGGAAAATCTTTTATAACCGATTGCCGAATGGTCGCTGTCTTTTCTTCGTTTCGTTGATCATAATAATACCAGTAAGCCAGCATTCTATCCTTTTCTACCTTACTTCGCTCCAATTTTTTCAAACTGGATTGCAATGCCTTGGAATCTTTAATTTCTTTCAAAGGGGTAAGGAGCTCTTGTATAGTAGCACCCTTTTTCTCTTGGGCCTGCGCTAAAAATAGTAGCGCAACTAAGCCCATTGTTATACTGATTTTCTTCATGGATTTACTTGTTGCTTATGTGTACAATATGGCCAAGATTACCAAACACCTTTTTTGGGGCTTCATCCACAAATTGACCTAAATCGTTTATATCAAAAAGATTCATGTTGCCAGCGGTACCATCCCAGGTAGCTACCGCAAGCGTTCTACTCGTTTTCTGCTTTATCTCGATGTCAGTAATCGTGTGCGAGCTTGGAAAACTATAGAGTAACTCGGCCGTATTAGCCACTATATTGTACAGATAGATCTTATTATCTACAGCATAATACATATGTTGAAATATTCCCGATGCCGCAAATAATTTTGCTTTGCTAAATTCAGGGCATGCGCTGTCCAGGACTTTTTGAAACAAACTTGGATCAACATTATCTATACCAGCTAGGTAACGGCCTTCACTATCCTCCATGATACAATAGAACACCCCAGAAATATACGTAGTTCTTCCCTTTTCGGCCGCTATCATCGTCTTCTTTACATCTGACATATTTAATATACTCATTGTACTGTTTGAACTGTTGGAAGCAACAGTTAGCTCTCTCTCAAACGCCGGTACTACCAGAAAACGCTTATATTTATTATCGTAAAAAAAAGTTCTGTAGGGAGTTGAAGAAATGACTGCAGGAAACAGATCATAATCACCACCAAGGCCAGGCGTATATGGTTTTAATATATCTTCTGGATAAAAATCCCCCATACCGACATGGATCTCGCCTTTATTAATAAAGTACTGGTCATATCCGCCTAATCCGCTATCCCAAGCTATCCTATCATAACCATTAGGGGACATAAAAACTTCCTCACTCTTGCCCGTTAGTTTAAATGTATTGGGATCAAATCGGAATATTTCTGTTCCAGTAAAGCTGGCTATTGACGCATATTGGGCCCTATAAGGTATTTGAGTATAAAATGAAGCTTTTAAGTTTTCTGGGAATGACATGTCATTAGCCTGTCCTACCGGATCTGGAAATACCACATTGTCTGCACGTATAAATGCAAGCTTACCTTTGCCATCTTGATTATGGGAAACTAGCCAACCTTCATAAAAAGCACCATTTACATTTAAAAAGAGCTGCTTGTTAAATTCTAACCCATTGTCTAAATCGGTTACCGTGTACTGAATATTATACTGTTGGGGTGGCAAATCAATAATCGTATCCAAATCCTTTTTATCGGACAAGATGTAGACCGCTTCATTCGTGAATGCTTTCCAGCGATATGCATACCGTCCCGCCTTTCCTGATGGCCCAGTTATAGTAACCGGAATATGCAATTTTTCCAGCTGTACGGCATCGTATTCACTCTTTTCCATAAGAATACTGATTTCACCAATCGGAGATCGACTAAAGTCCTGTTCAAATGAGGAACACCCCTGTATAAGTAAAGCTATCAGGCCAAGTCGTAACCAGCCTGTAGTGTGTTTTAAAAATTTATCTACTTTCATTGTCTGCTGAATTAAAAAGTTACACGCTGTCCAAACTCATCGATCAAAGGACCGTTTGCCGTTTCATATTTTGCGAGCGCATTGCGAAGGATAACAGGATAGGTATATAACTCATATGCACCAAGAGCGTCTCTAGAGAAGTCCGAAATACGAAGGGTACTGATCATAAAACGTATCCGTGTGGCCGAGAATGAGCCAAAGTAAGATTCTACATCATCCCAATAAACCGGCCTTTCTGGCTTATTAGATACCCATACCTTGTAGGAATTTATAGCCTTGGTACCACCGATCGCCTGGCCTGTACCACCTGGCAAAAAGTCAGCAGAGGCAGCCACTTCAGCCACGATCCGTAACGCCTGTGTTTGCATTTTGGGTGTATTGATCAGTATCAACGGGTAATTAACCGTGACAGAGTCTGCCGGTAACACCACCTCTGGCAAAAGAAAGTCCTGTCCCAACACAGCTGTCGTACCAACTCCAGGCTGAATCCTTATGGTTCTCGGGCGATCGTGCGTTCTGCCCTGGATCCGCATTTTGAGGTACAGCGTATCCCTTTCTTTTGTCACCGGATCGAAAGCGAACGTATAACTGGTCGAATCAACATCATACTCCCCGATAAAAAACGAAACCCGTTCTTCACCTTCGAATAATATTGTATCTTGCTTTTTACAGGCCATCAATACGCACAGAAGACCGGCGAAAATAAAATATTTTCTCGTTTTCATATTCTTATTTATAAGTAGGATTATACTCCAATTCCACATCTGGAACTGGTAATTTATAAATGGATAGTGGAATGTCAGAAGTCATGAAAGGCATGCGCGCAATGGCTCTTCGCTTTAAATAGAAAAAATACTGTCCTTCGGCATAAAACTCTTTATGGCATTCCTTCTGAATCTCATTCTGTAGCTGTGTCGCAGTAACAGATCCGTCTTCGGGAAGCTTACCGACTGCCCGGGCGAAACGTACTTTGTTCAATTCTATCACCCCCGATTGAGTCGAGTTGGCTGCTTCTGCCAAGATATAATACATCTCCGAGATCCGAATTAATGGAATAAGCTGATCCGGCCGGTACGACGATGTCAATCCTTCATCCCGCAGAGGTGTATAGGTCTGCCAAAACTTGGAAGGAAATAATACACCCTGATCTTGTTCAAAGAGGTAGAGCTTCCTTACATCGGTAGTGGAGTTCTCATATAGGGTGTTTATATTAGCCAAGGTCCGCGTTAAGCCTCTTCCTGAAGAGACATAAAACCGGAAATAATTCTGCGTCCAAGTCAGGATATCCCGAGACCGAAGGGCAAAGACGAGTTCTGACATAAACAACCTATCTTTTGATCCGGCAGCAGCACTAACTCGCGTATTGGATACAAATGGAAACTCAGCGCCATCCACCACTTCCTGTGCAGCTTTAGCCGCTGCCGGCTTATCTCCCATATACATATATACCCGAGCCGCCAGCCCTTTGACACCGTAATAATTCATGCGTATACGGCGGGTATCCATATCTGTACCCTCTTCAAAAACCGGATCGACAGATTTGAGCAAATCTGCTGCTTCAGTAATATCATTTAAGACCAATCGGCATACTTCCTCCGAGGTAGCAGGCACATTGGCAAAGGCATCCACCATCGTCTCGTACGGAATGGCCTTCTCTCCTTTTCCAGATTGGTACTCGGGGCCAAATAAACGGAAAAGATCAAAATGAATATAAGCACGCAATGCCAATGCTTCTCCACGAATCAAATTATAGCCTCGGGAAGAAAGCGCCGATCGATTGGATTCTGTCTTTTCGATAATCTTGTTCAGTCCAGCTATTGCATTATACGAGCTGCCCCATACGGCACTGAGGATATTTCTAACCTCATCACTGTTATAATTGTACGAACGGGTCTCGTAATAAGGTGCTGTTGAACTGGACTGGGTATAATTCTGCGCTAAAGCGGATACAAATCCCAAGGAAAGACGGTCTCCGTACATACTCTGCTTGCTCAGTTGGGAATACACGCCGACCAAAGCCTGTTCAAACCCCGTTTCAGAAGCAAACATCTGCTCCTCGGCTACAGATGACTTGGGCTCCACATCCAGATACTTACTGCATCCAGCGAGAGACGCAACCGTCATTACTGCTACTAAAAATAGGTATATTTTCATAATCTCTTCTATTTAGAAACTCGCGCGAAGCGATAGTGAATAATTACGTGCGAATGGATTGTCCGTACCTCGTTCGAGCTGGATAGAACTCCACCATATCGGGTCATTTGTCAATGCCGTTATCGATAGCGAATTTATGCCCCAACGTTTTAGAAAGGCTTTGCCATAGAAATTATAGCCCAATGATGCGGAGGTCAACTTGAGATTATTGTCATCCTGAACAAACCTTGACGTAGCCTGTGTGGCATTAACTGTGGACGTGATACGCTTGAACAAGGCGACGTCACCTGGCTTGGTCCATCCCAGCTCGTAGGCCCGGCGGTCTACATTATTTGCTACATTAACATTCTCTACACGATCCACCAATGTATAGTTGTATAACTTTCCACCATACTGGTAGTTAAAGATCAGATTCAATTCAAATCCTTTGTAAATCACGTTGGAACCGAAATTGCCATTCCACTTTGGTTGTTGTACACCAACAGGCACCTTATCTCTAATATCCCAATCGTACGTTACAGTACCGTCCTTCTTCAAAAACATCTCGGTACCGGTAGCGGGATCTATTCCTAGCGAGCGCACCGCAAATATGGTATTCATCGACTGTCCCTCTTCCAACAGCACATTCGGATAGATCTGATCTTCATTTGCTGTGTTCAGATCTTCATTCGCCGTCTTCAACTTGTTGGACAATTTCTTGAGTATGTTTTTATTCGTGAATCCATTTACATTGACAGACCACAATATTCCATTCGCCTTCTGATTGATAATCACATACCGAGCAGAAAATTCTACCCCTGTATTCTGTAGCTCGCCAAGATTCTCCGAATAGCTACTAAACCCGGTCGAAGGAGCCAAAGTAACCGAAGTCAAGGCGTTCTTGGTCTGGTCCCTATATACTTCCATACGGAGATCCAAACGTTCATTGAGTAGCGACGCATCCATACCTACATTAAGCTTGTAGACGTTCTGCCAGCTCAGGTTGTAATTTCCTAAGTTGTTCAAGACAGCTCCCAGCTGGTCGTAGTAGGAAGAACCTACGCCAAAATTGTAACGGAATTGCGCGCCATATGCAGGAATATTGAGCGATCCAGTACTCCCATAATTGGCTCTTAACCGAAGTTTGTTAACGATTGGACTGTCTTTAAAAAAACGTTCGTTGTGAATATTCCATCCTAAACCCGCAGACCAGAATGTACCAAAGCGCCTGTCTGTACCAAACTGCGACGACCCATCCCGGCGGATAGACAGATCCATTAAATAACGATTGTCATAGCTGTAGTTACCCGAATACACAATACCTATGTTACGGGTAGTGCTTTCATCGCCTGTAGGCCTGCCATTCGTCTGGTATTGATTGGCAAACAATAAGTTGTCCAGCCGATCGTAAGGAAATCCTTCGGCAACGATCTGGTAGAACTCATTGTTACTGCTTTTCGCATTGAAGCCCAGCATCGAAAAAATCTGACTTTTACCCTGCTTCACATTGTAATTGGCTGTGGTCATAGTTTCATATCCAAATGTCTTTCCAGTACGTGCTGTATAGGATCCACGACGACTTGGCTCTGCTATCGAAGCAAATCTAGAGTCCTGCGCAGAGAAAAACTGATCGGAGCCATCGTTCTGTTTGGTAATACTGAAATTAGACTCTACAAATAATCCAGGCGTAATATCATATCGTGCCGAAAAATTATTGGTCACACCAAAGTATTCTGATTTATTTACGGAATGTAACGTGGTATTATATAATGGGTTTATTGTAGTAAAGGGCTCATACCAGGGATGATGGGATACATTTTCCAATAGTAAAGGAATATTACCATCCGCATCATAAGGCGAGAAATAGGGATTGGCAGTGACATAATCGCTGAAACTACCATATGGGGATACATTTGCCTTATTTTGGAATACGCGCAAAGAGTTCATAAAGCGGAATTTAGCTACGTTATAGCTGAGGTCGACCTGTCCGCTGTAATTGTCCCTGTCCTGCCCCTTCATTACCCCCTCTTGCCGATCCGCTGTAAACTGCAGACCATACCGCAAAATCTCATCCCCACCCTGAAGACGTAGCGAAGAACGGTTGCTGCGTCCGATCTGTGTTGGGATCTTCAACCAATCGGTGTCTACACCCTCCAAGACATTTTTGAAGCGCGAATTGTAAAGAAAATCTCTAGACAACTGATTGATATTGACGGCTCCCTTATAAAATCCGGCTCGCTTCTCAAAGTCGAGCTTTTCCTTGGCGTTCAACAGATTATATACGCCTAATTCAGGTGTGGCTAATCTAAAGTCATTTGTAAAAGTGACCTGTACTTTTCCTGCTGCGGGAGGTATAGTGGTAATGACCATGACGCCATTTGCCCCTCTCGAGCCGTATATAGCAGTAGCCGAAGCATCTTTCAGAAGTGTAATCGACTTGATAAGATTCATATCAAGATCGACGATACGTTGCAGGTTGACCTGAAATCCATCCAATATAAAAAGAGGCTCATTGGGGTTGTTGGAAAGCTCTCCACTAAGGTTGGGAAACGAGTTCTGTCCCCGCATCTGCACCTCTGGCAAGCGATTGATATCGCCACCAAACTGATTATTAGCCACCAATCTAAAGGCTGGATCTACAGCCGATATTGCAGCCAACACCGAATTTGTATTAATTTTTTTGATTTCCTCGCCACTAATAGTTGTAGTGGCTCCGGTAAAGCTCTCGGCAGAGCGGTTGAATATTCCTGTCACCACGACTTCATCTATATCTTCGGAGGTGGGTGATAAGTGAATGACGTAATTATTCGCAGGAGTTAACCTCATTTTTTTCTTTTTAAATCCAAGGTAAGAAACCTCCAATTCTTTGGCGTATTCGGGCACTTGGATGACAAACCTACCGTTTACATCGGTATTGACCTTAATTCCCTTATCTGGAAAAGATAGCGACACACCGGCCATCTCCCGATCCGTGTCTTCGCGGTGTACCTCTCCGCTAACTCTACGCATCTGTGCCTTCTGTTCGTCCATCAAAATGATACTGTTATTTTTGAAAACGTACACTACACCTGAGCGAACATTAAAATACTTGTCCAACACCTGATACAGTGGTTCATCTTTAAAATTTACATCGATCTTTTTAAAGTGATCGATTTTGGAAGTTAAGGAGACAAAATCAACTCCGCTCTGCTTCCGAAGTTCATTCAGAAGTTCATCTAGGGTGATACCCTTCTTTTGGATCGTTATCTTTGGTTGCTGCCCAAAGACAGTCGTCATGAAAAGAATGCTGCAAAAAAACAACAGGCAGCATCTATATCTATTATTATTAAAAAATTGCTTCATAAACAATGTAAGAAAAGACTGGTTAGTTCTTTATATTTTAGGATTAAAAATTCTTGGTCTTTAAAACCATAGTTTTAATTTATTTGGCTAGTATCAATCTGTCAAGATCACCTCCTTTCCTCGGAATTCGTATTTGATATCATAAGTCTGGGCCAACATATCCAATACATCTTTTAGACTCTTATTTCTGGATATTTGAGCGAGTATTTTCTTCGTTTCTTTGCCTCTGTTATAGGTCACCTTTATACCATACCATCTTTCCAACTCTTGGCAAGCTTCATCCAAAGCGGTGTTCTTGAAATAAAACACATTGTTCAGCCAAGCTGAATTCATTTCCAAATCGGCTGCAGCTATGGCATAGTGCTGATCGACTGTGATCTGTTTGGATGGCTGCAAGCGAATAGGTAGCGCCGTAAGCCCAGACACCTGAATCGCCCCTTCGTACAGGGTGGTCACGCTTTGTCTGTCGTGCGGGAATGCCCTGATGTTAAATTGGGTTCCTAACACTTGAACCATGTGCTCCTTCTTAAAGCGATCACCGTGTACATGTACATTGAATTTTCTATTCAGCGATTTGGCAACATCAAAATGGGCTTCCCCGGTCAAATAAATATCCATATCCTGCTGCCGGGTATTAATAGGATACCGCAGCTCTGTGCCCGAATTGAGCGACACCAATGTACCATCGATCAATCGGACAGAAAAACGCTTACCGTAAGGCACTTTGATCGTATGGTATAGTACCGTGCTGGAGATATGCTGATCAGTGGTGTCTTGGAGCATGTAACTGATCTGGTTATCCCCATGTACGATGCGGATATTTTTCTCCGCATCCACGAGCGCAGCAGCTTCCTCTCCCAAAAGATTGACCGTACGATCATGCGAGAGAACCAATTGAATCTCTTCTGTTAATTCTTCGGAAAAGGTGTCCGAGGTCTGCGGTTCAAAAACCTCGCTTATCTCTTGTACCAATTTCAACTCGGTGATAGCCGTAGGCAAAGCATCCCTGAAAAAGTATAATGGAATCGTCAGAAACAACATTACCGCAGCCACATACCTCACGAACTGCAACACCTTGGTATACCTACGGATAGGTTTTATTGGAGTCTCTTGAGCCATCTGCTTCTCGATTGCAGTCCAAACGGTATCCTCAGGCTCCAGCCAGACCTGTGCCTGCTGAAAGGCGGCAACGATCTTCGCTTCGATCTGCTCATTGTCTGTATATTTCAATACACGCAACAGCACCTTTCGTTCTTGGGCATTCGCTGTACGATCCAGACAACGCTGTATCAATAAATCTATATAGCTATCGTTATAATTCATATGGCTTATAAAAAAATGGGATTAGACCGTTTCAAAAAACATCTAATCCTTTATTAATATGACTTTGTTACCTTTCCTTTTGGGGGGGGTAGGAAGGTTTATTTTTTTTGCAAATAAAATAAAATGAGGACTAATGGTAGGTTTTTCAGCATTTCTGTCATCGTAGACCTTATTTTTTTTACAGACTCGTCCAGGTTCCATTTGACGGTCTCGGCAGATACTTCGAGTATCTTTGCAACCTCTTTGCGCGATAGCCCCTCCATCTTTATCAGCTGATAAGTGATCCTTTGTTTGGGAGATAGGCTCTGTACTGCTTGTTCAAATGCCGTCTCCAGCTCCCGGTATTCGACATCATTGTATGTCTTGGGGGTAGCGAAGATATCGTGTATAATAAGGTCCAAAGGCTCTTGTGAAGGACTCAATTGTTTAATCTTTGTCAGGAACACATTCTTTGCTACGCGATAGATCCAGGCATCGAAATTATCAACTTCGACCAGTTTGCTTCTGTAGTTCCAAAGACGGATAAAGGTATCCTGCAGGACTTCTTCAGCGATAAATTCGTCGTCACTCAGGTTAAAAACCGTAGAGTAGATGGATGTTTTATAAGCCTCAAAAATGGTACGATAGGCCTGTTCATCTCCATTAGAAACACGAAGTAATATTTCGGCTATTTCGTCTTTAGGGATGCGGCTATCCATGCTATATTAGATCCTAATTTTGTTTGTATGTTAATCGTGATAGGAGCATTTGCTCAGCTTTATTGTGTTCACAAATATATAAATAGATTTTCAGAAGATTACCTATATTATAACTGGCAGTTAAGCATATTTACATTGCATTATTCGGCAAATTGTAAGATATCTGGTAAAAAAACTAATAACATAGATTGAGATACTGACGAACAGTACGAAATACTTTGACCATATGTTCATTGACAGGTCCAGTAGAGGTTCCCAGTAAATTGACGGTCTCTTCATAGATTTTGTCTTCAATCTTGCATAACTTTAAGACCTCTAGACATTTCTTCAGAAGATTTTCAATGCCTTTTCAAAAATAGCATTATTTTTCTTAAACTGAACGACTTGTTCTGCATGGCGGTATACTTCTGTGGAAAGATATATTATATGATTCATAAAGTCATTATCTAGCATAACTTTATGAAAAATGACTATTTCTCTATTTTTAGCGATCTGAAATAGGTAAGAACGAAAAGACTTTTCAGTATCCAGCATTTCATGCCTATCCCTGATTTTCAAGAACACATCCTGCAAAATTTGTTTTGCTATTTTTTCGTCTTTCAGTAAACGACTGAAACGCTTTAAGATACGAACGCTATACTTTTCATAAAGATTTCTAAATGCGATTTCATTGCTTTGCTGTATCTGTATAAACCATTTTTCATCCTCAGACAGGTCCACAATAGTTAGTTTGTCGCTAATTTGTTTAGAAAACTAAAACAGTAAATTTATCCAATCTTTTTTAGGGCTGGCTTACTTCTTATATCAAACAATCATCTTCCTCCATGAAATCTTCCTACAAAACAAATAATCTACTCAACGGAAACAATTCTAAAAACAACATTTGAATGACAAAACTATATTGTGTAAAATATAATTTCACAATACCTTTGTATTAGATAAAGATATAATCATGAAAGATGAGTTGAAACTGGCAAATCAAGTTTGTTTTCCAATATATGTACTTGCAAAGGAAATGGTAAACCACTACCGTCCATTATTGGAAAAACTTGACCTTACCTATCCACAATACCTTGTAATGCTGGTACTGTGGGAAGAACGAAAACAGACAGTAGGAGAACTTGGAGAAAAATTACAATTGGATAATGGAACGCTCACTCCCCTACTCAAAAGACTAGAACAAAAGGGCTATGTATCTCGAATAAGAAGTGATAAAGATGAAAGAATCGTAAACATCACATGTACGGATTTGGGAATATCTATACAGGAGAAGGCTTGTGGTATACGTGAACAGTTGCTTTCCTCTATGGAAATTGCAACGGCAGATATACTTGCATTAAAAGAAATTGTAAACAGAATCTTAAATAAAAAATCATGAGAACATTATACACAACAACTGTGACTGCCACAGGAGGAAGAAACGGGCATGTAAGAAGCGAAAATGGTATACTAGACCTTGAAGTACGTATGCCTAAGTCGTTAGGTGGAGCTAACGATGATTACAGTAATCCTGAAATGTTATTTGCAGCTGGTTATTCGGCATGCTTTGATAGCGCACTGAACCGCGTTATAAAACTTGCTAATATACAGACCGGGGAAACGACTGTAACGGCCTCTGTAAGCATTGGACAGATAGAAAATGGAGGTTTTGCTCTTGCTGTACAGCTTCATGCTAATATACCTAATGTATCTTTAGAGGTTGCAAAATCATTGGTTGATAAAGCCCATCAGGTATGCCCTTACTCAAATGCTACCCGGGGTAATATAGCAGTCGTACTAACCGTATCGAACAATAACTAAACCAGAACCTATAATGGAAACAATAGCTTTGATATTGACCGGGATTGTCGCGCTGGAGCATATCTACATCATGTGGATAGAGATGTTTGCCTGGGAGACTACAGGTAAAAAGATTTTCGGAGGTTCTCTCGCTGATGATCTTTTTATCCCAACAAAAAAGCTTGCTGCGAACCAAGGCTTATATAATGGCTTTTTGGCAGCAGGATTAATTTGGTCTCTGCTCATCCAAGATCCAATCTGGTCTTTCAACATTGGGGTGTTTTTTCTAAGTTGCGTCATTATAGCTGCACTCTACGGCTCGCTGACCTCTTCTAGAAGTATCTTGTTAAAACAAGGTAGCCCAGCAATATTGGCTCTGATTTTTGTCCTGTTATCTAGGTATATGTAACATCCCAGGGGTTGGTATTAGGGTATCAATTACGATTAAAAATAATTTTAAAATATAATATAATGGCATTATTAGATGATTTGAGATGGAGACATGCTGTAAAAGCGTACGATCGCTCAAAAAAAGTAAGTAGGGAAGATATAGAGAAGATTGTAGAGGCGGCCCGGCTTGCACCAACGTCATCCGGATTACAACCCTTCAGTTTAATCTTGGTGGAAAATCAAGACCTTAAAGATAAAATGGCTTCTGGGGCTTTAAATCCGGATTGTATGCGCGATGCCTCGCACATTCTCATACTAGCGGCGTGGGATAAATATACCGCTGAACGTATCGATGAAGTATATGACTATACTACTGACGAGCGCGAACTGCCTCGTGGCCGGTTTGCATCGTATACAGATAAATTGAAATCAATATATCTGGACCAATCTCCCACAGATAACTTTGCGCATACTGCCCGTCAGACATATATCGCACTCGGGTTAGCTTTAGCACAGGCAGCTGAATTGAAAATAGACAGTACGCCTGCTGAAGGATTTGACAATAAATTGGTTGATGAGGTACTAGGTTTATCAGAAAAAGGCCTAAAGAGCGTTTCTTTGATTTATCTAGGTTATGCGGATGAAAACAGGGATTGGATTCGTAACATGAAAAAGGTTAGAAGGCCTAAGGAAGATTTTTTAATAGAGTACAATTAATATCCAACAATATTGTGGGTAACATAACTCATTCTAAATTCTGAGGTATTATATTTTCATTGTAACTATATCTCTCCGCCGAAACAAAGGAGGCGCAATTAAATCAACTGCGCCTCCTTTACCATAGTTATCAATTTATTGCTAATTAACTTTTCTTAGCATATTCAATCATTGCAGCCAACTCGCTGACGGCCTTTTCTTCATCAGCCGAAAACCCCGATGTATTGAACCTTATCTGTCCATAGGGATCAATAATTATCTTGGTTGGAATACCTTTTACACCATAGGCTTTTGCTACTGCAGATTCTGTCGTTGCTGGATCACGAAGATCTATCAAAACCTCAAACGTATACCATCTCCTTTAGAAACGCGAAGTAGTATTTCTGCTATCTCATCTTTGGGAATATACCTATCCATTTGTACTTCAGATCTTGAGCTTAGGTGTTAATGATAGCAAAACTATTGCTATTTGCCATAGTTGCAAATATATAAATAGATTTTATAAGAATAATACAAAAAGCCGTTTGGTAACCCAAACGGCTTAAAAGAACAAACAAGTAAAAAAAATCTACTTATTAAAAATCTCACTGAGCTTATGATCCAATTCTTCACCTCTCAGGTATTTGGCAATGATCTTGCCACTCGGATCGACAAGAAAATTCATAGGGATAGCTTTTACATCGTACAATACGCCTGCTTCGTTGTCCCAACCTTTAAGATCACCGACTTGCTTCCAGGTAAGACCATCATCCTTTATGGCTTTTAGCCATTTCTCTTTATCAGTGGCCTTGTCCATCGACACCCCCAATATCTCGAATCCCTTGTCTTTAAACTGCGCATATGATTTTACCAAGTTTGGATTTTCACGACGACAGGGTGCACACCAAGATGCCCAAAAATCAATCAGTACATACTTGCCCCGGTAGTCCGAAAGTCTCACTTGATTGCCATCCGTGTCAGGCTGTGTGAAATCTGGTGCCTCAACCCCTTCTTGGGTCTTCTTGACCTGTGCAATGCGATCTGCAACTTTACGTCCCAATTCTGTATTTTGAGACGAGGCATCGAGCCCCAGAAAAACTTTCTCCAATCCTATGGCATCAAATCCATCCTCTAAAATAGAACTCAAGGCCATCAAAGACATGTAGCTCTTCGGATTTTTGCTGATATACTCCAATTTAGCTTCTTCTGTTTGCTTTTTTATTGCCTCAGCGCGATCATCTAACGATTGCAAATATTTCATATCCTGCTGATCGGCCGGAGATTTGGACGCATATTCTTTATTCAAAGCTTCATACTGTGCGTATATAGGAGCCAACATATCGTTAACGCGCTTGTTCTCGTCATTCAATGGTGATCCTGACACGACTGCATTCTGAATAGAATCTGAAGCAGAAATCTTTATATGCTGCCCTTCCAAAAAGAAAGGAAACAAGTCCCATTTCACCGACTTGGTGGGATCTACAGGTTTATCATCATGAGCAACACGTATAGCAGCCTCTAATGGAGATGGAACAGATCCTTTGAAAGAAAATTTCCCTTTGTTTAAATACACGGAATCAATCACCTCCCGCCCCTCTACTTTATACCTCAAGTAGGCCTTTGCGGGTTTATCTAACTTGCCAAGTTGCCCCTCAATGGTATAATCCTGCTGAGCAAATGTAGCGAATGGCAGTACACTAGCCAATAACAATGTCCATTTCATATTCTTCGTCTTTTATATTATATCTATTTTTTTGCTTTCTCTCCAACAATATCGCTATGCAATAAAGAATTATACAGCTTGGTGTCTCTCAATACCTCCAACGCACTGATGAAACTTTGGTTGGCTTCGTTGCGCACTCTGGCCATATAATCCCCACCCGTGTACAACAGCGAGGCAATCTGTGCCTTCAGTTCGACATCGATTGCGCGATGTGCATCCACATGGGTATCATTGGGTACTACAACCGATTTTGTAGCTGCATAAGCCACCACCTGCTGGTGTACCACTATAGGGACTTTAAACTTTTTATTAAAGCTTTCGAAATCGGGATAGGCTTTCAGGAGTGCAGCACGATTCTGCTGTACAAATTCAAAACCACCCTTAGCCACAATACCAGTATTCATCAATGTTCCCATCCAGCCACTGTAGATATTGGTATCGATAGGTACAAATCGATCCGGCATAATGCCTCCGCCTCCGTAAACAATACGTTTTGTCTCTAAAGTGGTATACTTTAAAGAATCAGCAAACTCTACATGTCCCTCTTCCAACAATTCTTTAGACTCCATCCGGCGGCTAAAATCCTGAAAGTAATCTTCTTTACCCTTGGTATATGGTTTTTGTATGGAGCGGCCTGAAGGCGTATAGTACCTCGCTCCGGTCAATTGCAGTTCTGATCCATCCGACA
>JBEBQJ010000033.1:0-33550 GCA_040395455.1 Sphingobacterium yanglingense | reverse complement strand
AAGATGGAGTATAAGAAACTAACCAATTATGTAAAAGCACTCGGCGGGATAGCCTTACTATCATTGGTATTATGTGTATGTCTTTTCCTTTTTGCTTATCAACAAGGAACATCAACAAATACAGCTAGTGAAGTAAAAAACGACAGCATCATCAACCACGTAGCAGACTATATCCCTGTCACTTTTAAAGAAGACAGCGAGGGACAACTGGCGAGCTATGGCGAAAAGTTAATAAAAAATACTTACGACTACTTCTACGAAGACGGCAAAAAAATAGGCAATAATCTAGCCTGTACGAATTGCCACCTCAATGGAGGGACAAAAGCTTTTGCTGCTCCGTACGTCGGCCTGCACCAGGTCTTTCCGATGTACATTGGGCGCGAGGACAAGATCGAATCGCTAGAAGAACGGATCAACGGTTGCTTCGAACGTAGTATGAATGGACGAGCAATCCCCGAAAATGGTAAAGAGATGCGTGCTATTATCACCTATATCAAACAGGTCAGTTCCCGCACACGCAATGACAAACGTCTAGAAGGACAAGGTTTCGTAAAACTAGAAATTCCGGACCGTGCCGCGGATCTCAAGCAAGGCCAGTTGATCTATACCAATAAATGCACGAGCTGCCATGGAGACCAAGGACAAGGACAGAAAAACCCAAATGCTGGAGGGTATCTATATCCACCATTATGGGGTCCCGATAGCTACAATGATGGTGCAGGAATGGCGCGTATGCTTACCGCTGCTCGCTTTATAAAAGGCAATATGCCACTGGGAGCGACCTTTGAAGAGCCTCTTCTGAGCGACGCCGAAGCGTATGATGTCGCTGCATACATTAATTCTTTTGATAGACCCAAGAAGGCGGACAAAGACAAGGACTATCCTAATCTCGCAAAGAAACCAAAAGATTGCGCCTATCCTCCTTATTCGGATAATATAAGTGCAGAACAGCATAAATACGGACCATTTAATTTTTAAAAATAATACCCATATGAACAACAGCATCATTACAGCCTGCATCATCCTATTTGCAATAGCATTTCAGGGACAGAGTTACGCTCAGGAGAGTGCACTTATCACAAAAAACAAATCATTCCAAGGTGCGATAGCTAAAAAGAAAAGCTATAAAGCGATCTACCAGCTAGACAGCGATGACCCCAAGACAATTGCGAAGGCGTTCCGGAATATCAACAACGCATTGAAAGACCCACGCCTGCAAGGAAAACTAGAAATCGAACTGATTGCATTTTCGGGTGGAACAGAGGCCTTCAAAAAATCGAACAGCCAATATGAAGCTGCTTTAAAGGATTTGATCGAAAAAGGAGTCCATGTCGTCCAATGCCTTAATACATTAGAAGAACGAAAGATAGCAAAGAGTGAACTTTATGACTTCCTTGCGTACGTCCCTAGTGGCAATGGGGAGCTCATCTTGCGTGCTAGCGAAGGCTGGATTATTGTAAAACCGTAACAAAAACACGTAGAAATCATGAATTACAAGAATATACTTCTCGGCATATTCCTACTGACTAGCACCCTAGGAAAGGCCCAAGATCATCGCTTTGATCCGCCTTGGAATACACCTCCCGAATCGGCCGTTCATTTCACTGTACCCGGTATCAACAATGTACCCGATCTTTATGGTGATATTGTAAATCCTCAATTAACCATATTCTTTGCGGGCAATCAATTTATGGTTGTAGACGATCTTTTAGCCGCTTTTAAAAAAGAATATCCGCAGTACCAGCGCATATTTGTTGAGACCCTGCCCCCAGGAATATTGGCTAAGCAAATAAAAGGAGGTTCGTTGACATTGGGCAACCTTCGTATTGACCATCAGCCTGATGTCTATACTGCTGGGAAGCGTACTATTGAGGAGATGAAGGACTATTTCAGCCATACCCAGATTTATTGCTACAACAATATCTGTCTTATGGTACCGAAAGACAACCCTGCAAAGATTACCTCCCTCAATGACCTTGGTCAAGACCACATCCGTATTGCTATGCCCAACCCACTGTGGGAAGGTATAGGCGAACAGATACAGGCTTCCTATAAGAAAGCGGGAGGCGACGCCTTACTGGACAAAATCATGAAAGACAAAGTCGCTACCGGCCTCACTTATCTCACCAAGATACACCACCGCGAGAGCCCTATGCGTATTTTGTATGGAGATGCGGATGTTGCCCCTGTATGGACTTCGGAAGTGGTTTATCAAAAACTGAAAGGACATCCTGTAGATGGCATAGAAATACCCGATAACCTCAATACCACTGCCACCTATATGGCGGCAAAGCTAAAAAAAGCACCTCACCCGAAGGCAGCTGATGATTTCTTGCGATTTATGGAAACAGAAACCGCCCAGAAAATATACATGAAATATGGATTCAGCATAAAATAGAACTTTATAAAAAAGGATACCTCGGTATCCTTTTTTCTTTTTAAATTCGATTTTCATTAATGTAAATCGTATGGTGCAAATCCTTAGAAAGATACACAGACTATGGTATTTCCTATGTCTATTATCCTTTTTCATTCTATTATTTCCGTTCTTGTATGTATTGACCCGCCGCCCTGAAAAGAACTATGCAGCTATTGCCCGAGTAAGACGAGCCATAGCACTACTAGCATCCACCTTTTCAGGTATATTCTTCCAGGTAGAATTTGAATCCGAAATCGACTGGTCTGTCCCTTATATCATCTGCCCCAATCACACCTCTATTTTAGATATCACCGCTATCATCTTTATGTGCCCACAGCCATTTTCGTTCATGGGTAAGGTGGAGCTATTACGCAACCCTGTAACACGTATTTTCTTCAAGACCATAGATATTACCGTGGACCGAAAGAGCAAAATATCTGCATTCAGAGCATTTAAAAAAGCTGATGGCTTAGTAAAAGAAGGAAAATCGGTGGTTATCTTTCCAGAAGGGAAAATCGATGACGAATACCCTCCACGGCTTCATGAATTTAAATCAGGTTCATTCAAACTTGCTATAGACAATCAGGTACAGATACTGCCCGTAGTCATACAGAATGCCTGGCAAATATTATTTGACAGCGGTGATGCATTCGGCTCTAGGCCCGGTGTTGTTCGAATACGCGTGCTTTCTCCTATCTTTCCACACCTCCCCCTTACCGAACGGGCTAGCGAGCTACAGTCGGACGACATACAGGAACTGGTGTACAACCGCATGAAATCGCAGTGGGATTGTGTCAACGATAGTCGTCAAAATGTCAAAAAAACAGAAACACAAAAACACATATAGCTATTAACCAACATAATAACAAACACAAACACATTTAATACACAATTAACTTGCTATTTTAAAATATAATACTATTTTTGCGGAAAAAGTAGAACTTAAATTGTAATACTATGTATTGGACTCTAGAATTAGCATCACACTTAGAAGATGCGCCATGGCCTGCAACTAAAGATGAATTAATTGATTACGCAATTCGTTCTGGTGCTCCAGTAGAAGTAATCGAGAATCTTCAAGCTTTGGAAGATGATGGCGAACCTTATGAAAACATTGAAGAGATTTGGCCGGATTATCCTACAAAAGATGATTTCTTTTTCAATGAAGACGAGTATTAATCCAGCATAAAAATCGCACTTTTCTAAGTGCGATTTTTATTTTATCCTCTTTTCGCTATCTAACCGACCTTTCCTACAAACACTACGCGATTAATCCTTAATTTTTCTGACGGTGTCTATCCTCAAAGGCCATCAAGAACTTTCATGTAGATTCTTTATCGAAAAGGAATCATGAAAGTTTTATTACTTTTGTCAAACGGATAAACAAATCATATACATATGAAAGTACTCCTCAGTCTTATATTGTTCACCCTATCATCCAGCTTGTGTGCACAGGAATCAACCCCAAAAGACCACACAAAAGATGTTACGCTGATTCAATCATTTATACGGGATCTGGCCGATGAAAACAAGGCGGTAGACATTATATTGAGCCAGTACCTGATTGTCGAAAATCCTTCGGACGAAATCTATGATTACCTTGAAGTCTCGCTGGAAGAAGTTCGGATTAACCTTATGGCAAAGAATTTGGAGGAAATCGATTATATACCGTATAACAAAATGCCCAAAAAAGAAATTCGGGACATCGACCCCGAAGGTTTAGATACGGGCAATATGTACTTCCTGCATTACCGTAAGCGACAAATGCTGGCAGTGTATCTAGAGAATGGCAAAATCGGTTCCTTTACGTTAGTCTCGAAGGGGGACAACCTTGCACATTTTGTGCTTTATTAAAATTTCAAAAAAAACTTGACATTTTTAAAAACTTATTTGATATTTGTACATAACGACTAAGAAATGAACAATTTTGTAATCAATAACGCATGGTGGTGGCACGACAGTTAATGTTGTGGCAGATGTCTATTGCTTAAATTTGATACAATCAAAAATATAGTGAGGCTTGCCATATCGGCGAGCCTTTTTTTTGTGCTTTTTTTTCAACTACAATTTTTTGACTTTTTACCTTAACAAATGAAAGAGATATTAACTCACCTATTCGAATACAAATCATTCAGCCGACAAGAGGCCTATGATATCCTGACCCACATCGCTACAGGAAAGTACGATAGTCATCAGATTGCAGCTTTTATGACCACCTACGGCATGCGCAGTATCCGTGTTGAGGAACTGATGGGCTTCCGTGATGCCATGTATGACCTTTGCCTAAAAGTCGACTTCCAAGGGTACGACCTCATCGATATGTGCGGTACAGGCGGGGATGGTAAGAATACCTTTAATATCTCTACATTAGCGTCCTTTATCGTCGCTGGAGCAGGGTACCATGTCGCCAAACACGGGAATGTTGGTGTTTCCTCTGGTTGTGGTTCTTCCAACGTAATGGAGTATCTCGGTTATCAGTTTACGAATGATAAGGAAAGTCTTCAACGTCAATTGGACGAAGCGAACATCTGTTTTCTCCATGCTCCTTTATTTCATCCGGCAATGAAAACAGTTGCACCGATCCGCAAAGCACTAGGTGTCAAGACATTTTTCAATATGCTAGGACCACTCACCAATCCTGCCAATCCAACGTATCAATCCGTAGGTGTATTTAGTCTGGAACTAGCCCGCCTATACACCTACCTGAGCCAAAACACAGACAAGCAATATAGCATAATCCATGCACTGGATGGCTATGATGAGATATCCTTGACAGGTGATTTTAAACTGATAAACAATGCAGGAGAGCATTACTACACAGTCGAAGAACTAGGTTTTGAGCCTGTCACAGCCGAAGAACTGGCTGGTGGAGATAGTGTAGAAGAAGCTGCTTCCATTTTCAAAAACATCATACAAGGCGATGGCAACAATACGCAGAATAATGTCGTGCTGACCAATGCCGCTTTTGCAATAAAGACATTCCATCCTGAAAAAAGCTTTGGCGACTGCTATTACGAAGCTGAAGAATCATTATTGGGATTAAAGGCATTGGATAGTTTGAAGAAGTTGGTAGGGAGTTAAGGAGTTAACAAGTGAACAAGACACTAGATAACAGGATCACAAGATAACATGTTAACAAGATAACTGGATAACAGAATAACAAACATGAACAACATTAAAATAAAGGTTTGTGGCATGCGGGATGCAGAAAATATAAAGCAGCTTATCGAGCTACCGATAGCTTATATTGGCTTTATCTTTTATTCCAAATCCCCTCGTTTTGTACAAGAAGGCATCCCTCCTATTGTCCCCGACGGCATTGAAAAAGTGGGCGTATTTGTCAACGAGACATTCATGGTTATAATGGACAAGGTCAAATCCTATCAGCTCCAAGCAGTACAGCTGCATGGTAATGAACCTGCGACATTATGCGCTGCATTAAAAGCAGAAGGTCTGACGGTAATCAAAGCCTTTGGGATCGACGAAACATTTGACTGGGCTTCTTTAGCGAGTTACCTAGATGATGTTGACTTCTTTTTGTTCGATACCAAAAGTACACAGCATGGTGGCACAGGCCAATCATTCTCTTGGTCAGAGTTAGCACATTATCCTTATGCCACACCTTATTTCCTAAGCGGTGGCCTGGGGCTAGAGAATATAAAAGAAACACTAAAAATAAATGACAGTAGGCTTTATGCTTTAGATTTAAATTCTAGATTTGAAGAACAACCTGCTGTAAAGAATATACACGCATTAACACAAGCATTATCAATCATACAACATGAGCAAGTATCAGGTAGACAATAGAGGATATTATGGGCCATTTGGTGGCGCTTATATTCCGGAAATGCTGTTTCCAAACGTTGAACAATTAGAACAGCAATATTTAGAAATCATGAATGACCCTTCGTTCCGCGCTGAATTTGATCAGCTACTCAGGGATTACGTCGGACGTCCTTCACCGTTATACCATGCCAAGCGACTCTCTGAGCGCTATGGGGCTACCATATTTTTGAAAAGAGAAGATCTCAACCATACCGGAGCTCATAAGATCAATAATACTATAGGTCAAATACTACTCGCCGAGCGATTGGGCAAGAAAAGGATTATTGCAGAGACGGGGGCCGGGCAGCATGGTGTAGCTACAGCCACCGTATGTGCGCTAAAAGGCCTAGAGTGTGTGGTATACATGGGCGAGGTTGATATCGAACGACAAGCCCCCAATGTAGCCCGTATGAAGATGATGGGAGCGACAGTGGTACCTGCGACATCCGGAAGCAAAACACTTAAAGATGCGACCAATGAAGCATTGCGCGATTGGATAAACAACCCATTGGATACACACTATATCATCGGGTCTGTAGTAGGACCACACCCCTACCCTGACATGGTTGCCCGCTTCCAGTCCATCATATCCGCAGAGACTAAAATACAATTGTTAGAAAAAACAGGAAAAGCGACACCCGATATTGCGATGGCCTGTGTGGGCGGAGGTTCAAACGCTGCCGGTATGTTCTACAACTTTGTAGATGATGATGTGCGTCTTATCGCTGTAGAAGCTGCAGGACACGGTGTTGACTCCGGCGAGACAGCAGCCACAACAGTATTAGGCAAGGAAGGTGTACTGCACGGCAGCCGTTCTATCTTAATGCAGACAGAGGATGGACAGGTCGTGGAGCCCTATTCCATCTCCGCGGGATTAGATTATCCTGGTATAGGCCCGCAGCATGCTTGGTTATTTAAATCCGGTCGTGGCGAGTATGTATCAGCCACCGACGATGAGGCTATGCAAGCTGGCTTACGCTTGACACAGCTCGAGGGGATCATACCGGCCATCGAAAGCTCACATGCCTTGGCACATCTCGAAAAGATGACATTCAAAGGGGACGAAGTCGTTGTAGTCTGTTTATCTGGCCGTGGCGACAAAGACCTCGACAACTATATGAAGTATTTTAATCTGTAGTATTAGTTATCAAGTGAACAAGTTATCGAATTAACAAGTTGCGAAGGCTCCTAGATAACAAGATCACTGGATAACATGTTAACAAAACACAACATGCAACTCAACAAACACGCAAACGGACTATTGTCCATATATTTTACGGCGGGCTACCCAACTTTGGATAGTACGGTTACCATTGCCAAAGCATTAGAAGACGCGGGTGCTGATTTTTTGGAAATCGGCTTCCCCTATTCAGACCCTGTGGCTGATGGACCAACTATACAGCGTAGTTCCGAAGAAGCACTCAAAAATGGAATGACGCTTAGCGTTCTGTTCGAACAGCTTCAAGATCTGCGCAAGCACGTCTCCATCCCCGTATTCCTAATGGGCTACGTCAATCCAGTCATCCGTTTTGGGGTAGAAAATTTCTGTAAAGCCTGTAAAGAAGTAGGTGTCAATGGAACTATTATTCCAGACTTGCCTATGTACGAATACGAGGAGCTCTATCAACATATTTTTGAGGAAAATGGTATCAGCAATATTTTTTTAGTGACGCCACAGACATCCGAAGAACGGATACGTAAGATAGACAAACTATCGAGTAGCTTTATCTATTTGCTCTCTTCGAATGCCACCACCGGCAAAAACTTAGAAGTAAAAGATCAAGCTGAAGCATACTTCAAACGGATAAAAGATATGGATCTAGACAATCCCTTTATCATTGGATTTGGTATATCTAATCAAGAGACATTTCGTAAAGCCACGTCCTATGCCAATGGCGCTATCGTAGGTACTGCATTTGTCAAACTATTGGACGAGGCAGATTATTTAGCAAAAATCCCTCAGTTCATACAAAATCTACGTTAATAAAGATCAAAATGCATAACATTTTGTGCTTTTGTTGACGATTAGCAAATAATATAGCGTATTTTTGTAGTATTAGAAAAAGAAAAAATTCCCTTAACTAAAAATGGAACACACACGAATTAAAGAATTATTACAATCGGAAGATTTTGGAAAAGAAGTTATCGTAAAAGGCTGGGTTAGAACATTTCGCAATAACCAATTTATAGCTATCAATGACGGTTCTTCCATCAATAATATCCAAGCCGTAGTTGATTTTGAAAACACGCCTGATGCGATTCTAAAAAGAATCACTACGGGTGCTGCCGTTCGTGTAAAAGGTAATTTAATCGAGTCGCAAGGAAAAGGTCAACGTGTAGAGGTAAAAGCAACAGAGGTTTCTATTATCGGTGACTCCGATCCAGAAAAGTATCCTTTACAGCCAAAAAAACACAGTTTGGAATTTCTTCGTGAGATTGCACACTTGCGGGTACGTACAGGTACGTTCAATGCGATATTCAAAGTACGCAATGCCTTATCATTCGCTATCCACAAGTTCTTTCAAGAACGCGATTTCCTATATTTCCACTCTCCTATCATCACAGGTTCTGATGCCGAGGGGGCTGGAGAGATGTTTAGAGTTACTACGTTAGACCCTATCAACCCACCTTTGACTGAAGATGGCAACGTCGATTTCAAGGAAGACTTTTTTGGCAAGGCAACAAATCTAACCGTCTCCGGACAGTTAGAGGGTGAACTTGCAGCATTAGCTTTTAGCAATATCTATACTTTTGGCCCTACGTTCCGTGCCGAAAACTCCAATACGACCCGCCACTTGGCCGAGTTCTGGATGATTGAGCCGGAGATGGCATTCTATGAATTGGAGGATAACATGGATTTGGCTGAAGACCTATTGAAATATGTCATCAAGTATGCGCTAGAGCAATGCCCTGAAGAAATTGAATTCTTGAAAAACAGATTGTTGGAAGAAGAGAAATCGAAACCACAAGCAGAGCGTTCAGAACTTAATCTTGTTGAGAAATTGAACTTTGTATTGGAAAACAACTTCGAACGTTTGACCTATACAGAGGCCATAGATATTTTGTTGCGTAGCAAGCCCAACCAGAAAAAACAATTCAAGTACCTTATCGAAGGTTGGGGAGCCGACTTACAGTCAGAACACGAACGTTATTTAGTCGAAAAGCACTTCAAGAAGCCTGTAATCCTTACAGACTACCCTCGTGAGATTAAATCGTTCTATATGAAACAAAACCAACCGGATGCGGAAGGTCGTCATACTGTACGTGCGATGGATATCCTTTTCCCAGGTATTGGCGAAATGGTTGGAGGTTCACAACGTGAAGAAGATTTACAAAAGCTTTTGACACGCATGGCCGAGGTAGGTATCGAAGCGTCAGAAATGGAGTGGTTCTTGGATACACGTCGTTTTGGTACAGTTCCACATTCAGGATTTGGCGTAGGCTTCGAGCGTCTGGTATTATTTACCACCGGTATGACCAATATCAGAGATGTCATTCCTTTCCCTAGGACACCGAACAACGCAGAGTTTTAATATAAAGAACAACAGCCAAAACAAAATATTTTGGCTGTTGTTCTTTTAGGAGGAAGCAAGACCATACCAAACAACAATCGACATGCTATTAAAAATATATAACGACAAGCCAAACGAAAAATACATTGACCAAGCGGTAGAGATACTACGCAAGGGAGGAGTTATCATCTATCCCACCGACACCGTATACGGTATCGGTTGTGACATCACCAACCAGAAAGCAATAGAACGGGTGTGTCAGATACGAGGGTTAAAAACAGATAAAGCAAACCTCTCTTTTATCTGCTATGATCTTACTGACATCTCACAATACACGAAACCTTTCGATACGACTGTTTTCCGTGTTTTGAAGAAAGCACTGCCTGGCCCGTTTACCTTTATCTTTAATGCCAGCGGACAAGTACCTAAGCTATTAAGCTCGAAAAAGAAAACTGTAGGTATCCGTGTTCCGGACAACAATATTGTACGTGAGATTGTCAAACAATTGGGCAATCCCATCGTAACAGCGTCGATCCATGATGAAGATGATATTATTGAGTACTCGACCGACCCCGAGTTAATCTACGAAAAGTACCAAGAACTTGTCGACCTCGTTATAGATGGTGGGTATGGAGACAATGTCGCTTCTACTGTCGTCGATGTCACTGAAGGTGATTTTGAAGTCATCCGTGAAGGAAAAGGAGACCTGGAGCAATACCTATAATCCAGGTCTTGGCTCCGGCCCATCACAGCTTTCCTTCCACCTCGGCTTTCAGTGCAGCATTAAAAAGCAGAAAGCCATTTTTCGTCCCCACATCAATCATCTTCTTCAGAAAAGGGATCAACATCCCGGAAAACAATTCCCCCTGGATAAACCGGGTCTGCCCATTAGCCGCAGGTTCGACTATAAAATAATGCTCTCCATCAAAGATTCCATCTATCCAGAGCCTTCCCTTCCACCGGATTTCCTTATTCGTTTCCAGTTTTAGGAAAACCGGATTCATCGTTATGCGCATACCATCAGGCTGCTGCAACAACACTTTAGTACGTTGTCCAACCTTAGGTATGCCTCCAAAATCCCGAATAGTAGGACTCCAGACTGGGTAATTTGAGAAATCAGTCAGCACCGACCAGACTGCCTCTACAGGTGCATCAATTAGGATTGTTGTTTCTATCTTTCGTTTCATAACACAAAGTTATCACCGCTTAGAAACAATGCCCTTGACATTTATCAAGAAGAAAAATTTCTGTTACAAGGCAGTTAGCCTCCCACCTTACTCCGTATCCGGCTAAGGGTTTCGGGAGTCATCCCCAAGACAGAAGCTATAAACTGCAAGGGTACCTGATTAAAAAAAGCTTTATGTTGTTCGAAATATTGCAGATAGCGTTCTTCTGCCGATAGGGATATAAAATCGAATACACGGCTTTCGAGTACCATAAAACACTTCGCTATAAAACGTTTCTCCACCACATTCCATTGCGGAAGTAGGGATTCGAATCGCTGGTAGTCACTCTTGTACAGTGATAAGACCTTAGCATCTGTCAATGCCTGAATCTGCCAACGGCTGGGTTGATCAAATAAAAAAGAGGACAAATCCGTAATAAAGTACCCTTCCCCCCCAATCCATTGCGTCACCTCTCTACTTTCAGTCTGGGCAAATACCCTAAATATCCCAGAAGCAATAAAACTCAAACGATCAGCCCGCTGTCCATTTCCCAAAAAGAACTCCCCTTTTCCGACAGTCTCCTCAACAAAATATTGGCTTATCTCCCTCACCTGACCGGGAGGTAGGTCAAAAACCTGCTGCAGTTGAATTTCAATATCCATCGTTATGCGGTTAAGACTTCTTTTCCAATGACCTTCCGCTGAGAACGGATATAGGCCACATTAAAAATAATAACGGCCAGAAAAATCAAGCTATAGGCTAGAATCTGTACTCCGTTTATCGGTTCTTCAAAATAAAAGACCGCTAACAAAAAGGCAATCGTCGGATTGATATACAGCAATATCCCCACCACCGAGGAATCTAGGCCCTTCAGCGCATACATATTTAGAAATAAGGGGATAATCGTAAATAACACCGCAATCAATAGCACATAGCCGTAAAAATCGGCTCCGTGTACCGTACCACTGGGCAGAATATACAACAGTGGGGTCAGTAAGATTGTACAGATAACAATATGTAAGTTTAGGGTAAAAAACTTGTCCAACCTATTATTCCGTTTTTGGAGTACCAGATAGGTCGCGTATGAAAACGCAATCACCACACTGTATATCATATCGATAAAATGTCCATAGGCCAGCATCGCACAGGCAAGCACACTCAATCCCACAGCCAGCCATTGCCCTTTATTTAGCCGCTCTCTTAGAAACAGACTGGCCAACACCGTAGTTATAATGGGACATATAAGATAGGCCAACGAAGTCGCTTTTACACTGACATTGTTCATCACGTAGATAAACAGGAACCAGTTGAGTGCCAACATAAGTGCACTGCACAGTGCATGTAGAAATACAGCACCCTTTTCTCGGGTTGACATCCTACGGATGAGTTGGATATTTTCTTTAGTTGCCTTCGGCCGGATGAGAAAACTCGTGACCAGAATCGCTGCAGAAGCAAATAAAACCCGATACAAGAGAATATCCAAAGAAGCATAAGCACTTAATGGACGCAGCACCAAGCTGAACATCCCCCAGACAATAAAAGAAAATAATGCCGCAGCGTAATACTTGGTTTGCATTTTAGGTTGTTGTCAAGTATGTTGTTAACCTGTTATCGTGTGATCCAGTTATCATGTGATCTTGTTAACTTATTATCCACTTTATCTTGTTAACTCGTTCACTTGATAAGTTGATAACTCGTTCACCTGTTCACTTGTTAACTTTATCACAGAATAATAAGTTCTTCGACGAGCACCTGCCCTGCATGCTCGTTGACACGACCGATGACCTGCTTACGCATGAGTGTCAACTCGTGTTTCACCACTGCAGATTCCACTTTAACAAAAAGCTTCTTATCCTTCACAAAAATCTTCAATGTGCGTTTTTCGATATAGGGACCGATGATCTCCCCCCAAAAAGAAGCTACGGACGACTCATCAAATTTACGTCGTAGACGGTATACTTCCAGCCATTTCTCAACAGCCTGCTTCATACTGATATCATCCCGTGTGGGTATTTCGTCAAATTTTCTCTTATACATGAACCTCGCCTCCTTCAATATCAAAGATACGTATTGGTTGTGCTATTTCATCGAATATTTCCCGAATTCTAGCGGCATCGGTATCCGTAATAAAAATCTGCCCAAACTCCTCGTCCGAAACCATCTTCATGAGCTTCTTTGTCCGTCTATCATCTAGCTTATCAAAAATATCATCCAATAGCAGCAAGGGTCTAAATTTCTTCTGTTCCTGTAGAAAAGTATATTGCGCTAATTTGAGGGCGATGAGAAAAGATTTTTGTTGCCCTTGAGAACCAAACTTCTTAAGAGGCATTTCTCCATGTATTGTAAACAGAAGATCGTCTTTATGTATGCCCTGGCTAGTCCGCTCAAGTATCCTATCCTTCTCGAGACAGGTATTCAACAGCGTCAGAAAATCATGCTGATGCAATGGTGATTCGTAGACCAGCGATACCTCTTCGGCCTGATCGGTAAGATACGTATAATGCCGTTGAAAAGCTGGTGTAAAGTCTTCCATAAACTGCTTACGGCGCATATATATGCGCTCACCAACCTCTACCAGCTGCATATTCAGCACCTCCAATAGGCCAACATCAAATACACCACGCTCTTTGATACTTTTCAGCAACATATTACGTTGCAAAAGTATCTTATTATAAGATATCAGCGTATCCAAATAGCGATTGTCCGTTTGTGAAATTACATTATCCACAAAACGCCGACGCTCTTCGCTTCCTTCCGTAATTATCTCACTGTCATTGGGCGATATCATCACCAACGGAAACTGGCCGATATGATCTGCCAATCGCTGATAGTCCTTTTTATTACGTTTAAACTGTTTTTTCTGATTTCGTTTTAGGCTACAGGAAATAGCCTCCGTACGTTCATCCCGTTCAAATTCTCCCTGCACCATAAACCATTCTTCCCCCTTCTTGATATGCTGCGAATCAATAGGGTTGAAATAGGATTTGCACAACGAGAGATAGTGTATTGCATCCAGCAGATTGGTCTTTCCTGCGCCATTATCTCCGGTAAACGCATTTACCTCGGGCAGGAAAGTGAGTGTCGATTCAGCGTAATTCTTAAAATTTAACAGCGAAAGTTGCTTGAGCCACATTTACTTTACCTCTTCAAAATCGATAAACTCACCAGCTGTCGCTGTCCCCTTACGCTTCGATTCTTGCGTAGGTACATAATCCACCTTTATTTTACCTTCTTTTGTATACGTTCCTCTTTGCGATTGTTGCTTAGAGGCATCCCCAAAAGGACTACCGTTTCCAAAAGGATTACCTGCACCACCGTAATTATATTGTCCTTGGCCCTGCTGTTGAGCTTTCTTCATCATTCGTTCGGTCAACTTGCGCATTGCGAACGGCAATAACAAACGCATAGAAAACTTAAAGATGTAATAAAAAGCAACAACAAATAATATAAAATATAATAAACCCATTTCTTTCTAATTCTATTTATTCAAACCTACATAAATTTGCCTTCACGCGCAATAAAGAAAGTTGCGCCCGTATAGAGTAAAAATAACAAATTCAATACCAGACAAGGTCAAAGAAATGTCAGACTGAAAACCTTAACATTTCATTAAGACTCCTTCTTCGCTTTCAAGATCGCATTATACAGTTCCTCTTGCTTATGCGTACCTATAATATATACCAAACCATCTCGATCCGTAAGCCATACCGAATCTTTGCCTCCTGCATAAAAGCGGATTTTTCCATTTTTATGCAAGTTATAAACTGGATTGTTGAACACAAATTTGCTATACGGCTTTTTCTCCACCTTCACCAATGCAGCTAGGTCTATCTTAACCAGACTAGTAGTCCATAGTCCGCTTAGTGTTATATTATTCGAGCTAACCGCTGTCTTATAATGCACCAAATACATCATCACTACCGATACCACGATAATACAGCTCCCTACGATAAAGAACAATTGGCTCGACACCAGATGATCCATATTTAAGTAATAGACGATAAAGCAAAATAGTGCTAAAACCATCCGCACACTAATCCATGTCATATCCCTTCCTAGATACTGACGCTCAACAAATAGACTATTTGTATCCATATGTATATTACTTGTTTTTATCTGTCAATTAACTATCCCACCTACCGGAAGCGCATCGTCTCCATTTCCCCATCACTTACAGGTACCTTCCTTCTATGGCTATATATTGCAATCTAATTTAAGGACTTTTTGTGTATTTTCTGTAATCTTATACCTATCATCTATTTGATAGTTTGTAATCCACAGCACTTCACCGTTACCATTCAGCCAAATAGGTATTCTCTTTTTGTCGAAGAGGCTGACTTTCCTTTGGATGAAAAAATCGGAAATTTTCTTCTTCCCATTCATCCCCAACGGCTGAAATACATCCCCTTCTTCCCAGGCCCGTACCGTCAATGGGAAAATCAATTTATCATAATCCAAGAGCGCTATTGCAGGATTTTTCACAACTGTAAAGTCTTCTTCACAACTCACGGAAAACACATACTTCTGCCAAGTCAGCACACGATCTGATGCTTGCAGTTCTACACGCACGTCCTCTTCCGTTATTTTCTGCAACCGCAATACAGTTCGGTCCAAGAGCAGCTCATGCGTATCAGACCTAAAGACACGCCCCGATTCAGCTGAAAATGCGGCAACAAGATCCACTAACACCGGTTTTGAAAATCCAAAAGGTTCGAAAAGAAAATACAACAGACCGACATCCAGTCCGGCAATAGCTGCCTTACTGATCTGCCATTCATCCGCGCCTATCGCTACAAACAACTTTTGACGTTCTTGTTCCACGAAAGCCTGTAACACACGTTGAGTTTCTTGAAAACGTCCGATATTATCATCCATAATCTGTATAAAATCAGGATTGAGACGTTCAAACTCAGGAATGATATCAAGCCGGATTTTATTCCGTGCATATTTGTTAGAAAAATTGGACTGATCATCCCTGTAAGGGACATTTAACTGTTCCACCACTTGCAGTACCTCAGCGCTATTTAAAAACAACAGCGGCCTTAATACACCTTCTCTCTTGGGTAAAATCCCTTGCAAACCCAACAGCCCCGTCCCTCGCGACAGATTGAATAATACCGTCTCTACATGGTCGTTCTTGTGTTGTGCAATAGCGCTATAGTCGTAACCACATTCCGTCCTTAGTCTATCAAACCAAGTATAACGCAGGTCTCTAGCCGCCATCTGTATAGAAATCTTATGGCTTTCGGCATAGCCTTCAGTATCAAAATGCTCCACATGGAGTTTTATCCCTAACTGTTTGCAGTACGCACGGACCAACTGCTCATCCTTATCAGACTCCTCCGCACGCAGCTTAAAGTTACAATGAGCCGCAGCTATTTCTACCCCATATCGGGATAGTAAAGTCAATAACAACATCGAATCCCGCCCCCCACTGACAGCAACGAGCAGTTTATCTTCACGCGTAAACAACTTTTGCTCTTCTATATACCGTTCAAAACGCACATCGATATTCATAGACCAAACCTAAATAAATTCATTTTCATATGCAATGGGGATATTTCACAAAATAGACTTTATCTTCATTGCGAGAGGTAAGTTTTTTAACAAACACAAAGGAGGTCTAATGACAGAACAAGTAACGTCACCTCGACCTTGTGGAGAGGTCTACAAACTGTATAGGGTCAATTATATATCTTCTAGATATCTCCGCTTCGGTCGATATGACGACATAGTTTGTAAACCGAGCTTGCGAGCTCACCGTAGGTAATCTGTCATTGGTAAGAATGAAGCAATCTCCAATATCCAGATAAGGCTTCACTTCGCTCGCGGCGAGTAGATAGTTTAAATTTCAGACATCCCCTCCTTCATATCGCCAACCGCTATATTTTATAACATAAAATGTGACCAATATTAGTTAATTTTATTTAGCATTAAATTTCACGTAATTAACATTTTTTTGCTATTAAAATCCATATTTTTGCCTCCGTGAGAAACTGGCTTATAATACTAACTTTTATGTTATCCCTAGCGTCTGCTTTTGGGCAAACGCCTATTGGTGGGACTCCAACACAGCAGGGAGACCGTCTGAACCTGGTATCGTCCAATAGTGGCCGAATCAATGCCAAAACGGGACACATGGTATTTTATATTCCCGTTTATGAACACAAAGGAAATACATTATCCGCAGATAGTGGCTACATCTATGAAGATGAAGTCAAAAGACAGTTTTTCGAAGCTTTCGGAAATGTTGTAATTACGCAACCATCTGGAACGGTTATTTATGCAGATTATCTGCATTATGATGCTGCAGCCCAGCATGCGCTACTCACTAAGAATGTGAAGATGGTGGACAAAGGTTCAACCTTGACGACGAATCACCTGACCTATAACATGCGATCCAAAGTAGGTACCTACACTGGTGGCGGAAGAATAATCTCTCAGGGCGATACCATTACTTCTAAGAATGCGTATTATTTTGAGAACACCTCCGATGCCTACTTTCGTCACAAGGTCGTGGTACGAACGCCCGACGTAAAAGTGTACACCGATACAATGCGTTACAATTCGTTCAGTAAAATGACGTACTTCTTTGGACCTACAAATATAAAACCAACCAGTAACCAACAAGGTCAAAATGAAAATCTCTATACCGAACGAGGCACCTATAACACAGGAACAGGAATTGCTGACTTCAATAAGAATAACCTCTATACGGAAGGTTCAAAATTCCTAAAAGGAGACAGTCTACACTACGAACGTGCAAAAGGCGTTGGTGAGGCTTTCAGAAATGTTGTTTTCGTTGACACCACGGACAAATTCTACGCATACGGTGGCCGAGGGCTGTATAGCCAATCGGAAGAGTCGATCTTGATGACCGAAAAGCCTTACATCATTACCGTTGTCAAGGAGAATAATGATCCCACACCAGATACTACTGTAACTCCTTTAGAAACCAAAGGTAAAGAGAAAAAGAAAAAAGAGGACAAGAAGGAAGTAAAGGAGCAAGAGGAAAATGTAAACCCATCGACACCAGATAAAGCAGATGCCCCCCCCTCAAAAATGCATCTACCTGCAGACAGTTCTTTACGCGAAGCCAAGATGGACTCGGTCTATATGACGGCAGACACACTTTATTCCCGAATGATTCTGGTAAAAGACTACAATCCCCTACAGCTCAACCTCAGCCGAGATGGAGGTAAACTAGAAGCCGACGAGGAAAAAGATTATGGTGATGATGAGGACGATAATGACACGAAAACAGACTCTACAACGCTAAATCTTAAGGACAGTCTACAGCAACAATTGGAAGATAGTGCTGAAATTAAGAAAGAGGATGCCTCACTACCTCTAAAACCTACAGTAAAAAAAGACAGTATCAAAACACCTGTTCCTTTAAAACCAAAGACGGCGACTACAGAACCCAATCGGATGGGGGACAGACAAAATATAGGTTCTACCTTAAAAGCCGACTCTGTACTTCGGCAGAAGGCTATCGTGCCCATTGCCAATCAGGCAGACACCCTTATTAATCAAGCCTTACGAATAGCCCAAAAACCGGATTCGGTCCAAAAACGACCGGATACCCTGACTGCGGCACAACTAGATACTGCCAAAACACGTATTGTACGCGCCTACTATAACGTAAGGCTATTCAAATCTGACTTACAAGCTGTCGCTGACTCCGTGTATTATGGTATGGTGGACTCGATGTTCCGCTTTATGGGGCGTCCAATGATTTGGTCTCAAGGATCGCAGATCTCTGCTGATACTATTTACATGCAGATTCTGAACCAACAGATGGACAATGCCCTCCTAAAAAACAATGCTTTCATGGTCAATGCGGTATTGGACTCCATCAAATTCAACCAGTTGAAAGGACGAAAGATAACAGCATTCTTCGCCAATAATAACATTGACCGACTATTTGTAGATGGCAATGCCGAGAATCTGGTATTTTCTGAAAATGATAAAACGAAGACCATTACAGAAATGTTCCATGATCGAGGGGGACGTATAAAGGTTAAGATGGAGGGGAAGAAAATCATAGACTATACCACGATTCGAAAAGTAGACCAGAAGGTTTATCCATTCAAACTCGTCACCCAAGAGAATGAGATACTTCCTGGCTTTATCTGGCGACCACAGGACAGACCTACCTCCAAAGAGGATCTTCTTAATCGCAAACGGGAAGCTCCACAGGTCGTAGACGCTAAAGCTGGTGAAAAGAGTGATGAAAAATCAAAGCCCGCAGACAGCAAAGAGAACATAGAAGAACCTCCTAAAAAAGAAGAGCTGCAAAAAGAAGGCAATAACCTTCAAGATATAAAACACGAGACTAATTAGTCGGTTAAGATTTCTATTGATAATAGAGAAGGTAAATTTTATCAAAGCAGAAACTTTTCATTTTAGAAAAGCTGTCGCCTAAAAAGCTTTTGGCAACAGCAGATGAATGCATTACCATACAGCCAAAAGGTTCAAGCGACTAGTTTTGGTTACTTTTTCGGAAAAAGTAACATGCCCGCTCCGGCAGAGAGGCGCAAATATTAATACCCTTTTAAAAACTCAGCCATTTTAGACACAGCAATAGAGCGGTGGCTAATTAAGTTTTTCTCAGCTGCAGACATCTCGGCAAACGTACGTGAATAGCCCTCAGGGATAAATATAGGGTCATAACCGAAACCTCCATCTCCTCGACGCTCTTCGATAATGCGTCCTTCAATAGCCCCTTCAAAGAAATATTGCTTACCTTCTAAAAACAACGAAATAACAGTCTTAAACCGTGCTGCTCTGGACTCCACGCCATTCAGACGCTCCAATACCAAATCAATATTCTGAACCATATCCCGAGAGCCGGAATAACGTGCAGAATAAACTCCTGGCTCACCATTCAATGCATCAATTTCTAAACCGGAATCATCACCAAAACAGTTCACTTTAAATCGCTCAACAAGATAATCGGTCTTCTGCTGCGCATTCTCGTGAAAAGTCACTCCTGTTTCCGGAATATCATCATGACAGCCAATATCCGTCAATGATTTCAAATTAAATTTATTTCCAATTATCGCCTGTACTTCTTCAAGCTTGTGGGTATTATTGGTAGCAAATACGAGTTTTAGCATGTGTATTGTATTTTGTTATCCAGTCCACTTGATAACTTGTTAACAAGTTAACCATTAATAAAGGTCTTAAATTCTCCCCAGAAAAGCTTTTTCTTTTCGACGTCGGCAAACATCTCTTCAAAAGAAAAGGTATTGAAAACTGTCGCCACTCGTCCGCGCATATAGGAGTTATGTGCAATCTCGGGAAGTTTCAAAGATGCTGGTTCGACTCCCAATAAGGTAATCTTCGTGGGTTTAAAGAACTCCATGATTCTTTTAAACTCATTCGGATTTTGGGGATTAGCCAGATTAACGACCGCTACATTATGGGGAGTGAGCTGCAGGGCTCCGATGGTCTTTACAAAAGCTTCTTCAGCCTGTGGTGAGAAATAGGGAAATTCGGGATAACGAAGGATAAAAAGAACACCTGTACTTTTATCACCTTGAAAAACGAACTCTTCTGATGAACTATCAAAAGCGACAGCGTCGCTGCTTTCCTCACTTCTTCTTTCAACATTATCTATAGAAAAACCGGTCGAGAATATCGTTTCTGACATCAAGGCCTGTAGCGCTGTGGAATTGTCTGTAAGGAGATTGTGCATTTTTTTTCTGGATTAAAAAATAGCAAAGAGCAAGGATTAAAGAATAAGGATCGTCTTTACTCTTTAGCCTTTGCTCTTTACTCCTTATTATTATTGTCCTAAAACATAAGCAAAGATCAACGGAGCGACGATTGTTGCATCCGACTCGATCATAAACTTAGGTGTATCGACATCCAACTTACCCCAAGTGATTTTTTCATTTGGAACGGCACCAGAGTATGAACCGTAAGAAGTTGTTGAATCTGAAATCTGACAGAAGTACGACCAGAAAGGAACATCAGTCCATTCTAAATCCTGATACATCATCGGTACTACACAGATTGGGAAATCTCCAGAGATACCACCAGCAACCTGGAAGAAACCCACACCTTTACCATCAGAGTTAGCGCGGTACCACTCTGTCAAGTAAATCATGTACTCAATACCTGATTTTACAGTAGATGCTTTCAAATTACCTTTGATCACATTCGAAGCAAAGATGTTACCCGTAGTTGAATCTTCCCATCCTGGACAGATAATTGGCAAATTCTTCTTAGCAGCTTCAACAATCCAAGAATTTTTAGGATCGATTTCGTAGTATTGCTCTAATACGCCAGAGTTTACCACTTGGTATAAAAACTCATGTGGCAAGTAGCGCTCACCCTTAGCTTCAGCAGCATGCCATACATCTTCTAAGTGTTTTTGAAGGCGACGGAATGCCTCTTCTTCAGGGATACAAGTATCCGTAACACGGTTAAAGTGTGTATCCAACAATTCACGCTCTTGCTCTGGAGTAAGATCTCTCCAATTTGGAATACGTTTGTAATGCGAGTGTGCGACCAAGTTCATGACATCCTCTTCCAAGTTTGCACCTGTACAAGAGATAATATGTACTTTATCTTGACGGATCATCTCAGCTAGAGATACACCTAGCTCTGCAGTTGACATTGCTCCACCTAAGGAAACCAACATCTTTCCACCTTCTAATAGGTGTGTTTCATACCCTTTTGCAGCATCTACTAAAGCAGCTGCATTGAAATGACGGTAATTGTGCTCAATAAATTGGCTTATAGGCCCTTTTTGTGTACTCATCTTTTTTTACGTTTTAACAAGTCCAGCAAAGGTACTGAATATAATTTATTTTAGCCCCTCCAGTACTGCCAAAGCAGTGGTCAGCGCTCATTTTTTATCATTTGTTAAAAAAACAGTTATTTTCTACGAATGAGATTTATAACAAAGAAAAATGCTGCTATCAAAATCAGCACCATCACAAGAAGGATAATCACCTCCGACATTCCTATACTCCAAGTTGTGTTGTTCATATTCTTTTTTTTGTTATCAAGTTATCGAGTGAACTAGTTAACCTGTACTTCCCCCATCACTTCCTTCAACTGTTATCTTGTTAACTGTCCTCACTTGTCAACTACCTTCACCTCAATAGTGTCCCAAAGCCGACACAATGACGACCGTTACCGTATTTTCATCCACAGAATAAATGATACGGTCCTTTTTTTCTGAAAGTGTCTGTCTTTAATGGACATCAAGAACTTTCATGCCTGTTGGTAATCCGAAGGAATCATGAAAGTTTTATTTAGGCGTCGTGACCAATAACCATTCAATTGATATTTTAAAGGCTCAGGATTTCCAATCCCTTCATAGGGCGTTCTGGACAATTCTAGAAGTATTTACTCTATTCTTCTTATCGTTGACTTATTACCTGATCGGAAATGAAATTCCAAATCTTTTTTAGCAGAAAGTTTTATTTCAAGTTCAAACTTTCCCATACATTGTCAGGGTCTATTTTAAAGCTTTCCTCCTCCTCGGCACATCTAATTTTCTCAACAAACCCAGCATCATAGTGACTTCCTTTATCCGCTGTACTTTTCAGTTCTACAAAAGACAAGGATTTGAGATATACCAATAAAGCCTTAGCCTCCTTATTCCGTTCATCTATTTTTATCGTAATCTCCATATTTAAAAGCATTTATAAACAAAAATAAACAAAAAAACCATTAAAAGCAGCTCACCTCAACTGTTATCTTGTTATCATGTGAACTAGTTAACAAGATAACAAGTTCACTCGATAACTCCTTAAATCACCCACTTCTCACATTTATCCAAAAATTCTTGTTTGATATCAGCACCAATACCAGGCTCGTCGGATATCGATATACCGTATCCATTATATTGGATACCGCCTTCTACAGGATCTTCCAGATGGCCTACCATGCAGGTATCTAGGTCATAAAACTTAACATTGGGTGCTGCATAAGCAAAGTGAACCTTAGCGGCCAAAGCTAGGCGAGACTCCAACATTCCCCCTATCATACAGGCTACCCCATATTCTGCAGCCACCGTCTGTATCTTTAAGGCCTCGTGTATACCTGATGATTTAGAAAACTTAATATTGATATAATCACAGGCATCTGCCTTACACAGACGTTCGGCATCGCGATGTGTATACACTGACTCATCGGCCATAATCGGCACAATTGTTTGCGTACGTAACTCGGGCAATAAATGATCATTATAGGTACGCATCGGTTGCTCACAAAATTGAATCTTATAAGCCTCTAGTCCCTGCAGCGCCTCCACAGCACCTTCATAAGACCATCCTTGGTTGGCATCAATTCGGATAGGCAAATCAAAGCCTACAGCCTTACGGATCGCTTTGATGCGCCCGATATCGTCCACAGGATTTTTACCCAGCTTTACTTTTAGCGCAAATGCCCCACCTTCTTTCAGTTTAAGCGCCTTCTCTGCCATTTCCTCGGCCGAAGCTATACCTAAGGTGATATCTGTTGTGATTTCTCTCTTCTCTCCTCCTAGGAAACGGTACAACGGTTGACCAGCATGTTTGGCTGCAATATCATACAGCGCCATATCAAAAGCAGATTTTATAGTCGCATTACCTGCGATATAAAGATGTAGCTCCGCCAGACGGTCCTCCAAAGCCAGCGCATCTTTTCCTTTCCAAATCTTTGCAAAATCCTGCGCTACCGCAAGACAGGTATTCTGTGTTTCTCCGACAATCATCGGGAAAGCAGAACATTCGCCAACCCCATAGATGCCCGCATCGGTATGTACACGAACAAACGTATTCTGTGCATAATCCATTGTCCCTGTCGCGATGACAAAAGGCTCCATAGGTATGCTCAAGCGATATATTTCAATATGCGTAATAATCATTGATATCCTTTTTTAGGTTGTTAAATGTTGTGTTTGTTTTAATGACGAAAGTTAAAGACTTTTGAAACAATAAGCAAGAAACAAAAGTAAAGCCCTATTTTTGCCAAAAACAGAACAGATAAAATAAACAATTAATACATCAGAATGACTTTATATAAAGCAGTAATAAAGCTAGTACTTGTACTCACTATTTCACTATTCTATATCTCGGCAGAAGCGCAACAATTTGACGACTATTTCACGGAAAAAACATTAAGACTAGATTATATTTTTGCGGGAAACCGTACTGACCAACATATTTATTTAGCAGATCTGGTACAACTGGACCAATGGAATGGAAGAAGGGGCAACTTAAGCAAAACACCGATTCAGGGCAACGGCCAAGTCAAAGTCTATGATGCAGAGACAAACAAACTGATTTATGTGTTACCTTTCAGCAGTCTATTTCAGGAATGGCTGACCCAAGAGGAGTCCAAACAAACCACCAAGAGTTTTGAGAATTCCTATTTAGTACCTTTTCCAAAAGCAAAAGCCAAGATTGAAGTCTCCTTCTTCAACCAGCAGCATAAAGAAACCGTCCTATTGACACACTTGGTAGACCCTAACGATATTCTGATCAGAAAAGCGACAAAAAACGACATCCCTTATGAGGTAATACATAAAGCATCAATTGCTAACCCTATCACCGTTGCGATAGTAGCAGAGGGATATCAAGAGGCAGAAATGGACGAGTTTATGGACTATGCAAAGAAAACCGTTCACAGTTTGTTCCAACACAAGGTTTTCAAGAAACACGAAAATGCTTTTGAAATTGTCGCCGTAAAATCCCCCTCCAAAGACTCCAATGTGAGCGTTCCGTCCAAAAACATATGGCGGTCTACTGCCGTACAATCCAACTTTGACACGTTCTATGCAGAAAGGTACCTAACAACTTCACACACTAGGCTATTGCACAACTTATTAGAAAACATTCCCTATCAGCATATCATTATTTTGGCAAATACCGATGTCTATGGCGGTGGAGGTATATTGAATTCCTATGCCCTTACAACGACCAGAAACGAGCAGTTTGCTCCCGTTGTAGTACACGAATTTGGACATAGCTTTGCAGGTTTGGCAGACGAATACTTCTATGCGGTTGACGTTTTTGAAAACAAAGCGGTTGAAAAGATAGAACCTTGGGAAAAGAACAACACCTCACTAGTTGACTTCAAAAGCAAATGGGCTGATATGGTGTCGAAAAACACCCCAATCCCGACACCAGACAGCATGTTAGGAACTGTTAAAATAGGTGCATTTGAAGGCTTAAAAGGAAATGGACTATATATTCCATCACACGACTGTAGGATGAAGGCCAACAAACCAAAAGACTTCTGTCCTGTTTGTAGCCGTGCCCTCGAGGAAATGATTCTGTTTTATACCAGTAAATAATCCAAAGTCAAACGTCACCTCGACCCTGTGGAGAGGTCTAGATGCTATATATTAACCCCATACAGTCCATAGACCTCTCCACTTCGGTCGAGGTGACGTTTTGATTTAATATTCTTTCGCCAATCGCACAAACTCTTTAAACCAATTGGCACTTACTTTGTGCCCCAGACGTACCATAACAAGATTTTTATCCGGATTCACATAAATATACTGTCCTAAGATACCTTGAGCTGCAAAATCACCATTCTCCGTAGGCAGCCACCATTGATATTGATAGCGTTTGTAACTCCCGCCCGTACTGTCTACTTTCGTTGATTCCTTTACCCAGTCCGCCGGCACCAATTGCTGTCCATCCCAATTACCTTTGTTCAGATACAACCGTCCCAGCTTTGCAAAATCCCGTGCTCGGGCATTCAAGCAGCAGAATGTCTTCTCGATACCATCCTCTTTTCTATCAATACTCCACGAAGCATCATACTCCATCCCAATAGGTTTCCATACCTTCTCGTCCAGATATTCCGTAATTGTTTTACCATTCAACACACGCTCCAGTATCAATCCCAATATCTGCGTATTACCACTAGCGTAGGCAAAGTCCTTTCCGGGCTCCGCTCCCAACTTCAATTTCTCCGTATCTTTACGCAGATCAGTACCATAATAGAAGGAAGCTACTTCACCAAACGGATTGTAATAGCCTTCATTGAATTTAATACCGGATGTCATCTGCAACACATGTTCTATCGTGACCTTATCAAAGCCATTCTTAGCCATCTCTGGCACATACTTACTAATAGGATCTTGCACCGAACCAATCAGTCCGTCATCGATGGCACAACCAATAAGCATAGAAGTGACCGACTTGGCCATGGAAAATGATGGAACAATGGAAGATTCCTCATATTTATCCAGATACCTTTCATAAAGAATACTATCATTACGGATGACCAAAAATGCGACAGACTTTGTCTCTTTTAGAAAATCTTCAAAAGAGACTTCTTTATCCTCGAATTTGGTTCCTGTGGGGTGTGTCTCTATATTGGCACGATGGAATACAAAAGGTGTTGCTGAAGCTTTCAATTCCCGCTTCGGAAAGATTTTGTAATCATTGAGATCTGCAAAATTATACCATACAAAACGGCCATATTTACAAGCTGAAAGCAAACTGGATGTACCAATGAGTACTAAAGCAAATAGATAATATATTCTCCTCATATTTACACAATTTAGGTATAACAACGGTTATCTCCCTAATATACAACCTATTTCAAACAAAACCAAAACCTAACAATTTCCCCATAGTGAAGTTTCATCCCTCTATGCCCCCTCCTAAATATAGGGTATTTACATTACCTCATTTATTTTGCATCTTTGGCTACCTGCTCAAGTACCTAGCATAAAACATGAAGAGATTATTTTACGTTCTATTTTTGAGTCTATCAGTCCAAGTACTTAATGCACAGCTTTTGCCTCAAGAACAATTAAAAAATGACAGCTTATTAACCTTATTAAACCAAGGAAAAACGGATAGCATACAAGCTAGAGCAGCTTTCCACCTCTCGAAGATGTGGATCAATATAGATTCTACAAAAGGAATAGCGTACCTCCAACGAGGCAAAAAACTAGCACATAACAACGCCTATCTAAACGCTATCTATCGATATCAAGCCATCCCCTCTTATAAGGATGAGGCAGAAGTCACTGCTATTCTTTCCATCCTTAGCCGATATGACAGCCCAGATAGCTGGGATTACGCCTATCGGGTTTCGATAAACCGGGTAAGATGGCTTATCAACCAGCCCCGCACAGACGAGGCAATTAGGATGTTACAGAAGGATGTCATACCCCTGGCTAAGAAACTCAATAATGCATCGTACCATGCCGAGATAGCCCTAGAAATGGGACGATCCTTTTTTAATCAGGGAATGTACAGCAAAGCAGCCCCCTATCTCGAGAAATCAGTAGAAACATACGAAACTATCCGCCCCAAAGATCAAACCCTACTGCATAATCATATCCACACATTAGGCTCCTTAGCGAATGTCTATAATCTATTAGAAATAGATGGGAAAGCGGATTCAGTCATTCGGCGGGCTAAGGAACTTTTGCTTATACAGCCAAACCTTCCACAGGAGTTACGTATTGCCTCTTATGAAGCCATGCATCTAGTACTGACCAAGCAATATAAAGCGGCCGAAAGACTAATAGACAAAACACTGGCTAAGGCAAAAGAGGTACCTCGACGTTATCTACTCAATCTTCATTTCCAACGTTATAAAGCACTAGCTGGAATGGGTGATTATTCAAAAGCACTCCGGTCTCTGAAACGGAGCCACCCAATAGACAGTATAACAACGGATCTCAACACATTTAAAGCAGTAGACTTAAGCGAACTACTACCCGCATACGCATCGGCATATGAACAAGTAAAAGACTACAAGCAAGCCACACAGTACTGGAAACAGTACTTCAAACACCGCGACGCTGTACAAAAGGACAAAATTGCAGAAGAAATTTCCAGACTAGAAGTAAGGCTCCGGACCCAAGAGAAAGATGCGGCAATACATCATCTGAAAGCCGAACAAAGTGAAATCGCATTACGCCTAAAAAACCAGCTGATTTTAAATGGATTGTTTGCTGCCGCGGCCATCCTTTTGTTAACTCTTGCAGGATTCATCCTGTACGTCTATAAAAACAAACAACGAGCGAATGCAGACCGCATTCAACAGATGGAGACGCAGAGCAAACTCCAAGTAGCCAAAGCACTACTGGAAGGCGAAGAAAGAGAGAGGCAACGCATAGGCCGCGATCTGCACGATAGCCTAGGTGGGGCTCTAGCTGGTATCCGCATTCAGCTTTCTGAGTCACAGCGTAGACATCCCCAGCCGACATTGGACCATGCCATACTAAATCTTGAAGATTCGATTACCGAAGTACGTCGTATAGCACGCAATATGGTTCCAGAGAGCTTACTTCACTGCGGACTGGATGAGGCATTGAGTGATCTCTGTGTCTCTTTTTCCACAACAGATACAACCATAGAATATCAATCTTCTGGTCTATCAACCAAAATCCCAAAAAGCACACAGATCAACCTCTACCGTATCGTACAAGAACTATTAGTCAATGCCCAGAGACACGCGAGGGCGACAAACATTATTGTACAATGCATACAAAATGAGAAGACCATACTATTGACCGTCGAAGATAACGGTCAGGGGTTTGATGTAGCAAGTATACTATTCACCCCTGGACTAGGTCTCAAAAATATCCAAAGTAGAATAGATTACATGCGGGGGAAACACACTATAGAAAGTGAACTAGGTCAAGGAACAACTATTAATATCGAAGTACATGTCAGTTAAAAACATAAGCGTAGTCATATTGGATGATCATCCTATTGTATTAGAGGGATTAAAATCTCTACTTGCTCACCATACAACGGATATTACTATCCACACCTTTGGTAATGCAACAGATTTTGGAACATTTATGGAGGACGCTCCTTCTGTAGATGTTATTCTTCTGGATATTAACCTCCCGGATGGCAATGGATTGGATATTTGCAAAAACACAAAGATAAAATATCCGTCAATCAAGATTGTAGCGCTCAGCAATCAGGCCGAACAGAGCATAATACGACAGATGTTTGAAAACGGAGCCTCTGGTTTCCTACTTAAAAGCACACCTTCTGACAAACTATTATCCTGTATATACGATGCTTTAGATGGACAAGTCGTCATGGATCCAGAAGTGATGCGCATACTCACCACTCCCTTACAACACAAAGACTTTCCTTCCTTGACCAAAAGAGAAAAGCAATTAATCAAACTGCTCGCACAAGGAAAGACAACCGCTGACATTGCTGATGAACTTTTTCTGAGTAAATTCACTGTCGACACCTACCGTAAAAATCTGCTGCAAAAGTTTAAAGTCAAAAACACTTCTGAATTGCTCATGCTTATCGTGCAGGAACAATTGTTATGACCCTCCCATAATTAGGAGGGGAAAAACCCTGATTATCGGTATTTCAAATCATTGCAATGCAAACTAGTTTTGTAAAAGAAAATCATTCTATCTACTTGAATAAGATTCCTCAATTTGGATTGAACACGCTTTAAAAACAAAACTAATGAAGAAAATTACATTATTACTAGCCCTTTTACTTGTATTCAGCTCTTGTAGCAAATCTAATGACGATACCGAACCTGCTCCTGGCGAAGGAGGTTATGTTTCTGGAACTTATTGGCCATATGCTGTTGGCAATACCTGGAATCTGGTGAATATGGAAGATCCAGAAGACAAGTATCAATATCTGATCCACAAATCACTAACCCATGAAGGCAAAACATACTTCCAATTCAAACCTGTTGGGACAACTGCAGAAGTAGCATTAAATGACGGTTTTCGCGAAGACAACGGGGTATTTATTTCTCTTCACGGTGCCACCTCACAGATGGGCATAAATACCGCTGCAGGCACCGCAACTTACATCAACACCAACTTGAAAGTAAATGAAATATGGAAGGAGAAAATAACCTTACAAATTTCTGGACTAGCTTCGGGAACAATCACACATAGCAATGAGGGCCGTATTTTGGAAAAAGTAACAAGTGCCGTAGTAAATGGCAAAACATACAAAGATGTGATAAAAGCTGAACTCAAAAAATCAATCCACAACAGTACAACGGGCTATACGAACCATATTACCTATGAAACATGGCTCGCCAAAGGTATCGGTATCATTTTTGAGAAGACAACCTATGATAATTCTTACACCGAGAGTTATGGTTTAGTTAATTACACTGTCAAGTAAAAAATCATGAAATAATTGTTTACATATGAAATATCCATGTAGCACTGACTGCACAAACACGAATGACCGCGAAGCAGCATGCGCACCAATTACAACAATCCGCGCATAATGTAATTTGGATATTCCATCCCGACAAGTCGGGACAAGTTAATGACCATTAAAGAACAAACCGAGCGTGCGAGCTCATGAAATAATTATACACATATGAAATCCAGAAATATAATGAAGATCAATTTTTTAATTACGTCGGTTGCTATCCTTGCTTTATTCGCGAACTGCGGTAAAGATAAAAAAGAAAAAAACGGAGATACAGATATCAAAACGGAGGTATTCGAACAAGGCATTATTGAAATGGGTATATTTTCACAGGATGTAGAGCTGAGCAAAATTGTCGGCAAAATTGATTTTTCGCAGGCAGACCCCAAATCACAATATCAAAACCTATTAAAAAATGACAAAGACGTCCAAGCCATTACAAAAGTAGTAGAACAGATTGCGACTAAAAATCCACTCGCAGGACTGGCTCTATCCATGAATACAACCTCTTGTACGTATTATATAAAAGAGGACAAAGTGCTCGGAAAAGTGAAAGGATTTGGATGGGAAATGGATAACTTACACGATAAAAAACAGGACAAAGGGAGTCTCTACCTCCAAACGTTGACCAACACAAAGGAGATTCCTGATAGCGACAAGAAAATATATGCACAATACATCCCGAGTAAAAATCCTGATGCAGGAGCGAGTAACGCTATTGAACTCGACAACTTCAACAGAACGGAACTTCAGAAAACAGAGATCATAAACGGCTATGAATGCAATGTCTCTCAACTTACACCAAAATCAATAGATCCAGATGCACCTATGACGATGCACAAACTGTTGGTGTATACCTCTCCCTTATTTAATAATACAATCAACTTTACCCATCCGTTTTACCTGGAAGAGAATAATGGTATTCTTCGAATAGATATCTATTTTATAGATGACAAAACACCGACATTGGTCATGAAACCCAAATCCATTGAACAGCGAGCGATTAGAGCCGATGAGCTACAAAGTCGAACTGCTCAACCAGTCTATGGGGAGATCAATGCTGAATGGGCTTTCAAGGCATTGCCAATCATGATGAGCGGATGGGGCATCCTTTCAAATTAGGAAATCAATAATTTAACTTGGTTTGTCCACTGATTTTACAGAAATTAGAAATCAATTTATATTGAACTCCATGACAAAGACTACATTATTGTTCGCTTCTGCGGCAATGTTTTTCGCTTGTAACAACAGCCCTAAACAAGAACAAGGCAATACACAAGACAGCGTATCATCTACGCAAAAAACTGAAAGTGAGAACACTTCCACAAACAGCAACGCTAAATTTGATATCGAAAGCATCCCGGTAACGACAACAGATATCGGTACTTTTCCTTATTTCACTTTGCCGAAAGGTCTGAAATCGATGAACAGACCTTTTCAGAAAGAATTCGACGTATGCTTTTTCCCCGTAAACGGTGTAATGACCCCTTTTGAAGGAAAACTCTACAAAATCAACGTCGAAGCTGAACGAGGTGAAGAGTTCTCCAAACGCTATTATGAAAAAAGTCTGGAAGACTATTTGCAGTCTACAGGTGCGGTCAAAGTATTTGACGGAAACATAGGCCGTGAGGAATATGAGCGCTATAATAAGCAAGATCCAAATAAAGGAGACGAGGGGGATATGGGCTACGCTGACGAAAACATCAAGTTTTATGTGATCCGTACCAAGGACCAAGGAAATATCTACATACAATTTAGTGCAAATAATGCCGGTGGTAAATTAAACATCTTGCAAGAAGCTACGATGACGCAGACCATCACGAAGATCACCGCCGACGAGATAGCAAAAGACTTGAATGAAAAAGGAAAATCTATTCTGTACATCAACTTTGATACCGACAAATCCAATCTAACGACAGATGGGAAAGAAGTGGTACAACAGATTGCCACCGCATTGAAAAAAGAAAGTGGACTGACCATCAATATTGAAGGCCATACCGACAATACCGGCGATGCTGCACATAATAAAAAATTGTCTGGAGAACGTGCCAATGCGGTACTGAGTGCATTGACAGCGGATGGTATTGACAAATCTAGGCTTAAAGCGCAAGGATTCGGAGCCGAACGTCCGTTGGTAGCCAATGATAGCGAAGGTAACAAAGCTAAAAACAGACGTGTGGAATTAGTGAAGAGTAATTAAAGTTTTTTACAAAAAAATGAGATGCCGCGAACATGCTTTTTCAAACATGCGCGGTATCTTTTTTTACCCCATATATCGTTGTGTTAACTTTCAACAATTACCGTTCTGATATTTCTCCCCCCACCCAGTAAACCACAAAACCACGGCAAGTATAAATAGGGAACCCGATCCTTAACCATGCCGTTATCGGCAAAAAACAAGAAATATGTAATTGTAATTTGTTGTATATTTGCCGATATCGGCATCTATAATCAAAAGCTATGAATTATATTTCAGTAAGTGAGTTTGCAAAAAAGTGGAATGTTCCGGAAAGAACCGTCCGGAATTATTGTGCTACAAGAAGGATTAAGGGAGCTTTTTTAACCGGTAAAACATGGAATATTCCCGATGATGCAATATTGCCTGAGAAAGCAAATAAGAAGAAATTTAGTGATAATCCGTTACTCAATCATCTCAAAGAACAAAAAGAAATGAAGCTCAAAGGTGGTATTTATCACCGTACGCAAATCGATCTGACTTATAATTCAAACCGGATAGAAGGAAGCAAGTTGACTCATGATCAAACCCGATATATTTTTGAAACAAATACTATCGGAGCTTCTAAAGAAAGCGTTAATGTAGATGACATCATAGAAACAACCAATCACTTTCGATGTATTGATTTAATCATTGATAAAGCAAAATCTAAATTATCAGAATCATTTATAAAGGAATTACATTTCCTCCTGAAATCAGGAACATCTGATAATCGAAAAGACTGGTTTAATGTTGGCGAATACAAAAAACTCCCTAACGAAGTAGGTGGCAATGAAACTTGTCCACCTAAAGAGGTGACTGCAAAAATGAAAGATTTACTTTCTGGTTACCACAGCATTGAAAAGAAAACTTTCGAAGATATTATAGACTTTCACTACAAGTTTGAAATCATTCACCCTTTTCAGGATGGAAACGGTCGTGTTGGTCGGCTAATCATGTTTAAGGAATGTCTTGCCAATAATATTGTGCCCTTCATTATTGATGAAGACATTAAACTTTTTTACTACAGAGGGTTACAGGAATGGAATCATATCCGAGAATATTTGTTAGATACCTGTCTTACAGCTCAGGATAATTATAAAGCTATTCTTCAATATTTTGAAATAGCGTTTGATTAGATTTGAGATTGGTTCTCTCTTAGTAAAGGGCTTTGTCAGAAAATAACTTGAAAAAGTGGGTTAAAAATTAAAGTTTTTTTTAAAAAAAATGAGATGCCGCGAACATGCTTTTTCAAACATGCG
>JBEBQJ010000032.1:0-34036 GCA_040395455.1 Sphingobacterium yanglingense | reverse complement strand
CTTTTGCAACCTTAAATTGCTGTCCTGCTATATTTACTATTGCGTACATTGTTATTTATTAATTTGTTAATTATTTAATGAACGGCAAAGATAGATTATTATATTCAATACTGCAATTTTTTTTCAAAAAGCATTGCGAAGGTATGGACAGAAAATAGAAAGAGCCCCAATGAGGAGCTCTTTCAAATACTAAAAAATCTATCTTATTTAACCTCGATCAGACGTTTGGCCACAATAGCCTCTTCTTTCTTCCCAATCTTGACCTGCAACACTCCATCCACATAAACTGCATCAATGTCACTGTAATTCACAGTCTCAGGCAAAGTAAAGGACCTAGAGAAAGAACTGTAGCTATATTCTTTTTTACTATACAGCTTATCATCAGATACTGACTCTTCAACTTTATCTACACTGATAGAGATAATATTCTTATCCACATTGATTTTAAAATCGGACTTCTGTAATCCAGGAGCCGCCAATTCTATTGCAAAAGCCTCTGTTGTTTCAGTGATATTTACCGCCGGAATACGTGTCACCAAACGATCAGAGATAAATGAATCGTTAAAAAGATTATCAAACACACTATTGACAAATGGATTCACACCGTCTGTGTTTACTGTTTTTGCAGGGAATTTAATTAATGCCATTTTCTTGTCCTCCAATTATTTTTATTTTTTAATTATATACTAAACTTATACAGTCAGTCTATTTCAATAAAAATACCAAACACAAAAACAAGACATTTTGGCATTACAAAACAAATTTAACAGACAAAATGTCATAAATAGCATTTTAAAAAACCTGGAGCCTGTCAATCAATCCTTTTCAAACTGCAGAGCTACCTCCGAATTTGCCAAGTCCCCACCAAAAGCTGGATTAATCTTTTTGATAACTACATTGACCTTTTGGGCAAAATTGAACCTTTTTAGAATCAAATCAAGCATATCTTCCAAAGCGGACTCCAACAATTTGCGCTTAGGACTCATCACTTCTAAAAGAATCTGATAAAGCTCCTCATAATTAATAGTATTCTTTAAATCTTCAGCGTCTGAGTTCTCGAAGGGGAAAAACACATCCACACTTACATAAAACTCGTTTCCGACAACCTGTTCTTCTTCATAATAACCAATTGGCGAATAAAATCGCACCTCCCGTAGGGAGACCTTCTGTGTAATCATAATATTAAAATTACACAATTTTTAAATTAATACATGCGAAATACAATACATTTAGCTTGCAACCTAATATTAAAAGTTCTCCACCACAACAGAACAAGTCCTACCGAAACTAAAAAAGGCTTGTAAAACATTTTTGACGTTAGCAATTATATTCACACAATTAGCTAATTTCGCCAGCAGGCAATGCCTATTAAAGACTCCATCTAACAAAAAACAAACAGATGAAAAAATTATTGTTATTACTACTGCTCGGTTCAACTTATGCCTATGGCCAACGGAGTTTCACTATAGATGAAACGGTATTCGGCCCTAGCAAATTTTCACCAAAGAATCTATTTGGTCAAAAGTGGGTAAAAGGAACAGATGCTTTTTCACACCTAGACGCTTCGTATCAAAGCCTAATGATACGCCCATCAAAAGATAATTGGCAGAGCAAAGAGCTCGTTTCAATAGCAGAACTACAGACTGCGTTAACAAAAGCTATCCCTAATGAACAGTTCTCTCTGAGAACTTTCCCCACACAGTACGAATGGCAAGATGCCAACACACTAACATTTACAGTGAATGGAAAAGAAACTGTATATGGCATAGCATATAATGTCACCAAAAAGGATATACAGATTACATCCAATGTACCCAGCACAGCTACAAACATAGAGTACAGCGCATCGAATGCACAGACCGCTTACTTAATCGGCAACAATATCGAAATCACAACTGCAAACGGGAAGAAAATGCAGGTTACCAAAGACACGGTAAATGGTATTGTAAACGGCAGTGAGTTTACCCATAGACAGGAATTTGGAATCACAAAAGGAATGTGGTGGTCTCCGGATGACCAAAAACTGCTTTACTATCGTAAAGACGAAACAATGGTTACCAAATATCCATTACCACAATGGGATACACGTGTGGCTACAATTAAAGACATCCGTTACCCTATGGCCGGAATGAAAAATGAAGAAGTGACCCTAAACATCTTCAATACACAGACAGGTCACTACACAACACTACAGACCGGAACCCCAAAAGAACAGTACCTAACTATAGCTTCATGGGACCCAAACAATGAGTATGTCTATGTAGGAATCCTGAACCGAGGACAAGACCATCTAAAACTCAACAAGTATAATGCAAAATCCGGCGAACTTGTTAAAACACTTTTTGAAGAAAAGTCAACGACATGGGTAGAACCTCAACATGCATTAATCTTTACCCCAGGCAACCCGAAACAGTTTTTATACCAAACGGACAGAGATGGTTACAACCAACTATATCTTTACGACACGCAGGGTACATTAATCCGCCATCTCGGCCATAAGGATGTCAATGTAATCGACTTCAAAGGTTTTGACAACAAAGGAACAAAAGCGTATTATATTGGAACAATCAATAATGGAATGGAACGCCAACTGTTTGAAGTAGAACTAAAGAGCGGCAAGACAATCCAACTGACCCAGAAAAATGGGACACACAACGCTTCTATCAGTGACAGCGGAAACTTTATCCTTGATCAATACAGCAATCTAACCACTCCCAATAAAATAGAAGTAATAACAAAAAAGGAGGGTAAATCGACTGCTATTTTAACCGCTGAAAACCCTTTCATTGGCCAAATAGATCTCCCTAAAATTGAGTTTAAGGCTTTTGTTTCGCCCGATGGAAAAACTCCTTTAAACGCTAGAATTACCTACCCCACCAACTTTGATTCTTCAAAAAAGTATCCAGTTATGCTATACCTATACGGGGGATCACATGCTCAACTCATTACGGACAGATGGCTAGGAGGTGTAGGTTATTTTGATATGTTCATGGCGCAAAAAGGATATATTGTTTTCACATTGGACAATAGAGGTTCTGATGCCCGCGGCAGAGATTTCACACGCGTGACGCACCGCAACCTAGGTGAAGCAGAAATGGCCGATCAACTGGTCGGTATCGAATACCTAAAATCTCTTCCTTATGTAGATAGCAACAACATGGGGATATTCGGATGGAGCTACGGGGGCTTTATGACTACGTCATTAATGACCAAACACAACGATATCTTTAAAGCTGCTGTAGCAGGAGGACCAGTTATGGACTGGAAATACTACGAAGCTATGTACGGCGAACGTTACATGGACACACCGCAAGAAAATCCTGAGGGATACAAAAACACTTCGCTGTTAAATAAAGCAAATAAACTAAACGGCCACCTCTTGATAATCCATGGTGCTCAGGACCCTGTCGTAGTACAACAACATAGCATGGACTTTGTAGAACAATGTATAAAAGCAGGAAAACAAGTGGACTATTTCTTGTACCCTAAACATGAACACAATGTAAGTGGCAGAGATAGAATCCATATGTATGATAAAATCGCTAAGTATTTTGACCTACATCTGAAAAAATAAATTTTAAGTCAATAAAAAAGGGATTGCACAATGTGCGATCCCTTTTTTATTATCGTTCTTTTCGCTTAGAAAGTATAACGAGCCGTTACACCACCATTAGCATAAAAACCTTTATAATATCCCGCGCCATTTACAACGTGAATAGTAGGTCTGATGTCTGCTGAGAAAGCAAAAGGAGCATTTTTCAACTTATAATCAACACCACCTGTAGGGAAGATACCTGCACTAAAGCCTTTTACTTCTTTATAATCCGAAAAAGTATTAGACAATACAGCTCCACCACCTACGAACCACTTAAATCCGTCGATAGTTCCGATTGGAAAATGATGTTGATAAGCCCCAGAAAGAGATAAACTTGAAAAGCTTTCTCCTCCAAACTTATCAGAATCAAAACCTAAGTTGAATTCCAATGCAGCAGGTTGTTTGATAAATGTCTTGAAAGACGCAGAAACTACATCATAGTAACCAGACCCCAAACGGATACCGATAGAGTTCTTGTAATCCTGAGCCTGAGAAGCTCCAGCTACTAACAAAGCCACTAATGCTAAAGTAAATTTTTTCATAAAGTTGTATTTATAGTATTTTAAAAATTTTTTCGAATATAAAGCAAATAATGTACCATTTCAGCACTTATTTCAAAAACTCCTATTTATCGGATATAATCTTTAACAAAACATTCTTGCCTATATCAAAAAATAAATATAACTTTGCACTCCGACAAAGCAGTCGGAATACTCTTCTTTTCAAAGGCATTTTCGCCGCTTTGTAAACAGCAACTAGTTCGTATTTTAATTTTTTGATTTCATAAATAATGCCTAGAAACACCTCCATTAACTCTGTCTTAATCATAGGTTCTGGTCCTATTGTTATCGGACAAGCGTGTGAATTTGATTATTCAGGATCCCAAGCTGCCTTATCACTCAAAGAAGAAGGCATCACGGTCTCCATAATTAATTCTAACCCTGCAACAATTATGACCGATAAGGTTGTAGCAGACCACATCTATCTATTACCTCTTACGTGCGAGAGTATCGAGCAAATCTTACAAGAGCAAAAGATTGATGCTGTATTGCCAACCATGGGTGGGCAGACCGCTTTAAACTTATGTATTGAAGCTTCTAATATTGGGCTTTGGGAGAAATACAATGTTCAAGTGATTGGAGTCGATGTCGCAGCTATTGAGAAGACAGAAAACCGCGAAGAATTCCGTCAGCTGATGATTGATATCGGTGTAGGTGTAGCTCCTTCAAAAATCGCAAACTCTTTCCTTGAAGGAAAAGAGGCAGCACAAGAAATTGGTTTTCCTTTAGTAATCCGCCCTTCCTATACGCTAGCAGGTACCGGAGGTGGATTCGTACATAAAAAAGAAGACTTTGACGCGGCCCTAAACAGAGGCTTACACGCATCTCCTACGCATGAGGTATTGGTAGAGCAAGCTGTATTGGGCTGGAAAGAGTTCGAATTGGAATTGCTACGTGATACAAACGACAACGTAATTATCATCTGTACAATCGAGAACTTTGATCCAATGGGAATACATACCGGAGACTCTATCACAGTAGCACCAGGTATGACATTGTCTGATAAGTGTTACCAAGATATGCGTAACCAGGCGATTAAAATGATGCGTTCGATAGGAACTTTCGCAGGGGGCTGTAATGTTCAGTTCTCTGTAAATCCTGAAAACGAAGATATCATCGCTATCGAGATCAACCCGCGTGTATCTCGTTCGTCCGCATTAGCTTCTAAAGCAACGGGCTACCCTATTGCAAAAATAGCTGCTAAATTGGCGATTGGATACAACTTAGACGAGTTACAAAACCAAATTACGAAAACGACTTCGGCCTATTTCGAACCGACATTAGACTATGTAATCGTAAAAGTGCCTCGTTTTAACTTTGACAAATTCAAAGGAGCAAACAAAGAGCTTGGTCTTCAGATGAAAGCTGTGGGCGAGGTGATGGCAATTGGCCGTACCTTTATCGAAGCACTACAAAAAGCTTGTCAATCTCTAGAAACAGGCCGTGCTGGACTAGGTGCTGATGGCAAACAGTTGCGCAACCTAGATGAAATTATGCATAGTCTAGAGCACCCAAGTGCAGACCGTCTGTTCCACATAAAAGATGCTTTTGAATTAGGCGTTCCCCTAGAATCTATCCGTAAAGCGACACAGATTGACAAATGGTTCTTAGGACAAATACAAGAATTAGTTCAACTAGAACAAGAACTACGTCGCTACCAACTATCTAATATTCCACGCGATTTCTTCATGACCTTGAAACAAAAAGGTTATTCTGATGAGCAAATCTCTTGGTTGTTGGGCAATGTAACCGAAGATGAGGTTTATGACCGTCGCAAAGAACTAGGGATCAGTCGTGTTTATAAAATGGTAGATACTTGTGCAGCGGAATTCCCAGCACATACTCCTTACTTCTACTCCACTTTTGAAGATGAGAACGAATCGATTGTTTCGGATAAAAAGAAAATCATCGTACTAGGTTCTGGACCTAACCGTATCGGACAAGGTATCGAGTTTGACTATTCGTGTGTACACGGTCTATTGGCTGCCAAAGAATGTGGTTACGAATCTATCATGGTCAACTGTAACCCGGAGACTGTATCAACAGACTTTAACATGGCTGACAAGTTATACTTTGAGCCTGTATTCTGGGAACACGTACGTGAAATCATTGAATTAGAAAAACCAGAAGGAGTAATCGTACAGTTAGGTGGTCAGACAGCATTGAAAATGGCTGAACGTCTAGAAAAACTAGGTATTAAAATCATCGGTACTTCTTTCCAAGATATGGACCTCGCTGAAGACCGTGGCCGTTTCTCAGATCTATTAAAAGAGCTTGAAATTCCTTACCCTAAATATGGAGTTGCTACTTCTGCCGAAGAGGCGATTAAAGTTGCAAACGAAGTTGGCTATCCTGTTTTGGTACGTCCTTCTTATGTATTAGGCGGTCAAGGCATGAGTATTGTCATCAACGATGAGGACTTGGAAAAAACTGTAGTTAATCTTCTAAAGAATCTACCAGGTAACCAAATCTTAATTGACCACTTCTTAGATCGCGCAGAAGAAGCTGAATCGGATTCTATTTCTGACGGAGAGGATGTACATATCATCGGTATGATGGAGCATATTGAGCCAGCAGGTATTCACTCTGGAGATTCGTACGCTGTACTGCCACCTTTTGAGCTTTCACAAGCTGTACAGGATAAAATGGAAACATACTCGATCAAACTTGCGAAAGCGCTAAACGTAAGAGGACTTCTAAACATACAGTTTGCAATAAAAGGAGAGAATGTATATGTTATCGAGGCCAACCCTCGTGCATCACGTACTGTTCCATTTATTGCTAAAGCTTATGATGTACCTTACATCAATATCGCGACCAAAGTAATGTTAGGCGCTAACAAATTAAAAGACTTTACAATCGAACGCAAACTAGAAGGTTGGGCTATAAAAGAACCCGTATTCTCCTTCTCTAAGTTCCCTGAAGTAGACAAGCAGTTAGGCCCTGAAATGAAGTCAACAGGTGAAGCAATCCGTTTCATCAAAGATCTGAAGGATCCTTATTTTAGAGAATTGGTTTTAAAGAAATCAATGTTCTTAAATGCACAATAAAATAAAAAGCCCGCTTATAGCGGGCTTTTTTGTTCTATAGAAAAATATATCACTTTACTTGAAAAGATACTCTTTAAGGAATCTAACACCCTCATCCACCTTTGCTTCATGTCCCCCTTCATGCAGTACTAACTCAAGTCTACCTGATAGACCTAGTCTTTCATAATGAACTTTAGACTTTTCAAACTCACTGACAACATCCGGCCAATAAGCAATATTATCTTTTTTACCATGCTGTATCTGAATTGGTCGAGGGCAAATCATGGAAACTAAATCCCTTTCCGAAAACTCGGTCAACCATCCGGTCAAATAAGCATATTCTTCCCCATATTTAGCAAAATTACTCCACCTAGCATCCTCAACAACCATCTTATTAATTCTATCGTTAAACCACGCAGAAACAACCCCTACCTTAATTCGAGCATCCAACGGCATCCAAAACATAGTTGCCATACCACCTAATGATACTCCCCACATACCCACCTTTTCTTGATTTATTCTATCATCCTTAAGAATCTCATCCAGCAAGCATTGAGTTCTTGAGAATTCTATACCAGGCAAAGAAATATTTGCCAATCGCGTATAGCGTTCAATATTGTTCCTTTTTGAGATATCTCTCAAATTTAACGGCGATAATACTGCAAATCCTGCCTCTACCAATGCTTTGGCATACGCATAATAACTTTTACCATCCGCAATAAAGGGACGTTCGGGACTACTCCCTGCCCCATGTTGAACTATAACGAGTGGTACTGGATTATCTTTTGATGCAGTCTTGGGAACTACTAATATCCCCTGAGCAGAAATATCGCCCAATGGAAGCTGTAACCATTCTCCATTCAACTGCTCAAAATCATAAGGAGTCCGTTTAATCGCCCCTGACTTTCTTAAAACAGGAGGTTTAATAACCACACTGCTCCACCGCATTATATTAGGTTCTAAACTTCGGATATAAGATGGGATACTTGAATAATCTCGATTCCAATAATTTAATGACCTCGTATCATATTCGTCAACTAGATAAGTTTTTAAATAATCTTCCAACTCCAGTTCATATTTATCCAGTCTCTTCTTTTCATCATCCTGTGAAATCAATGATTTATAATCTTGTGCAAATACATTCAAATTAATAATGCAACATACTCCCAGGATTATACTGGATAATTTCAAAAAAGGTTTCTTTAAACTAGTCATCATACTAATTGATTTTTTCTATGCTATTGTCTAATGATAAATCGTGTCTTAACTGTCCTAATTTATCAGTCATTTTAAGATGAAGCCCAATTCCCCCTGTCCTATTAAAGGATAGCTCCCATTTATTTCCTTGCTCATCGGTAATAAATACCAAATCAAATTTTCCTTCTCTCTTTAATGTTTGAGTAATCCGTTGCCCGACACCAGAGTTGTTAGCTTTTAAAACATGTAAAAAGAACGTTTGATCTTTTTCTTCGGTATCGCTTACCTCCAACCTCCACTTTCCTGTCAACTTCATGTTTTTGTCCCAATCTGCCCCCCCGGGTAATTCCCAGTTTCTGCCAGAAGCTTCAAACTCCCTTCCTACCCCACCGACAAGACTATAGTTTGGACGTTCCGGAAGTAGGGTAGTTACGAATAAACTTCCTCCATGAGTCGCTTTCCATTGATTATTACTAATGACAATAGGCTTCTCCTGAAAATGTAATAAAAACTCTTTTTTTTGACCTTTCTTAACAGAAACAACTCGATCGTAAATAACGAATATATCGGGTTTTAAGTAGACAAACTGTCGTATCACCTCTCTCCCTTTGACATCGGAGTAATTTTTTGTTCCGTCTGCGGCTGCATAGATAAAGTCATCCGTACTTTGTAATGCTAAAGGAACAGATTTGTCTTTGTAGTTTTGACCTCCATGGTTATAATAAGTACTCCCATCAGAAACGTAGCTCCATGATTTCCAAAAATCGGGCATAGGTTCATTAGGCTCGTGGATTAGAATAGTATTGTGAGCGACACTTTGAGGCGCGAAATTATGGTGATGATCTGTTTCTGTCCGACTCCCTGCATCCAAGGCCAAAAAATTCTCCTTGTAAATAACAAAACTAAGGTCGTCATAATGTTGGTGATTTATCTGATCTGCACCAAATCTAAAGCTAGCATAAGTGTCTCTATCACCTTTACCAGAACGCATAAGTAAAAGACCAAAATTAGCGTTATAAAAATACCGTCCATAATCCAGGTTATGGACTCTCTTTACATTCCCTGCATCAAAGTCCGTAAGAATAAAAGGTAAAAAAGGAAAAAAACTATCGAGTATCTTTCTTTTGTCACTAGGCAAGGCTGCCTGTACAGCATAAGCCTTTCCCACTTTTTCGGGGTAACGACTTCCATAAAAGTGAGCCACCTGCGCCATATGGGTATACAAATCATCCATCCTAAGCTGATTGTCAGAATGACCAATGTCCCCAATCCCATGAAACAACATTCTTCCGCTAGCTGATAAATTTATCGCAGCCCAGTCAAACCAATTCGGAAAATCAAGCATTTGCTTCCAATAATCTGTAATATCCTCATTAAACGCAGACTTCCAAGTATGGAAAAAATTAAAAGTTGAGTAAGGATAATTAAAGAAGGAATAGGAAACAGTAGATGAAGAAAGTAAACCTGAACCGCCTGATATCTTCTCTCGATGATTCATCATATCCACAAATAGTTTAGCACCTTCTTTTAACATTCTTTCTGAACGTTCATCATCTACACCATCTCCATAGCCGGCTAATCCTGCAAACCATTGAAGCGCATTCTCCCCATAATTACCATCTATAGCACTCCCCAACGTTCTTCTAAAAGTATATCCCCCATTACTCTGGGATCTAGAGACATAATCTATTATGGGCAACAATAACTCTCTTCTCTGCTCCAATGTGAGCGCCGAACAAATCCAATCATATGCCGTGAGTGCATTAATACGGACATGACCAGTTAAATCGACCCAAATATTCTTACTTGCGGTCCACTGAAAAACATAGTTCGCAAGTTTAATGTAATTGACTGCTTTCTTAACCAATCTAGGGTCTTCAGTGATTAAGTAAACTAACGCTATTTTAACAGCTTGGTCTCCACCATTAAACCTGAAAAGTTTTTGCCCCTGCTCTGCTACTTTATTTGTTTTAATACTCCCATCTTCATTCTGTATATAGAGATGGGTATTCATAATAACCGGTGCCTCGAAAGGCAATTCATCGACTTCTCGTCTCAGTTTTTCAAACTCTATTCCTAGGCCATTCTTAACATTTGCTTTTATATCATTCAATATTTTCTCGTTGATAAAAATTCGCGGATGCTCTTTATTAATCTTAGAAAGCCATCTGCCATCGTCCAACAATCCTGCCTCTTGAGCATGTAATGAAAAAAAAACAGGTATTATAGCGCAAAATAGAATAGAAATCTTGATAACAATTTTGTAATACATTTTCATTTTATATTTACTATTGCGTTCTTTATATTTGGCAATTTGAACAAGACCAGAACATTAACCATTCTATTTAAAATGATCAATCTTCATTAACCAGATGAAATGTATCTGCAGGAAACACTGAAATAAGTCCTAATTACAAGAACTTATTTTGTCTAAAATATTCGGCCATAACTTCATATCCTTGAGGAGTTAAGTGAATTCCGTCAGTTGTATATTGTGCCTTCAAAACACCTTTTTCACCAAGTATCTGATAAAAAAAATCTATAAAGACAATATCTTTTTGCTTTGCGAGGCTTCCCAATCTTTCGTTGAACTGTTTTAAATAAACAGATTTCCCTTTGAATCTTTCACTAGTTACTACATCCTCATTAATGGGCAACGACACAATATATAGTTGTGTTTTCGGTGACTCATTTCTAAATCGCTCTATTATCCTCAAATAATTATCATACACAAAATTCACAGGCCAAGCCCTGCTTCCCAAATCATTCGTCCCAATAAACAAAAATACCTTCGAGGGCTCCAGACTAACTGTCTCATCTAATCGAGCCAATACCCCCAAAGTATTATCTCCTCCTATCCCTCTATTAGATACAGCTATACCAGGGAAGAGGTCATTCCAAAGCCCCCTCTCTGCACTGCTACTTCCTAAAAACATGACAGTATTCTTAATAGGCTCTGACGAACGGAAAAAAGTCATTCTTTGCTGATAGTACTTATTGTTATAACTTGAACTATCAGTAACAGGTGTAACACCTTCTCTCTGCTTTTGATCCTGTATCTCTTTCAACAATCGCTTAATGACTTCCTTTTGTTCAGCTGTTATGATTTCATAATAGTCTTTTCCACTTTTTGAGTAAACCTCTTTATACCTGGCTTTCTTTTCTTCCCCAGATAATCTATCATTATCTTTGATTTCTTTAACCTGGATATTTGTAATTTCTCTGAGTGATTGAATTTGAATTCTCTGTTCATCACTTGCCTTGATGGCATTTAGAGTGCTTTCTGAATAATAACTAAATGCATTTTTAGTCTGTGCACTCAGTTTAAATAAACAAAAGAACATTGCAAAAAAACATACTATTCCCTTCAAAAGTCTCAAATTCATTTCCCTTTTAATTATTTATATTAATCGTAGAACTCATTAAATAGAGTTCACATTGTTATTATTTAGGTTCTATATTATGTTGTTACAGCAATATTTTGAAAGTATCTATTGTATTATCCGCTGAAATACAATTTCCTTTTATCGACTATTCCTATAAATATCCAGTCGAATTGTAAACAGCTAAACTCTTGGACAATACTTTTTTACATTTATTAGCAATATGAACGGACGCGTCTGTTCATATTGCTAATAGAGTTTTAAACGGAGCTATATAATTCCTCCGTCAAAGGCGCTATTATTTGGCCTTTTTCTCAAACTCTTTACGAACTTCATTCACTTTCTCCCGTTGTTCCTTGGTCAATACTTCATTATATAGTTTTCCACCTTCACCGTAAATGATTTTGTATTGCTCCTTTTTCTGTTCCTCTGTAAGAGTCTCATTTCTTTTGACAGCACGAATTCGTGTTTCTGTATTTTTCTTTATTTCTCCAATTTTTGCTTGTTGCTCGACACTTGCGCCTATTGCATCTAATGTCTCTTTTGAATAATAACTAAACGATTGTGTTTGTGCATTGACAAGACTCAAAGTAAAGAAAACTGAAAAAAAGACGGTGATAATTTTGATTCTCATGATTTTTGTTTTTAAATGTTAATTAATTATGATTTATTTCAAATTGATTTACGGTTCAATAGTAAATGCTACGGATTTAACTTCTTCTTTTATCCGTTCATTTTCATCCAACACAGTCGCGATAAAGTGGGCAGTATAAGTACCTGGAGTCGTATAAAGATGTCCGTAACTCTTCAGAGGAGAATTACCGACAGATTGGATAGCAACTGACCTATGCTTTTCGCCCATTATCTGTTGAATACCCGAAAACTCTTTACTGATAATCCACGTTTCAGCCCTCACAGCATTTTTGTTACCTGTGATAGCGAACCTGTCAATATTATCTTTTTTAGCCTCACTTTGAGACACAACAGTCTTGTACTGGGTATTCTGATGTACTACATTAAAACCAAAAAGATTTGGCCTATCTAATTTCATCGTTGCAATTTGTTCTTCCTTATTTTCTAAAACAGAAACCCAATCCAGGTTACGGATAGTCCAAGCCACTTCACCGCCGACATTGTTTAATATTGTCACATGTTTTATTGCGAAGTAAAATGGCTTTCCGACAACAGTAAAATCCGATAAATCTATAGGACCAACATCACTATAGGTACTTGCTTTTGGAGGATATTGAAGCTTATCTGTTGCATCAATCCACTTTTGTTCGGCATGGGTAGCATTCTCAAAACTACTTACATCTCCATTAAAATCTGTAGACACCATCAAGGATAAAGCCCTCAATTCAGGGGTAGCAGTGTGAAGCCCAAAATTCAACCGTATTCCAGAGGCTCCAGGTTTTCCTTCTCTGTACTCGTACTGATGTCCGTCTTGCCCTGAAAAGAAATCTATAGATTCTGTAGCCCCTTCAATGGTAAAAACCACTCTTTCTCCAACCTTAAAAGTTGTCTTTCCTTCCAACTTCACATCAAAAGGTTTTTTTTCAATCACTTCTATATCCTCATCATCTTCTGGCTTCACCGGAGCTTCTCCTTTAGTACAAGCTCCTAAGAGTACAGCAGTACTAATAAGCATTTTTATAAAAAAATTCATATCTCATTATTTAAATAAAAATAAACCTTCAAATTATTATTGTCTTGCTTTGCTATCAAGGCGTGTACTTCCACAAATTGACTCCCCTATGGAAATACAAATCGCCGTTAGCATCCATTGTCAAAGCATTGGATGCTTGATTACTTATTACTGTTTTTGCTTTCGTAATGGGATTCAGTTCAAACAGCTCACCGTACGCCACGCCAAAAATTCGACCAGACGGATGTAAAAGCAAAGCTGCATTTTTCCAAACATGCTTTGACTTTACTTCTGCTGATACCGAGAACAATTCATGAGTAGAAACAAGAATTCTATTAGTCTTATCGAAGATAAAAAGTGTTCCGTCTGCAATCCCCCAAACATGACCGTCAGGACCATTCATCAAGGCTGTAATCGCTTTTGCTCCAGCAACAGGAACCACTTCCAAATCCTTTGAATCTGTAACTGGATTTACGATAAATAATTTCGCTTCGGTGGCTATTGGCTGTATACCTAATCCACCCCACACAGAAGTTCCACCATAGAGTTCTCCGCCTGAATACAACAGGCTTACAATAGAATGGTTAGCAATCAAAGGACTAGTACTCGATAGATTGTCTGATGAAATATCGTATTTTACCAACGCTCCACCTAGTATCCCGTAGCCTGGAACTGTACCAAAATACATTCTGTTTTGAGTTGGCACACCAGCATAAGCAAAAGGACGGTCTTGTCCGGCAATATTACCTAAATACTTGGGATTATTGCTTATATCCCAAGGCTGCGTGGTGTTATACTTATAGAACTTTGCCCCCGAATAAACTCCAAAGTAAATATCGTTACCAAACGAGCTAATACTCTCGCTCTGTGATAGCCCTTGGAACATATCCGTTTGTCCTGTAGAAGGATTATATGCGGCATTACTCCCTATGGGATAACCACTTGTCCATATTCTTCCATCCGGACCGTACGCTACTGTATTGATACTAATTGGCTCTGGAGGTATTTCCAACGTAGTTTCAGAAATATTCTTCGTATTTACATTGTAATAAATCAATTTTCCTTCTCCAGTAAGGTAGCACAACCGATTATTATCTAACCAAGTCGTCGCCAATGCACTCTTACTTTTATTTAATGCAACTAACTTAAACGGACTATTTCCTAAGTCACAAGAATATAAAGAAGAAGAATTGGTAAAATATATGATATTACTGGTTGGAGATTTGATTACTGTCTTAGCCACGACTACACCTATTTGATGAACGTAGCTCCCCGTATTAATATCATAGAACAAAGTCTTATTATTTCCGGTCGTGCCCGTTATTGTAACCAAAATTTTGTCACCTGAAGCTATTCCTTCTACCATGCCGAGGTAATAAACGAATCCAGCTAGTCCCTGATCTGCTAACGGAAGTATTTCATTTTTCGCTGAGGTCCTTGGATCCAACTTAATCAACCCCGTATGAGAGCCAACTCCTACATACAGTTTATCAGAGGATTTATGATACACTATGCTTCTAGCATAGTTTTCACCTGCCTTCACCGCTCCCCCACTGACCTCTTGGAACCCCGAATTGGGATGGTATCTAAAAACCTTTGCACCCGGATAAGTCGTACCAAATATCTCTCCATTTTTACCCGCCACTAACTCCCAAACGTAACTTTCTCCGGATAAAGCTATCCCAAGGTTTTCGACCACCCCTGTGCCTGGTTGATGTTTGAATATAATTCCATTCGTCGTCCCCACATATAACCATCCATCTGTCGCCTGAATAACCGTCCAAGATCCAGTTGCACCAGTTAAAGGTACACTTACTTGTGGCACCGTGGTTACCCCGTCCACTTTATATCCCAACAAGCGGGCCGGAGTACCTGTTGAAACGGTATATATCCATAAGTCATTATTTCCATCCTTTATGAATTGGCTTCCGCTGATAGAGCGCTCGAATACCTGGGGGCCTAGATTCACTAGATCCCCCGAGGAAGTCAAATTTCCAATAGGCTGGTTGATTTCATTCGTATTTGGTTCAGACTCCAAGGCGATCTTACCAATTTCTTTCCCACATCCATATAAAGACAGTGTGAATAGTGCACTGAATATGGTGTATGAGAACATCATCTTTAACATACTATGCATATTTCTCTTCATTAAACTGTTTATACTAAATAGCTATCACTTTACTTCCAAAGGGGGTGTTGTTCCAGTGCCTTATTGAGTTCCAACTCATATGAAGGAATAGGATATATAACGTATTTAGCGGAAGCATTTTTATATGTCAATCCTTGCCATGCAGTTGAGCCAAGGTCAGCATTTATCTGCGCTAGAGTTTCCTTCATTGTTTCTACAAATATCCCCCAACGTATCAAATCGGGTCTACGCAAAGCTTCATAACATAACTCTCTGCTACGCTCGTCAACAATAGCCTGAAAAAACTGAAATTTACTCATACCACTTAAAAGATCATTCGCTCCAACATTTGTAGCTCCCTGCTTCAAATTCCCAAACCCCCGCCTTCTTACCGAGTTAATAGCTTCCAATGCCTCCATAGTAGGGCCATTATGTATCTCATTTTCAGCTTCCGCAAACATCAACAATACATCCGCATATCTGAGCAATGGGAAATTAATAGGTGTTTGCTGCCCGGATTTTGGGGTGAGAACTTGGTACTCTCTCCTATACTTACCTGCATTTCTCTCATACAACCTCGAAGGCTGAGGATTAGCAGGATACGGAGTCTTTGTCCCTGTAGGGGTATAGGCAAAAGGGGCAATGTTCCAATCCCTTCTTAAATCTCCTGCCTCATACGTGCGATAGTGCTTACCTGTAGCCAGTATACGTCCAAAGGAATATCCAATTCCATTTTCATACGAATTTCGAATTCCTATCCAAGAACCTACATAGCCCGTTTCCTGAAAACCTTCGGCTCCTGTGCCCCAAAATTCAACTTCCCAAATACTTTCCTTTATATCGTATTCATCACGGGCATATTTGATAAAAATATCCGTGTAGTCTTCATTCAACTGGTGACTGGCATTCGCGTCATCGATAACTTTTTTAGCCCAATAACTTGCAAGTTCGTATTTAGTTACATCTCGCACAGGATAGCCTGCCATATTTAAACAAACTCTTGCTAAGACACCTCTTACAGCTGATTTACTTATTCTTCCTCCATATTTCAGTTCTTCTATAGGCTTCACTAATTTCTCGGCTGTCTCCATATCCGAAATAATCTGTTCATAGATTTCCTTAGCGGAAACCGCTGGAACATCCACTTGCTCGTGATTAGAAACTGGCGAAAGGTATAGTGGGACATTCTCAAAATTCTGCACTAAAAGGAAGTAATAGTATGCTCTTAAAAACAATGCTTCTCCACGCACACGGTCTCTATATTTTTCATCTATCTCCTGATTATTATCGACATTTGCCAATAATGTGTTCGCTCGACCTACACCTAGATATAGGTACTTCCAAAAAAGCCTAATATCAGGGTCGTTCGCCGTAAAATTATGTACGGACCTCCCTGTTACCAATGCAGATGAATTCCAAAAACCTTCGTCTGCTTCCATATTATGTCTAGAGTGCAATTCCGCGCCATAAAGCTTAGTCGACCCCAGCATATCATACACGCCTGCTAAAGCAAAATCAAGATGTTCTTCTGTCTGATAATATGTAGATGGCGCGAAGAATTCTGTAGGTTCTGTTTCTAAAAATTTATTACAAGCTCCTAGTATCAATACTACCGTAACAGAAACCACCTTTAAAACTATTTTTTTCATACTCTTATCTCAATTTGTTAAAATGATGCTTTAACTCCCGCTACAAATGTTCTATTTTGGGGATAAGCAGAAAAGTCGAGTCCTGGTGTCAATACACTATTACGTACAGCAACTTCAGGATCAAAGCCCGTGTAATTGGTCCATGTGAGTAAATTCTGAGCGGATAGACTCACCGACAATGTGTTTAAGCTCATTTTTTTAACGATTTTAGTAGGCAAGTTATAACTCAATGCTACTGTCTTTAGTCTCAAATAGGAGCCATCTTCAAGTACCCGGGAAGATTGGAAACCCACCGGACCACCACCTCTCGTCCTATAATTTGGACTATTTTGATTGTCAGGTGTCCAACGATCTTGATATGAAGCAAACTGATTCATATCAGTTAACATTATACTATTGCCTTCAAAAATAATCCTATTGGCGTTATAGATATGATTGCCATAAGACCACTGAAAGAACACATTTAAATCAAAATTTTTATAGGAAAAATTATTATTAAAACCTCCATAGTGTTTAGGCAAAGCCCTTCCTATTATCACTTTATCATCATCAGTAATCTTTGTATCACCATTTACATCTCTATATTTTATATCTCCTGGCTGTATATTTTCCCTTGGACTACCGTTATCAGACACATCATTTTTCAAAACAAACTTACCTGGAGCAACCTCATCAAAATCATCGTATTGATAATTACCGATCCATTGATAGCCATAGAATTGCCCAGCAGGTTCGCCTATCCTAGACACATTAAAAGACTCTGTATATTGAAAGTGGAAGGCGTTGTTTTTAAACATTTCCTTTTGTCCTCTCGTCAAGGCTAATATTTTATTCCGATTAAAACTAATATTGATATTGCTTTCCCAAGAAAACTCTTTACCAACAATATTTTTTGTATTCAGACTGAGTTCAAGGCCTTCATTCTTCAGTTTGCCTATGTTTTGATATACTCGACTGTATGATGTGGCATAAGGCAATTCTGCATGTAAAAGCATATCACGTGTTGTTCGACGGTACAGGTCAGCTGTCAGTTCAATACGCTTCTTAAAAAAGCCTAAGTCTACTCCTATATCTACCTGCTCTGTTGTTTCCCACTTTAACCTATCATTACCCAAGCCATTTTCATCAGGTACAGCTCCTTTAGTAGGAATCCCGTTATTAAAGGAGTATGAACTTATAGTAGGAAATGCAAGATTAGGAAGATAACCAAAATCGCTCACTCGATTATTTCCTGTCAATCCCCAACTCGTTCTTAACTTCGCTGATGACATGAATCTTACTTGTTTAAAAAACTTTTCTTTATCTATATTCCAAGCAAATGCGCCTGAAGGAAAGTATCCCCATTTGTTACCTGGGGGAAATTTAGATGACCCATCTGTTCTAAATGTACCTGTCAATAAATATTTGGATTTATAATTATAATTTACTCTCGAAAAGAAAGAGGCCATGGTATAATTGCTACTTCCAGAACGGACTAAATAAGGAGTCCCCTCACTAATTCCTGACATCCCAAGGTTTTCATTTGGAATATTCATCACCTCCATACCATAGTTTTTACTCTTGCCTCCTGCTACAGAAAATCCCAATAAGACATTCAACCTATGCTTATTAGAATAGGCTTTGTTAAACGTTAAAGTATTCTCATTAAGCCAACCATCGGTTGTAAAGTTCCTAACGCTAGCTTGGACCCCTTTGTCATTCCTAGGAATCTTTAATCCCCGCGGACTTTTAGAATTATAAAAGTTTTCATCTTCTCTGGTAATATCGCGGACATTTCCTGTCGCTTTAAATAACAATTCCTTGCTAATCTGATAACTAATAAAACCATTGATATACACAGATCGATTTTGTTGCTTTGAATAAGTGTTTTCAGCTTGTTTAACAGGATTTACCCTTGTTTCATTAGGGAAATTTGGATCGACCAAATCATCTACATTATCGTCTGCTAGGTCGATATCATCACGTCCAGAAATCGGCCTGTAACCAAACGTTGGGTAAAATATAGAGTTGGAGTTGGTCGAGGCCCCCATAGCTTGCTGTGAAGCTTGAGCCCCATAGGTTTGATTGTACGAATAGTTGATAGTAGTCCCTGCTTTTAATTTATCAGAAAAGGTATGATTTAAAGAGACTTTCCCTTGTTTTCTCGTTGCCCCAGTATTCAATATAATCCCCTCATTATCAAACAAAGAACCAGACAATGCATATTGTGTATACAAGTTACCACCTCGAACGGAAAAATCATACATTTGTAGCCGACCTGTTTGAAAAAGTCTATCTTGCCAATCTACGCCTTTTATCCCCTTGTAATCATCAATCGTCTTTCCATTTTGCAAATACCTTTTACCCGCTATTGAGGAGTCAAATTCGTCTTGATACTTTACAAATTCGTAGGCATCCATTACCTTAACTTTTTTTCTCACGCTTTGAAGTCCATAAGTTGCATTTAATGCGACTTGCGGTTTTCCTGATTTTCCTTTCACCGTTTCAATAACAATGACTCCGTTAGCAGCTCGAGATCCATACAATGCTGCTGCTGAAGCGTCCTTCAACACGCTGATAGATTCGATATCATTAGAGTTTAACACAGACGGATCAAAATCTTCAACAGGAAATCCATCCACGATATAAAGCGGAGAAGGATCTTGAGTTAAGGAACCTGGACCTCTTATAACGATATTCTGTAACATTCCTGGCTGTCCCTCCCCTGTAGAAACCTGTAGTCCTGCTACCCGCCCAGCTAAAGCCTGTGTGAAAGTAGTAACTGGTGCCTTCGCTATTTCATCAACTTTCACGGTTCCTACTGAACCTGTCAAATCCTCTCTTTTTACCGTGCCATAAGCTACAACAACAGTCTCTTCCAAATCCTGTATAGCGGATTCTAAAACTACGTTCAAGATATTATGATTTCCCACTTGGACTTCTTTTGATTTGAAACCGACGTAAGAAAAAACTAACACAGCCTGTTGGCTTTTAACACTAATTTTATAATCTCCGTTAGCATCAACTAACTTGCGATCCCTTTCACCTGTAACGTTAACGGAAGCTCCCGCTAATGGTTTTCCTTTTTCGTCAGTGACTTTGCCTCGTACTAAGATATCTTGCTGCTTCCTGTAAACTATAGGAGTTTTGGCTTCATTAACTGCCTTAATTAATATGGTTTTGTCCTGAAGTTCCCAAGTAAACTCCTGTCCTTCAAATATCTTAGAAAGGGCATTTTTCAAGGAAACATTCTGTAAATTAAGACTTACCGGTCTAGCGGCTCTCAAATACTCTGCATCATAAAAAAATGAGTACCCTGTCTGTTTACGAATTTCTTTAATGACGCCTTCCAACGGTACCTTATTTACCGATAAACTCACACTCTGAGAATAGACGGACGCCTGTATCTGCAAACAGCCAAAAAGGGCGAATAATACAGTAAGCTTCATGGTCAATAAAATTTTCGACATTTTGCGGGCGGGGAAATAGTCTTTATAATTGGTATACAATCCCTTGCCACAAATATTATTATTCATACATTTGTATAGGTTAAAGTTAATAGATGAATTACTTAGCAGGTGTTCTTCTTGAAAACAAAACTCTGAAGACGAAAGTGTTCCACCACTCTCGCTTCCGTGCCTCCATTTTTCATATTTGGAGGCATTTTGTTTTCATGAGATGTATCATTTTATCATTAATATCCTCCTTCCTTCCACTTTAAATTTAAGACCACTTGTTTTTTCCATCATCTGAAGAACTTGAGATAATTTTACATTTCTAGGTAGTTCTCCATTAAATTTCTTCAGAGGAATATTTTTAATATCTACCTCTACATCGTACCACCTCGCAAGTTGCCTCATAATGACAGACAACTCTGTATTGTTAAAATAAAAAACTCCATTTTTCCATGCCATCACCTCCTCTACATCAATATCCTTTTCTAAAACACGAATATTTCCCTCTGGTAAAAGAAGTGATTGCTGACCTGGATTTAATATTTCGCTTTTTTCTTGATTAACTGAAAAAACCTTGACCTTTCCTTCCAATAACGTTGTTTTTGTTATGCCCTCATCCCGATAAGCATTTACGTTAAACTGTGTTCCCAATACAATTATTTCTTGGGAAATAGTCTTCACAATAAAAGGTTTTCTTTTAGAATTAATCCGATCTTGCAAAGAAGCCACCTCAAAATAAGCCTCTCCATCAAGTTCAACAACTCTTGATTTTTCGGAAAAAGTAACCGGAAACCTCAACGAACTTGCAGAGTTAAGCCATACATTGGTACCATCTGGAAGTTTAAGTTGATAGCGTCCCCCTTTAGGTATTTTAATGGTATTAAAAACTGTTGCAGAAGCATGTTTATCACTATTGGTAATATAAGCGACCTGTCCATCCTCATTTTTTTCAACCTGAACATCACCTTGATTAGCCAATATTCCATTCTGTGATGCATCGAGATCCAACGTACGGCCATCACTTAAAATCAATATCGCCCTGGTCGTCCCTGGCTCAACATCGTCCTGATTTTGGTTTTCAACAAGAGACTGATTTTGTTTCAAATCCACACGTTGATTCATAAGAAAAAATAATACAGAGCCCATTATTAAAAGCATGGCAGCAACCGCAATTTTGACAACGGGAAACCTTACAAACTTTGGTCCATACCCAAGCGTTCTTTTGTGAATACGCTTACGTATTTCACTTTCCATATCACTTTTTTTTCCAAGTACAGTTTCGTCCCAAGCTTCTTCATTCTGAAACTGATCATAGTAGTAACTATACAACGCAATCTCTTTTTGGGAAGCGGTGCCATTACTGATTTTTACTACTAATTGTTTGAATTTCTCCTGATTCATAATAGGGGCTTATATATGTAGGGCAACTAACTAGAGCGTTCCCCCCAAAGAGGCAGTGACTTTTTTTTCAAAAAAATTAAAAACGTCCCTTTGTATCGCTAGGTTCCTAAAATAATCAGGAAAAATGGGGCTAATTATATGAGAGAATTATAAAAACAATAAAAAAATCGAAGAGATTTTCCCCAAGGAGGTTTTCATTTTCTTTAAAGCTATAGTCATCTGATTCTCAACTGTCTTAATAGATATCCCTAATCGTTCTGCAATTTCCTTATTACTTAAATGTTCATGACGACTCATCAAAAATATTTCTCGACATTTTTCCGGAAGTTGGCCAATGAAATAATTAATGATTTCTAAAAGTTGCTTCACCTCTATACTTTCTTCAAGTAGTTCAACAGGTTCCCCTATTCTCTGTAATTCATCAAAAAAAGAAGAACGGACTTTTCCCTTTTTGATATAATTTGCTACTTTAAATTTGACGGCTACTAGTAGGTAAGGTTTCAGTGATCGGACATTAATATTACTACGGTGTTCCCACAACCAAATAAAAACATCTTGGACAATATCCATACAAACCTCCCTCTCCCTCAGTAAATTGTAAGCAGATTGAAACATAGTACTCCAATAGCGCCGATAGATTTCATCATAGGCTATATGGTCGCCGTTGCCAATCCGAAACAGCAATTCATCATCCTGAATATCTTTGTACTCCATATTTTAGGTCATTCCGAGTCCAATTTAACATTTTTATCGATAAAATGGTTTTATATTTTCCGGTCTTTAATCAGACTATTACCCCACCAAAATCTTATAAAGAAATAAAAAGCCCGCTTATAGCGGGCTTTTTATTTTAAGAAGAGTTGGTTTTAGAACTTTATGTTGTAAAGTTTTTCTCCAACTTCTGTAACCTTTTGGTCGACAGAAGTCAACCCACTACCAGAAAGGTACCAAATCCATCCTGGAAGGATAAACACCTTACCATCTTTAAAAGCTTGCGTAGCTTTAATATCATCATTAATAATATCATTAACATCTGGCATTACACCTTGTATACCTGTATTACGGTCAAAAATAAATAAGTAATCAGGATTGATATCTACCAATTTAGGAGCTTGAGGACGCTCACCACCTCTAGGAGCATTAGTCACTCCAGCGTCTGGTATATATGCAGGTTTTAAATCCAAAGCATCATACAAAAATCCGAAACGAGAATTGGGACCGCTAGGCATCAAACGTCCGTTCATGTGCATTGCTAAGACTGTTTTCTTTGGATCTACCTTTGCTCTAGCCTGTACAATCGAAGCTTTTTTATGTAGAGCTTTTAATTTTGCCTCAGCTACTTTCTCCTTACCGTGTAGTTTAGCAATATCACGGACATTCTGATCAAACGAACCCCAGAAATCATCTGATTCTGTGCCGAAAATAATAGTAGGCGCTACCATTGACAAAGAATCATAATAATTACCCATTCTGCCACCAGTAATGATAAAGTCAGGCTTTAGAGCAGCTACAGCTTCCATATTTGGTGTTTTGACATTCCCGACCCGTATATACTTTGTATCGTTATATTCGTTTAAATATTCTGGAACCTGATCGACAGTTGCTGCAACCGGAATCCCCAGTTCATTATATGTTTCCAAAGCACTCAAGTCCATAATCAACACTTTTTTTGGATTTGCTGCAACCTTGGTTTCGCCTTTAGAATGTTTAAAAGTGACGGTCTGTTGAGCAGACGCATTGAAGTAACAAGCCGCTAAAAATAGGGCTATAAGAAAATGACGTTTCATAATTGATATTCTTGTGGATGATATAAAAATAAATATTACAAACAGAAGATATAATCCTACTATTTTTAATATTCATTTATAGGGAATTATCTACTTTTTACGAAGCTTGCCGATACCATTAATATCTTTAGCATCTACTTCTAGACCTTTGGTTGCTTGACCTGTGACAGGGTCAATAATATAGATTGCTGGCAATTTATCTACTTCTTTTACGGGTACATAAAACTTACCACCGTCGGCAATTGGAGTGTGGAACTTAGGATAGTAGTTATAATCTGGAATGTTTTTTACCCATTTAAACTCTTTTGTACGCACATTAACAATGGCGAGCGCATTAGAGCTAGGTACATCTTTTTCAATTGGATGAGTACCTTTAATTAAGTATTCTATGATAAAATAATCTCCACTTACATGGTGCACACTATTAAAAGAAGGACTACTTGATATGCCAGATTTCACAACCTCTGCATCAAGGTTCCAATAGTAATTTTTGTCAAATTCTGAAGCGCCTTTATTTATTTTAAGAACACCACTCGCCTTGGAAGTAATTGCATTCTTGGGAGCGAAAGCATAAAGATTGCCCTCATCATCTGCCCCTATCGTGTTAAGAAATTGTGAACGATGTCTTCCTGCGGCATAACTAATACGGTCATCCCCGTACAATTTAGTCATTTGGAGGTCTTTGTCAAACGAAGCAATCCAAACTGAATCTGGATATTGAGTATCACTCATAACCAAGGTAGGCTTTCCGTCTCTATCTAAACCTTCTTTGAATTGTCTCGGCACAAGTGCTGTTAAAAAGCTATTGGTACCAAATTGAACTACTCCGGATAAAATTGAATACTCACCATTCCCGGTTAGATTTGTTGTACTCTTAGTTACCGTAGTAACTGCATTATTATTAGCCGGGTCGATAAAATTGAAGGTAGAATACAACTTGGTATTATCCATATTACCTTTATCATCGCGCTGTACAATTCCTTCCACAACAGATAATACTTTTTCTTGAAAAACACCATAAGTTGTAAATCTTGAAACAATCTGAAACTCGCTACCGCTTTTTGTAATCTTACCGTTGGATCCCAATGCTACTCCCATACCAATTCCAGGGTCTCCCTTGCGGTACTGCAATCCAATACCAACGTAAGGTGTTGGAAATAACCAAGTCCCATATGCAGAAGTCTCCATACCTTTACCTTTGATAGTTAACTTTTCTTTTGTTGTGATATCTGGTACCGCTAATAAATAGCTCGCAGTTTCGCTTTCAGAAGCTGAAATAAAGAACTCGACATCATTAGACTCACGTTCATCATCGATAACTTTCTTATCTGAACAGCTAATTACACTACCGCACAATAATAACGCAATAGCACCCTTAAATACATTGTTTTTAGAACTCATTATATTATAATTTATTAATTTCAATTATTTATTAGATTACATAAAAAAGTATCGAAGTTTTATACCAAAACTACGCCCCGGTTTTTGTAGACTATAATTATCATATAGGCGTTGATCCGTAAGATTTCTTCCCTCTAATGCAATGTTATAACGTCCACTTTTCATAGCATAGGAAGCTGTAAAATCATGAGATAATTGACCGTCAATTGTATGTTTAGTATTGACATCCCCTAAACTTGGCCATTCTCTATAAAAGGAGTGTACATAATTTAGATTATAGCCTATGGTCAATAAATCTGTTGATTCATGAATGCCCCGAAAACGCGCTTCAATTTCTCCATTGCCATATAAATAAGGCTGATTGGGCACACGGTCATTATAAGTCGCGGACAACTGCTTGTCTCCATAATTGGTATACAACTCTTTGTTAATAAGACTTTGGTACGTTAAAGTGCCTCCAGCTGATAAAAATCGCTTATAATAGTATCTACCTTCAAAATTTATCCCTAAATTTTGAACTTTACCGTGATTTACATTTTGTGCTTCTCCAGTTCGCTGTACGATCGTACGACGGATAAAATCCTGGACATCCCTGTATAAACCACTCGCATCAATATAAATAGCATGATTTTCATTAAAGTCTTTTTGATAAGACGCTCCAATATTCACACCATTACTTCTCTCTGGTCTTAGCTCTGCATTTGCCCGCTCCAATAATGCATCACCTAAGATCTCGGAGTCAGATGGCATCCTTAATGCTTTTTCATAGGAAACTTTATATTGAAAACCTTTCCAAAAATAAGTAGTTGCCACCCCGTAGCCAAAAGCACTGGCCTCTGCGGTTACTCTTTTCCATGTTGGAAACGATTCACTTTCTCCGGCGTTGACTACCCCTGATGTTTTCTGTTTGTAGTGTTTTCCAAAAACAGTAGAGACCCATCGTTTATTGTAATTGAATTTGTAGGATAGACCAGCTACATTTTTATAATTATTTGCTTTATCTTCTGGTTTAGAGTATTCATCTTTAATCGCTGCATTATCTGCATTTTTACGTTCATAAGTCGACCAGTTATCATTAAATGAGAAGCTATGCTGATGATTTATTTTATAGATTACATTTAATGAAGCAACAGCATTGTCATTGTAAAACTTCGCTAACGACCTACTTCCCTCACCAACATTTTTAGTCTCTCGATACTCACCGAGCCAGTTGTATTCTCTTGATGCTGTATCTATATTTTGATTATAATTATGATTATAATTAGCTGTTAATATGACATCCAGCCCCTCAGTTAATAAACCCCTCTTAGAATAGGTTAACGAAGGCATTACAGTATTACCATTTCTCGATTTTTCGCCATATACTATTTTCATAGTGTTGGCATTTTGAATATCAGAATACTCTTTACCGAGGGTCACGCCTATAAGAAATTGATCAGCCCAGCTTGTATTCACAAAGCCAGTCTTTAGAATAGCTGTTTCGTTATGGTATTTGTTATGGAAGGCCCTTGTCCACACACTATCCATCGTAAAAATGCTAGTTTTAAAGTCTTTAATTTGTGTATAGACAGGATAGTTATTGTCTGAATAGTTCTGAAAAGCATTTAATTGGACGGTAAATCCATTCTTTGCTGCGTATCCAACATTAATATTAGTCTTATGCGTATTGAACGAACCATAAGAATAGGATACATCTGCATAGGATTTATTACGTTTATTGGTAATAATATTGATTGCTCCTCCCAAAGCATCTGAGCCCAGTTCAATTGGGACCACTCCTTTATATATTTCAATACGTTCGGCCAAATTAACGGGGATATTATTCAATTGAAAAGCTGAACCCATTCCCTGCATTGGTACACCATCGATGAATACCTTCACATGTCTGCCAGAAAAACCGTTCAAATTAACAGACGTCGCTGATCCCAATCCTCCACTTTGTCGAATTTTAACCCCTGAAGCTCTATTCAATAAATCCGAAAGCTCCATAGAAGAGTTATGAAATTTTGTAGCATCCAATACGGCAACGTTGTAAGGAGTCTCCCTTACCTCTTGAATTGCAGACTTACCTTGAACTACAACCTGCTCTATAGCGGTATTTGGATCCGTTTTCAAAATAAACTGTTGGTGCTTATTTTCGCCTTTACCGATCGCAATTCTTGCTTGCTGACCTATAAAGCCTACAGCGGAGCTCATCACCTCATAATCTCCAGAACCAACTACCAATACGTAATGACCGTTCTTATCCACTTCTGTACTATATGCCGTATTAAGGACATAAACGGTAGCTCCTTGGATTATTTTACCTTCTGTATCTTTTACATATCCTATGATCTTACCCATTTCCCTCTTTGGAGATTGAGCATAAAGAGATGCACCTGTAAACAATATTGAAAAAAGCAATGTTATGCGAACCACTTGTTTGATTTCAGATAAATCTATTTTCATTTCCGAGAACCCTATTGGTATTTAGATTAATTATAAATAACTTCGCAAATGTAATTACTTAACCGATTAACAAATAGTGATAATTGGGACAAAAAATAGCGAAATAAAAACATGCGATTGAAATCAGAGATTCTTGAGATAAAAAAGGTAGTACATGATGATATAGTTGAAAGGACTCATTTAAAAGAAGATATATTAACGCATAAAGTATTCAGCTACAAGAAAAATCATGTATCAATACATTGTGATATATTTCATTCTGTGGGATTACACATTGTCGAGTCCCAAATAGATACAGATACTATCCTTACCAATAATTGGTCTGCAGAAAATCCGCACGTCCGTTTCTTTTTTTATCTAAGTGGAAATTCAAGCGTAAAAAATGGAGCAGGCAATGAATCCTATACCCATAGGGCAGGAATGCTACAACGGAATTTCTTAGATACAGACGGAGGTGGGGGAAGTCTCATTATCAAGCCTGGAGAGGCATTGCATTATATAATAATAAAAATGTCCGTCGATTTTTATATCAATCTCATAAAATCTGAAGATTGGATAAACGAAGATACTTTTCATCAATACATCTTGTCTAGAACACCTGAGAATAGGCCCAATGAAACTCTTTCTATGGATCTTAAGATGCTACAGATTATTGAGGATATGATAAACAGTAAAGATATAATTGAACATAGGTATCACTTTTTTAAACTTAAATTGCGAGAACTACTATTTACCATACATCAACAGACACACTATGGAGACAATATCCCTGAAATCGCATCCCAACCATCCAATAGTTTAGAAAAAATAAAATCTTACCTTATACTAAATCTCGATACGCCGCCTTCAAGTGCCGAGCTGGCAAAGATTTTTTCTATGAATGAAAAGAAGCTAAAGCAAAATTTTAAAGCTGCCTATGGCACTACGCTTTACGCTTATGTCGTACAACTAAGAATGGAAAAAGCTAAAAAGCTTCTATTACAAAACTATAATGTCAACGAATTGGCCGTATTATTAGGCTATCATAGTGTTTCCCACTTCATAAAAGTATTTAAAAGCTACTATGGCTGTACCCCAAAAGAGGCTTTAAGCCAGTTTCAGAGTATAGCTCAAAGGTAGTATCATCCGCTCTTACAGTCAACAAAAAAGGGAAGATATCCGTAGAAATCTTCCCTTTCAATAAGTTTAGGTATGAAATGTCCTAATCTACTTTCAACTGTTTACTTTGATCCTTAGACACCTTTGGACGAATACCGGTACTTCCACCTCCATTCAACGTAATATCGTGAGGTTTATTCGTTTTCCAGTTTCCTTTAGTAAAGTCAGGGATAGCAACCGTTCTACTATTCTTAGCTACAGATTCACAGCTCAATGGCACAATTACTGACCAAGAAGCTCCTTCGTATACAGGCTGATCGATTGGTAAGCCATTCCTCAAACAATCAATCAGACGCCAATCCATCATAAAGTCCATACCGCCATGGCCCCCTACTTGTTTTGCCTGCTCTCCAATAAACTTGATTAATTGTGGTGTGTATTTTTCATACAAACCTTTCAACTCGTCTTCCTTCACAAAAGAGTGTCCAAAGGCAATACCTTCTTTCGGGTACTTCTGTGCAAAACCTTTGGTACCACTCAACAAATGAAGACGTGAATAAGGTCTAGGTGAAGTGACATCATGTTGAAGCATCATCGTTTTACCTTTCTCCGTTTTAATCAAAGTTGTATCCATATTTCCGCGGTACTTCTTGCCAACAAACTCTTGGTAAAAAGAGTCTTTAGCCGCCATCTCTCGAGCTGTCTCTCCCATCATAAAATCGGCAGTCTGCATAGCAACAAGGTGAGTCATACGATCGCCACTATTAATATTCAAACATTGTGCGATTGGACCAAGACCGTGGGTTGGGTAAAGGTTACCGTTCATTTTAATATTCTCACGTAAACGCCACATGTTATCGTAACCATTTTTACTGTTAAAGTTCAAATCCAACAAATCATGTATATAAGCTCCTTCCGCATGTACCAACTCACCGAACATACCTTGACGTGTCATATTTAAGGTCAGCATTTCGAAAAAGTCATAACAACAATTTTCCAACATCATACAGTGCTTTTTGGTCGCTTCGGATACTTTTACAACCTCCCAGCATTCCTTCACTGTTAGACCAATTGGAACTTCACACGCTACATGTGCTCCAGCTTTCATTGCTGCAATACTCATCGGTGCATGAAATTCCCAAGGAGTACAAATATAAACAAGGTCTAACTCTTCTTCTCTTAATAACTTCTCCCATCCATTATCTCCGGAATAAGATTTCGCCTCTTTCAGACCTTTACCAGTCAGAATCTTTTGCGCTTTATCTACGCGATCGGCATGCCTATCACATAATGCGACAATCTCTGTCCCTTCAATATAAGATAAGCGATCCACCGCCCCAGGACCTCTCATTCCTAAACCGATCACGGCTATCCGTACCTTATCAATCTTAGGAGCGGCATATCCCCACATGTTAAAAGATGACGCTGCCAGCGCTTCATTATTCAATGCAGGTAAAGTAATAGCTGCAGCAGAAAGGAACGACGCCTTCTTTAAAAAATCTCTTCTATTTGAACTCATATTTATCTTAGGATTATTATTTCTTCAAAAATCAAAGGGGACACAAAGCCCCCCTTAAAATCACCTATTTTAAAACAAACTAAACAGTCTATTGTCGAATAACCAATTTATTATTAAAGGGTTATTGGTTATAGATAACGACATTTATTTCATATTATCTATCACAATAATAATCTATAAATACCATAATAAGAAATGAAAAAACAACGCAAACGTTTGACCTAAATTGCGAAAACGTTTGCCTAACACAATCGTTACTATAAGAAATCTATTGTTCCGACAAGTTCTTTTAATAGGGATTCAGACAACTTTGCTTGGGTCTTCGCCGTGTTGAATCGAGATACTGCATTAATGAAATTTTGCTGTGCATCCCTAAACTCTACAGCACTAATTGTTCCAATACGGTATTTATCCATCGTAATATTTAGGTTCTGCTTAGCAATACGCTCATTTCCCTCTTCAATATGCACTAAAGCCAAACTCGTCTGATAGCTCTGAAAAGCCTGCGTCAATGCCGTTTCTATCACATTGCGTCGTTGTTCTATTGCTAAATCGGCATTATCTATCTTTAATTTAGCTACTCGTTCATTACGTCTCTGATTAAAACCGTCAAAAATATTAACGGAAGCAGTAACACCATAATTAAGCCCTCTAGAATTAGATCTAGCAACAAAACCTAAACTCGATTCCGATTCAGAAAAATTATATCCTCCATTCAGTCTAACCGTAGGATAACGGTTTGCTTTTATGGTTTTCAACTCCAGCTCAGCAAGACGCTTGTTAATTCCCACCCGTAACAAATCAGGATTGTGTATAGCCGCTTTGCTCAGTAAATCCGTCAATACCATTGATTGATCGATGTTCACATCTTTAATGACATTAAATTCAGTTAATAATGGTCGTGCCATCAAACCATTCAAAGCCGTTTTGAGATTGTTTACAAGGTCTAACTGACGAAGTCGGGCAGATTCATCTTCATTTAAATTGACTTGTACATTTAAGACCTCCAAGCGAGAAGCCTTACCTATAGAAAAACGATTTTCAGCAGTGCGCAATCTCTCTTTTGAAATCAGTATACTAGAATCTAGGGCTACCAACAAATTCTGCTGTTCGACAATGCTATAATAGGTTCGAATCACATCAGAGACCATTGTTACAAGTGTGACCTTAGCCTCAACACTGCTTAATTTCTCCAGTTCCTTTAGGGATTCATACCTAGAAAACATACCCAAACCGTCAAAAATGGTCCATCCTAAACTTACACCATAAGACATATTATTATTCTTAGCGTTATCCAATTCACGGATATTCCCATCATTTTGTGTTTGCTTTGAATTCTGTATACTATTGCTTTGGGTAAAATTTCCCGATACCAAGGGCAACATACCTGCATTTCCGTAGGTCACATTCTCCATCGCCACTTGACGATTATTCTCGGATAATTTGATATCATAGTTATTTGCCAAAGTTACTTCAACAGCATCTTGGACAGTCAACAATTCCTGCGCCGTAACTAGACTGTATGACATCCAAGTCATAAAAAATAATGCTAAATACTTCATACTAGCCATCTATCTGATCAAATTCTGGACGATGTTTACGCTTACGTGAAAACATCAAATAAAAACCTGGAATTACATATAAGGTCAACAACAAAGAAAAGAGCGTTCCTCCGACAATGACAACCCCCATACCGATACGGCTAGTAGATGCTGCTCCAAAAGAAAGGGCAATTGGTAAAGCTCCTAATGCGATAGCAAAAGAAGTCATCAGAATAGGTCTTAGACGCGCCTCAGCTGCAAGAACTACTGCCTCAAATTTCTCCTTTCCTTCCTCACGAAGTTGGTTGGCAAACTCTACAATCAAAATCCCGTTTTTCGTCACCAGCCCAATAAGCATAATCGTACCAATCTGACTAAAAATATTCCATGATTGATCGAAAAGCCATAACGAAAATAACGCTCCGCCCACCGCCATAGGAACTGTCAGCAATATAATAATAGGATCGACAAAACTCTCGAACTGTGCCGCCAAAATCAAAAATATTAAAAGCACGGCTAGACCGAAAGCAAACATCGTATTGGATCCACTTTCTACAAAATCGCGAGCCTCTCCTCCCAAATCAGTAGTAAAACTATCATCCAATACCCTCTCTTTGATTGCATCCATAGCTTCAATGCCCTGTCCCATACTTTGTCCTGGAGCTAGTGATGCCGATACCGTAGCAGACATATATCGATTATTATGATAGAGCTGAGGCGGACTACTATGCTCCTGCACCTCTATTATATTGTCGAGCTGAATCAGTTTCCCTTCTTTATTTTTTACAAAAATAGAGGTAAGATCCATTGGTGTAGCCCGATCTTTTCGATCAAATTGTCCCATCACCTGATACTGTTTACCGTTCATCATAAAATAACCAAACCGCTGACCGGACAATGACATCTGTAAAGTTTGCGCAACGTCTAATACCGATACTCCCAATGCTTGAGCTTTCTCCCTATCGATATGTACATATAGTTCAGGTTTATTAAATTTTAAATTGACATCTACCATAGAGAATGTTTTGTCCTTTGACAGTTCTTCCATAAACTCAGGAATCTTCTCTTCCAATTTTTGGAAATTAGGAGCTTGGATAATGTATTGAATTGGGGATCCTCCTCTTCTATTCACCGCAATTGTAGGTTGTTGCGAGACAGCAACCCGAGCCTCTGAATACTGCCGTGTCAACCTAGAAAGCTGATTGACAATCTCCTCTTGCGTTCGTTCGCGTTCTCCAGGCTGTACAAGTCCGAGACGAACGAAACCACTATTGGCCGAAGAAGAACCAAATCCAGGAGAAGTGATAACCAAACTAACCTTTTTCTCGGGAACAGAGTCATTTATCAACATGGTCAACTCGGTCATGAATCGGTCCATATAATCATAAGATACACCTTCAGGAGCTGTCGCCCTTAATGAAATATAACTACGATCGTCGTACGGCGCGGTCTCCTTTGGTAAAAGCTGATAAAAAAAGTAAATAAGAACAAAACAAGCACCGATAATAGCAACACTTAACCATTTTCTATGTAAGAAACTACGTAATGAACCTTCATATTCTTTATTCATCGCTACAAAATACCGTTCCGTCCTGTCGTAAAATTTTGAACGTTTCTGCTCGCCTCCTTTCATCAGATAGGCATTCAGCATAGGCGTCAACGATAACGATACAAATGCGGATATCAGCACAGCCGAGCCGATGACTATACCGAATTCTCGAAATAGTCTTCCCACAAATCCTTCCAAAAATATAACTGGAAGAAAGACCGCTGCTAACGTCACAGAGATAGAGATAACAGCAAAAAATATTTCATTAGAACCTTTAATAGCAGCTTCTATCGGAGACATCCCCTCTTCCACTTTCTTAAAAATATTCTCGGTTACCACAATACCATCATCCACCACAAGTCCTGTAGCCAAAACAATCGCCAATAATGTCAGTACATTAATCGAAAACCCACAAAGATACATGATGAAAAATGTAGCTATCAATGAAACCGGAATATCAATTAATGGTCTAAATGCAATGCTCCAATTCCGGAAAAATATGTATATAATGATAACGACCAAAACGATGGATATCAATAACGTCTCCACCACTTCTAATACGGCACGCTTGACAAACTGCGTATTATCAATTGCAACATTAATTTCAAACCCTTCAGGTAAATCCACCTCCAAACGGTCGTACTCTTCGTAAAACTCCTTAGCTATATCCAA
>JBEBQJ010000031.1:0-34195 GCA_040395455.1 Sphingobacterium yanglingense | reverse complement strand
CTCTGTTTTTTGAACCTGTACCAGAAGGAGATTTCTTACGTACTCTCAAAAGCACTTTGGACATATGGAATACAGAAGAGGATTGGCTGGGCGACGAAAGAAACGTTATCCTCACGATAGCTCGTATCTGGTTTAGTGCATCGACGGGAGAGATTGCTTCCAAGGAAGATGCATCCAGTTGGGTGATCAGTCACCTTCCAAGAGCCTATCAGTCATTGGTTGCTAAGGCTAGACAACAGTACTTAATAGGAGATAAGGGGGAACTGACACTGGATCCGAAGGAGGTGCTTGCATTTATCAATTTCGCGAAACAGTCTATACGTTCAATTCTCCTGACTTAAAGTGTTACTTTTCTATCTCCTATGCTGTAGGTCGTTTCAGGATTAGCTTTTCTGTAGGGAGTCCATCTTCCTCTCCGATAAAATAACTTTCAAATCCAAATTTTTCCAAAAGCCTTTTTGACGCAATATTAGCAGGGTCTATTAGACCTATGATACTTACCTCCGGAAAAAAAACATTTGCTAGAGATAACATATCCGTGCATATCCTCGTTCCGTAGCCCTGGCCCCAATAATCTTTTTTTACGATATAGCCAATTTCAAGCTTAGTGCTGTCATGTCTGCTCCATTCTAATTTGCAGTCTCCCAAAAACTCATTGTTTGAGTCGTAGACCTTAAAACAACCTAGGTTTTCGTCACTGTCGTTTATAGCCAGAATAGACCCGAATTTAGCTGAGGCTTCTGCTTTAGTTAGTGCTTTCCCTGTTACATACAGCATGATATCGCTATCGTAAAACAGTGATTCAAAAAGACCGAAATCTTCGGCTGTATATTTAGTGTAGGTTATATTCTTCTGCTCCATATTCTCCCTGAATATAATTAAGGTCGTAAATATACACTATATCTATAAAATAATTTGCAAGAACAGAATTAAGGTAAGACGGTGTCAGAGCACTTGTATTTGGTAAATACTTCATAATTTAGAGGGTAAAATACACTCACTACTAAACAATACAGCAGGTCACTTGTTAGCTTAATGAATCATAATATGGGGTAACATCATAAGACTATGTCTTTACTAGCAGTGAATGAAAATGGATTGTATTGTAAACAGGGCGATTTTTACATCGATCCTTGGCGACCTGTAAAAGTGGCATTGATTACTCATGGCCATAGCGATCATATGCGCTGGGGAATGCAGCACTATATCTGTCATAAACATACGATTCCGGTTCTCCGATTGAGGCTTGGAGCAGAACAGTCTGTAGAAGGGGTAGATTATGGTCAGGTATTAGATATCAATGGTGTGACAGTTTCCTTTCACCCTGCAGGGCATATTATAGGAGCAGCACAAATACGTCTTTCTTATAGAGGTGAGGTCTGGGTCTTTACTGGAGATTATAAACTTGAACCAGATGGCGTGAGCGAGCCGTATGAACAGCTGCTATGCAATCATTTTATTTCGGAGTGTACCTTCGGTCTGCCGGTTTATCAATTTCCGAAGCTATCGACAGTTTATCAAGATATCAATACTTGGTGGCAATCGAATTCAAAGAAAGGATACAACACGGTGCTGTATGGTTATGCCTTGGGGAAAGCACAAAATATATTGGCTCATTTGGACCAAAGTATAGGCGATATTTATCTACATGGTGCTGTCGCAAATGTTAATGAGGCACTAGAAGGTGTCGGGTATCATTTCCCTGGAGCACGTTTATCTACCTCTGATAAGGAGCATAAAATGGAAGGAGCTATAATTATCGCCCCTCCGTCGGCCAATAATACCCCTTGGGTAAGAAAGTTAAAGCCTTATAGAGCGGCTATGTGCAGTGGGTGGATGCAACTTCGGGGAGCGCGTAGGCGGCGGTCTGTTGATAAAGGCTTTGTTTTTTCAGACCATTGCGACTGGAAGCAATTGAACACAGCAATCGAAAGCAGTGGTGCGTCCCAAATTTACTTGACCCATGGTTATGAAGCCAATTTTGCACGCTGGGTGGAGGAAAAGTATACTATACAATCATCCATATTACAAACTCTTTATAGTGATGACATGGAGGACCAAGAATGAATTTCGTGACACTATTTGAACAGCTTGATGCCACAACGAAAACATCAGAAAAGATATTGTCAATATATGAGTATCTTCAATCCGCAGATGAAAATGAAAAGCTGCTGACAGTTGCTCTGTTGATTGGTTATAAGCCTAAGCGCCCTGTCAAGACAAGTGATCTGCGGATGTGGGCAGCTAAACTGTCTGATATACCGTTATGGTTACTTGAAGAATCTTATTATGTCGTAGGAGATTTAGCAGAGACTCTAGCGCTGGTTTTACCCACAAATCTGTCATCCCTCCATTTCGAGCTCCGTCCAATATTGCAAGATATCACTGCTATGAAGTCTTATTCTCCAGTACAGCAACGGGCTCGTATTGAACATTATTGGTCAATTTTTAATGACACCAGTCTGTTTTTGTTCAATAAGCTCCTGACAGGTAATTTTAGAGTAGGGGTGTCACGTAAACTAGTGATTAAGGCGTTATCTAAATATTTAATAATGGATGAAGCAGTGATCGAACATCGACTTATAGGCAAATGGGATCCTTTTGAAGAGAGCTTTTCGACGTTGTTTCAAGGAGAGGTCCTGGAGGAAAAGCACTTTTTACCTTATCCCTTTTTCTTAGCTTATCCGGTAGAGCCTGCTTTTTTTGATACAGCGGATATTAAAGAATGGATTTTAGAACCCAAGCTAGATGGCATACGTGGACAGATTGTTATTAGACGTGGAGATATCTTTGTATGGAGTCGGGGCGAGGACTTGATGACCTCAAAGTTTGTAGAATTTCAAGTGCTGAAAGATTTACTACCTGATGGCACTGTGGTGGATGGCGAGATTATTCCATGGAAAAATGGAAGACCTTTGGATTTTCAACTAATGCAGACACGGATTGGACGAAAGGCCGTCAGCAAACGGTATCTGGATGAAGCCCCTTTGGTTATGGTTTGTTATGATATTTTGGAGTGGGAGCGTGTAGATTTGCGTCAGTTACCTTTTACCGAACGGCGTAGGCTTTTGGAACAAATGTTAGAATCTTGTCCGGTAGGAGAAGTGTTAAAGCTATCCGAAATCAAGATGTTTAATAGCTGGGAAGAAGCGGAGTCATTTCGGACTGTCGCCCGTAAATATCATGCCGAGGGGTTGATGCTTAAGCATAAGGATAGTACTTATGAAGTGGGGCGTAAACGAGGTGGTTGGTGGAAATGGAAGTCAGACCCGATGACTGTAGATGGCGTATTGATATACGCACAGTCTGGACACGGGCGAAGGGCCAACCTATTTACAGATTACACATTTGCTGTTTGGGATGAAGGGACACTGGTTCCTTTTACTAAGGCGTACTCTGGGCTTACTGATAGTGAATTATTACAGATAGATCAATGGATAAAACGGAATACCTTAGAAAAGTTCGGCCCTGTGCGTAGCGTAAAGCCAGACTTGGTCTTCGAGTTGGCTTTCGAAGGAATTCAGGCGAGTACCAGGCACAAATCAGGTATAGCACTACGTTTCCCTAGGATTTTAAGGTGGCGTCGGGATAAGAGCGCCCAGGACGCCAATACCAAACAAGATTTACTTACTTTGATAACTTCTATACATGAATCCAATTGCTGAAGTATGGTTTTATAATCAAGGTTGGGAGCCCCATATTTTTCAAAAGAAGACTTGGGAGGCTATTGCCAAGGGTAAATCTGGGCTTTTGAATGCGCCTACGGGGTTCGGAAAGACTTTTGCGCTCTGGTTTGGTATACTACAACATTATTATGCTGATAAGAGTTTCCTTAGGCAAAAGGACAAATTTAAAACAACCAAGCTTCATACTCTTTGGATTACACCATTAAGGGCATTGTCTAAAGAAATCTATAAAACCACCCAAGCTGTCAGTGCCGACCTTGAGCTGGATTATAAAATTGAATTGCGTACCGGTGATACAACTACCACACAGCGTCTGAAGCAACGTAAATCTCCACCCCAAGCATTGATTACAACACCGGAAAGCGTACACCTTATCTTGGCTTCAAAGGGGGCGGTGGATTACTTTAAGAATCTGGAATTTGTCATTGTGGACGAGTGGCACGAATTACTGGGAAGTAAGCGTGGAGTACTTATCGAGTTGGCAATCAGTAGGCTAAAGGCTATCAATCCGAGATTAAAGATATGGGGGGTGTCGGCGACTATTGGAAATCTAGACGAGGCCCAAGAGATACTTCTTGGAAAAAAACATAACGGTATAATGGTGCGTGCCGATATGGAGAAAAAGGTGTGTATTCAGACCGTCTTTCCTGAAAGCCTAGAGCGCTTTCCTTGGGCCGGCCATCTCGGTATCAAGCTTCTAGACAAAGTAGTTGATATCGTCAATCAATACTGCACGACATTAATATTTACAAACACAAGATCTCAGGCGGAGATATGGTATCAGCATATTATCACCAACTATCCAGAATTTGCAGGTTTACTCGCTATCCATCATGGTTCTTTGAGCGATGAAATCCGACAGTGGGTCGAACAGTCTTTACATGAAGGTAAGCTGAAGGCAGTAGTCTGTACAAGTAGCTTGGACCTCGGAGTTGATTTCCGCCCAGTAGACTGCGTGGTACAGATTGGATCGCCTAAAGGAATAGCGCGGTTCTTACAGCGGGCCGGACGCTCGGGACATAGACCCTATGAAACATCCTATATCTATTACGTGCCTACAAATTCGCTAGAGATAATTGAAGGAGATTCCTTGAAATATGCTGTGGCACATGAGGTTGTCGAGCAACGTGTGCCCTATATACGTAGTTTTGATGTGTTGTTGCAGTATTTGACAACTTTGGCTGTAGGCGACGGTTTCGATGTGGATGTTGTTTTTGAAGAAATCAAAGGCACACACTGTTTTGAAAGTATAACGCGCGAAGAGTTTGATCAATGTATGGGCATGTTAATGCATGGGGGGAAATCTTTGTCTGCTTACGATGAATTTCATCGATTAGTGCTGGTCGAAGGGTGTTATAAGGTAGAAAGCCGTAAGCTGGCTATGCGTCACAGACTAAGTATTGGAGCGATCGTTTCGGACCTTATGATACGAGTGAAATTTATGTCCGGCAAATACTTGGGCAGTATAGAGGAATCTTTTATTTCGAGGTTGAAAACAGGCGATGTATTCTGGTTTTCAGGAAGGCAGTTGGAGTTGATACATGTTAGGAATATAGAAGCTATAGTAAAACCTAGCAAAGGTAGGAAGGGTGTGGTGCCATCTTGGATGGGTGGGCGCTTTTCTATCTCACCTGATTTGAGTATTGCTATTCGGCATAGTTTTACCAATATATATAAGAAATCGAGACAAAGTGTCGAGATTAGTTTTTTAGCTCCATTGTTTGAAGAGCAAGAGCGTCGTTCGGGCTTACCTCAGGAAGATGAGCTATTGGTCGAATATATCCATACAAAATACGGCTATCACCTTTTTGTATATCCTTTTGAAGGTAAGTTAGTCCATGAAGGGGTGGCTCAGGTTCTAGCTTACCGTATTGGGCAGCTACAGCCGATTACTTTCAGCATTGCATCCAACGAGTACGGTTTTGAGCTACTCTCTGATGAACCCTTTACCCTTGACTTGAAAATGCTTACAGCGCTATTGTCACCTAAGCACCTGCACCGCGATATAACTTCGGGTATTAACGTACAGGAAATGGCCCGGCGGAGATTCCGGGATATTGCCGGAATTGCTGGATTAGTCTTTCAGGGCTATCCTGGCAAGCAGATGAAAAGTAAGCATCTACAGGCCAATGCAGGGCTTTTCTTTTCGGTTTTTGAAGATTATGATCCGCACAATCTATTATTACGGCAGGCCTACGACGAAGTTTTCGATTTTCAGTTAGAGGAAGGAAGGATGCAGCGTGCTTTTGACCGGATAAATACGCATCGAATTATTCTAACATTTCCAGCTAAGTTGACACCTTTTGCGTTTCCTCTCTTTTCAGAGTCCTTTCGGGAAAGGTATAGCAATGAAGATTGGCAGAGTCGTCTAGAAAAGTTAAAATTACAATTAGAAGGGAAAATAGAATAATGGCGAAAACACTGGAATGGCGGGGGATTGAGTTGAAGTTGTTGTCTTCTAGAGTTTTGTATATTCCCCTATATCATATACTTGTTGTATCGGATTGGCATTTAGGTAAATTAGGACACTTTAGAAAGGAGGGCCTCTTTGTTCCAGCTATGCAATTGCAGGAGGAGTTTGATCGCTTCGGTCGTATAGTAGAACAGTATTCTGTTCAGAAAGTGGTCTTTTTAGGCGATCTCTTTCATTCTACGCATAATAGCGAGTGGGATGCGTTAATGAGGTATCTGCAACAATTCTCCACAATAGAATTTATCCTTACCAAAGGAAACCATGATATACTTTCAGGTCTGCCGTTAGACCAATCTCCCTTGATGGTGGTAGATTACCTCGAATTGGTAGAAGGAATTGTCCTGTCACATGAACCAATACCTACTGGGCATGCTGTTTTGAACATCGTAGGGCATATTCATCCAGGTGCGGAGATACATGGTAGAGGCAGGCAACGATTTCGATTGCCCTGTTTTCATCTGCATGAAAATGTCCTTACGCTTCCAGCTTTTGGTCGATGGACGGGATTACATATCATCAAAAAGCGAGCGGACAATAGATTGTTCCCTATTATGGCGAATGAAGTGATTGAGCTTTTCTAGCAGACAGGAAGCTAAGTCAGCTGTAGGCGAATGAGCTTTTTAAATAGTACTGACACTTACTTTCGGCCGATGCAGTATCGGAAAGTTAACAGAATTAGCAATAAAACAGTATTCATTTGCTTTTTTATGAAGCTCCATAGCTAGTTCAGCCATTTCTTGACTTTTCACCGTCACATGCGGATTTAGCATGACCTGTCTAAAGCGACCTTTTCCATCCGCTTCCTCAATCATAATACCCTCAGCGGTATCGGAGTATTCTTCTACAATAATTCCGTGTACCGAACAAAAATGAAGATACCATAACATGTGGCACGAGGAAAGCGACGAAACCAGAAAATCTTCAGGATTATGCTTTGTGCTGTCTCCTCGAAAAGCCGGGTCAGAAGATCCTGCAATCAAGGCTTTGCCTGTCACGATTATATCATGGCTTCTTTCGTAATTTTTATAATTATCAGTTCCCGACCCCTTGTTACCCGTCCATTCGATGGTACATTGATACCTGTGTTCTCTCATTTTAGTGATTATATATTACATCGCTAACTTCGTCTTTTTTTGTAAACTTGTTACATACCAGTTCCCTTTTTTTTGTGTTTTATTCGTTACTTTAGGCACATCATACATATCTACTTTAAAGCTATGAAAAAGCTATTTCTACTAGTTCCACTATTGTTTCCGATATTTGGGATTGCTCAATTGCAAGCCATTTTTCAGCATAAAGTAGATTCTATTTATCATCATCATAGTGATGCCGTAGGTATCATTGTTCATGTAGAAGCGCCTTCTCAGAAGATTTCCTGGAGCTATGCCAAAGGTGTTTCGGATACCCTGACAAACACCTCGCTAGATAGCCGGCAGCCCGTTCTAATAGCCAGTAATACGAAGCCTTATGTAGCCGCTTCGATACTTAGGTTGGCCGAGTTGGGACAATTAAATATTGAACAGCCCATTAATAGTTTACTTTCAGCTTCGACCAGCGCGTTAATTGAGGGGAATGGATATGATTTAAACACCATTACTGTCAAACAGCTGCTATCGCACACTTCCGGTATACGGGACTATGTAGACGAGGCTTACTTCAATCTTGTCGGAAGTCGTCCCAATTATATTTGGAAAAAAGAAGAACAAATCAAAAGGGCGATTGACGCGGGGACTCCCCTAAAAACAGGAGAAAAGTTCAGTTATGGCGATATAAATTACCTCTTGTTGACCGAGATTATCGAACAAAAAACAAAATCACCTTTTTATTTGGCCATCAGGACGCTGTTAAAGTATAAAGAACTAGGATTAGACCAGACCTGGTTCATAAATTTAGAGCAGCATCCTGCTCGAACCTTACCGTTAGCCCATCAATACACAAGTAAATACCAATGGGATTCTTATAATATTCACCCTTCCTGGGACCTGTATGGCGGAGGAGGCATCGCGGCGACGGCGCGGGATGCTGCTTTATTCTTTCAATATTTGTTTGAAGGCAAAATAATACAGGATAGAAAGCTACTAGAGTCTATGTATACCTATGTGTTACCCTCAGACCAGTCTAAATATTGCTTAGGGATTTATCATTTCGACTTTGGGTTTAGTGTCTACTACCACGGCGGTTGGTGGGGGACAGATGTTATTTACTCTCCGGCCTCCGATGCCAGTGTAGTCGTCTTTACCTTGCAGAAGGACTTACAGCATATAATTAATCCATTTCTAGGACGGACTTTTATGAGCCTATTGGCCGAAGTAGACTGATTTTCCCTAGATTTTCAATATAGTAGGCATATTATGCCGACATACTAGTCGTATCGGTTGCTAAATAAGAATCTCAGAGCTGTATTAGATTTTATACGCTTGCAATACAACGTTATTTACTTTTGAAAAAAACTACAGTACCATTTTTTGTGAGTATCGCTTCCGAGTGATGTTCCGTGAATGTGTAGTTTTCGTTACTATATTGAATGCCAGAAGCCATAGTGTCCTGTTTTAATAGTATGGTATCCGTGTCGAAAACAAATGTCGCTGTGCCAGCAGTATTGTCAAACTTCATGTTTAATATTTTTCCTTTATCGTCTGTCAATGAGTCAATAACTATGTTGACATTGTCTATGTCAGCAGGTTTTTCTATTGAATTCGATTGATTTTCAGAAGTCTGTTTGCCAGCATTTTGGCAAGCACTTGTGCCTAATACAGCACCCGTGAGCAATATGCTCCAATACCTTTTATCCATTGTACGCAGTTATTTTATCGTAAAGTTATAAAAAAAATACTGCATTTACTTTTTGTACACTTGAGCGGTAGAATGATAGGATACATCCAAAACATTTTTCGCACTACACATCTTATCATATTGTCTTTTTTAAATATTATTCCGTTAATATTTGATATTTATTTGTTTCATAAAATTATTCTCTCTAAATTGGTCAACCAGTTATTGGTTAACCAGTTTAAAGTAGTGTTATGACTAATAGTATAATCGACAGTATATCAGCTATTCAAAAGCAATCTCCAGTAGATATCATCATTCATCAGATCCGAGATCTGATTGTCTCTGGCAAACTGAAGCCAGGGGAGAAGTTGCCTTCCGAACGGTTGTTGAGTGAGACTTTCCAAATAAGCAGAAGTTACGTCCGCGAAGCAATCTTGAAACTTCAATTTTACGGATTACTAAAGACAAATCCGCAAAGCGGAACTTATGTTGCTGGTCTAGGGATTAATATCATTGATAGTATGATAGGGGATTTAATCAACCTGAACCAGGATGATTTTTATGCGCTCGTAGAAGCCCGGTATCATCTAGAATTAAATGCCGTCCAGTTGGCAGCACAGCGACGCACCGACGATGATTTGTACGTCTTGAAAGAGACGATGTTGAGTTTTGAGATTAAGACAAAGAATAATCAATCCAGTGTAGAGGAAGACATGCTTTTCCATACAAAAATAGCACAGGCAACACAGAATAACGTGATATCTTCTATGCTCCTACTCCTGATTCCTGATTTGGTAAAGAATATAACAGAAAAGAAGGTATGTGGAGAAAACCAAGTTTATAAAGCAATTGATGAGCATAGATTAATCTATGAAGCGATAGAAAAGCAAGATACAAAACTCGCAGAGAAGGCCATGCAAGTCCACCTGAATACCATATGGACTTTGAGCCAATCGAAACTAAATAACAGATAGCAGCGTAATTTAAAATATAACCAAGTAAACCATGGGTAACTACATAAAAAATGTGGTCAGGGTATTTTTTGCCCTAATTTTTCCAACTATTCTTATGGCTCAGCAGCATCCAAGTCTACTGATTACCAAAGATAATTTGCCTGCATTAAGGGAAGGTATCCATCAATATCCATTATTGGACGATAGTTTTCAAGCAATCTTAAAGCAGGTCAAAGCCCAATTGGGAGAAGAAATTGAAGTTCCCACACCGAAAGATGCAGGTGGTGGGTATACCCATGAACTGCATAAAAAGAACTATCAACTTATTCTAAATAGTGCGATATGCTATCAGCTGACCTTAGAATCTCAGTATTTGGCATTATGTAAAGAATTGCTCTTTGCGTACGCAGATCAGTATCGCCAATGGCCAGAGCACCCCAAAAGAAAGGTTAACCATCCTAGCGGACGTATTTTTTGGCAGAATTTGAATGATTGTGTATGGCTCGTCCACGTCGCACAAGCGTATGACCTTATAATACCAGCGTTATCAGCCGCAGAGAGAAGACGAATCGAGAGCAATCTATTTGAACCAATGGTACTTAATTTAATGCAGGACCATAAAGACGTATTTGACAAAATCCACAATCATGGGACATGGAGTGTTGCGGCCGTGGGAATTACCGGGCTGGTGTTGAATAAAAAGGAGTGGTTGGATAAATCTTTATACGGTAGTCAATTAGATAAAGAAACAGGATTCTTAAAACAACTTGACGAATTGTTTTCACCAGATGGTTATTATGCAGAAGGCCCCTATTATCAACGCTATGCACTCTCCCCATTCGTGTTATTTGCCAAAGCGATAAACAATTACAGACCTGAACTCAATATTTTTAACTATCGAAATGGCCTCCTTGGCAAAGCCATAGAGACTGTTTTTCAGACAAGCTATTCAAATGGTCTTCTTTTTCCTTTGAATGACGCAATAAAGGACAAGTCTATTCAAAGTAATGAATTAGTGCTGGCAGACAATATTGCTTACAGTGATATTGCTGCAGACCCGGCGCTACTCGGCATAGCCCAGCAACAGAAAAAGGTAACGCTGTCAGACGCTGGACTATTGGTGGCTAAAGAAATCTTTGAACGAAAATCGGTCGCTTTTGATTATAAAACGATGTTGATACGAGACGGTAAAGAAGGAAGGAACGGTGGTATTGCAATAATTCGAAATGGGAACCCCGAAAAACAGCAAACATTAGTAATAAAAAATACGACCCATGGTATGGGACATGGGCATTTCGACCGCATGAACTTTTTATTATACGACAATGGTGGCGAGGTCTTCTCGGACTACGGAGCAGCACGTTTCTTGAATATTGAAAGCAAATCGGGGGGACATTACCTCAAAGAAAACAATAGTTGGGCAAAACAGACGATTGCCCACAATACGATGGTTCTTAATGAACAATCCCAATTTATGGGAAAGATGGCTGCTGCCGAAGAAATGAAACCTTCGAGTATATCTTTGAAAAATCAAGATTCCATCAAATATAGCATCGTTTCCGACAATAGCGCATATCCTTATGCCCAATTATCAAGAATGCTCCTAACAATTGATATCGAAGAACACGATACGCCATTGATTCTCGATATAAATTATGCAAAAGGCAAGCAGTCACTAAAGACTATCGATCTGCCCTATTACTATAAAGGCCACGTTGTTGATCAAAGTGTCTCCAACAGCGGTGGAATAGCAGGTCGTCAAACATTCGGTGATAAAAACGGCTATCAATTTCTATGGCTGAATCATAGAAACCAACTCCGCGGGCATAATGACTTCATTACCGTATTGAACAATTATAAGTTTTATAAAATCCATATGTCCAGTGGCGGTAGTGCAATGACGCTGAACCATGTTAGTTTGGGAGCAAATGATCCCGAAATGAATTTATTGCCTACCCAAGGTATTATACTTAGGCAGGAAAATGCGGACCGGGCTATTTTTGCCCAATTGATTGAGAGCTATGGCGAAATCGACCCAATAGATGAAACCATCAGTAAAGCTCTTTCTGTTGTAAAGGATTTTAATGTGGTACCCGTAGACGAATCGGTATTTAGAATTGATTTCAACATCAGATCCCGGACCTATCAGGTGCTTGTCCAGTTAAAAGATGAAGTAATTTCTAACATACAAATTTTATAGTTATGAAAAAGAGTGAAAATTTTCAGTTTGATAATATGATTCCGAAAGAAGATTTGGGAAATGGAGTGCAGCGACAGGTTTATGGTTATGGAGAGAATATTATGCTCGTCAAAGCATATTTTGAAGCAGGTACAGTCGGAGTACTCCATAGCCATCATCATGCACAGGTTACTTACGTAGAAAGCGGCGAGTTTAAAATGACCATAGGTGATGAGGTCAAGATACTATCCAAAGGAGATGGTTATTATGTCCCGCCGTTTATAGAGCACGGCTGCACCTGTATTCAATCAGGTCTTTTAATAGATGTTTTTTCTCCGATTAGAGAAGATTTCCTGGTGAAATAAAATAACATTGGATTCATATAATAAATAAATACAGATGAAAAAGATAATAATAAGTGTGTTACTGGCTTTTTGTTGGTTCTGCGGCGCCGCACAGAATGATACCGTACCACATCCCGATCGCTTTGATAAAAAGCTGAATATCGAGTACAATCGCATTGGCGAATGGATTGGTCTGCTAGACGTCTATTTCAATAAAAAAAGTCCGCAGCCCACGCCTTTGGTTATCAATATACATGGTGGGGGATGGAATAAAGGCAATAAAGATAGCCAGCGCGGATTTGGCTCGTGGTTCAAGAATGATATCGCAGTAGCCAATATGGGATATAGATTATCGCAGGTAGCTCCAGCACCAGCGGCTGTAGAAGATGTACGGACAGTACTAGCCTATCTAAAATACCATGCAAAAGAGTTCAATATAGACCCTGATAAAATCATTATAATGGGCGGTTCCGCTGGAGCACATCTTGCATTAATGGGCGGGTTATTAGAGAATGATAAGAGGTTTGACCAATATTGTCTGCCCGTAAAAGACATGCGTGTGGTTGCGGTTATTGACAAGTACGGCATTACGGCCGTAAAATCTTGGGCCAGCAAATCTGCAAAGCAATGGCTTGGTGATAACCATAATAATGAGCCGTTTATCAATTCAGTATCCCCATTGAGCTATGTCAATAAGAATTCCCCACCTGTATTTATTGTACATGGCGATGCCGACCCTATTGTACCTATAGACATGTCTTATCAATTCAAAGAAAAGTTGGACGGTGTTAAGGTTTTCAACGAGATGTATGTCGTTAAAGGAGGAGAGCATGGCAAGTTTTCGAAAGAAGAGCAGACAGAGGTCAGCAATCGGATCATGGCCTTTATAAAAAAACTAAAAATCATCTAAACTACATGCTATGCAAATGATTTTATTCTCTTTCCTATTGGCAATGGTAGCTTGTACAGCTATGCCGATACAGCCTATGGGAGCAGATGCCATTGAAGGCTTTACCTTGTCAGATACTCTGAGAGTTGTTCCAGTACAAAACGCGAACCAATTGAAAGCCGCTCTCGCAGCAGCAAGACCGGGAGATTCTATTGTTGTTGCTCCAGGGGTATACAGCGGAAAATTTGTGCTTGCTCAGAATGGGACAGCTAGTGCCCCTATTATTGTCGCTGGAGCAGGGGCAACCACAGTTCTGGATGCTGGCGATACAAACACTGGATACGTATTCCATCTTAAAGGCAACTATTGCAAGATTAAGGATATGAAGCTTCAGCATGGCTTGAAAGGACTTATCACAGATGGGGCCTCTTTCAATATCTTGGAATACCTGACCATTACACAAGTAGGAGAGGAAGGAGTCCATCTAAGGGCATTTAGTAGCAACAATACGGTGCAACATTGCGAGATTACCGATACAGGGTTGAAGCGCCCTGGCTATGGCGAGGGAGTTTACATTGGTACTGCCTATAGCAATTGGAACCAATATACCGGAGGTCAGCCTGATACCAGTAACTATAACCAGATTTTATACAATAAAATTGGGCCAGGCGTGACAGCAGAGTCTATCGATATAAAAGAAGGAACAACAGGAGGGCTTATTGCCTTTAACACGATGTATGCGGCAGGCATATCGGGCGAAAATAGTGCCGACAGCTGGCTTGACGTGAAAGGTAATCATTATCTCATTGAGAAAAATCAAGGCATTCACGATGGTACCAATGCTAATTTTCTAGATGGAATACAGGTAAACTGTGCGTATGCGGGATGGGGCAGCTACAATGTCTTTAGCGAGAATGATTTAGAAGTAAATTCTGCAGGCTATGCCATTCATATTAGATTGAAAAGTAGTAAAGGACAGGCAATAGGCAATATCGTCAAACAATCGAATACACAACAGGGAGCAGCAAAAGGAATGACCAATATTACCCTCACAACTAATTGATATGAAGATAAAAGGTTTAAGATGGTATATAGTTTCATTGATTGCTCTGGCTACCGTAATCAATTACATTGACCGGAGCGCTATTAATATCCTATGGCCATACATCCACGAAGACTTTGGGATTCCTGTCGAGGATTCCAAGAATGCATTGGCGGCTATAACTACATTTTTCATGATTGCCTATGCCATCGGACAGACAGCGACAGGAAAGCTTATGGATGCGATAGGCACTCGTCTAGGTATGACCATTTCAATATTAGGCTGGAGTCTATCTATTGCGATGCATGCGTTTGCAAAGACAATTATGAGTTTTAGTGTTTTTCGACTGTTTCTTGGCTTTTTTGAAGCTGGAAATTGGCCAGGAGCAACCAAGAGCAATGCCGAGTGGTTTCCGGCCAAAGAGCGAGCCATAGCCCAAGGGATATTTGGTGCAGGAGCCAGCCTGGGGTCGGTCGTATCTGCGCCGATCATCGTACTTCTATATGTTGCATTCGGATGGAAGATGACCTTCGTACTTATCGGTATGCTTGGTGTCATTTGGTTGGTTCCTTGGCTCTATTTCAATCGTAACACGCCCGACAAACATCCGTTTATAACCCCAGAGGAAAGAGAGTATATACAGCAAGACGAATGCAGGACAGACGTGCCGAAGATTGAAAAACTCCATTGGAGAGAACTACTCAAGATACGAAATACATGGGGGATTATTCTTTCTAGATTTTTTATAGATCCCGTCTGGTGGTTGTTCGTTACCTGGTTGCCGACCTTCCTAAAAGAACAGTTTCACTTTGATATTAAGCAGATTGGAGCTTTCGCGTGGCTACCCTATCTTTTTGCAGCGCTGGGGTCCCTAGCGGGAGGTTACTATTCGTCTTATCGCATCCGTAAGCAAGTACCGGCAGTGTCTGCCCGTAAAGAAGCTGTTAGTATCGGAGCAGCTATTATGATCGTGTCGTTGCTCGTTATTCTCTTTCGTTTAGAGACATTGAATGAGGCACCCATGTTTGCGATGTGTCTGATTGGAATCACCTTATTCGGATTCCAGTTCTTGATCAATAACATTCAAACCCTCCCTAGTGATTATTACGATGGGGAGAATGTGGGCACGGTATCTGGCTTGGGCGGTACAGCAGCTGTATTGGGAACTCTGCTCACAACTTGGGCCGTTCCCTTCATTACGCAGACAGGCTATACCTCATTTTTTGCCTTAGCTGCAGTTTTAGTGCCACTGTCGTGGCTTAGTATTAAATACGTTTATTCAAAATAATAAAAACATGAAGTTAAAAAACAAAGTTGCAATCGTAACAGGAGGAGCAAGAGACATTGGTAGAGAAGTTTCTATCAAGTTAGCCAAAGAGGGAGCTAAAGTTATTGTAAACTATTTTGGCAATGAGGAAAATGCACAAGAAACGCTAGATCTTATCCACAAGTCTGGGGGAGAGGCTACACTTGTTTATGCCGATATGACTAAAGCCGAAGATATTGAAAAGATGGTCCAGGCCGCTGTCCAGACCTATGGTAGCCAAATAGATATTTTAGTCAATGTTGCAGGCGGATTGGTAGCTCGCAAACCCACGTCAGAAATGGACGAAGAGTTTTGGGATTATGTCCTCAATCTGAATGTGAAAAGCGTTTTCCTAGCCGTAAAGAACACCTTACCATTCATGCCTTCGGGTGCTGCAATAGTTAATTTTACCTCTTTGGCAGGACGGGACGGTGGTGGTCCAGGAGCGAGTGCCTATGCTACTTCAAAAGGAGCGTTGATGACTTATACTCGTTCATTGGCCAAAGAGTTGGGACCTAAAGGAATACGTGTCAATGCCGTTGCTCCTGGTATGATCGCGACGACTTTCCATGATACCTTTACCAAGCCCGAGGCACGGGCCAATACGGCAAATTCGACACCATTACGCAGAGAGGGAAAGGCAGTCGAAGTAGCAGATCTGGTCGCTTATTTGGTATCCGACGAATCGAGCTTTGTGACAGGAACAAACATTGATATAAATGGAGGCCTAAGTTTCTCCTAAAAAATAATTTGGCAAACGGATGGTTTCCCCTTATATCCGTTTGCCATAACCAATAACATTATAAACGACATAAATCATGAAAACATCGATTTGCATCATGTTATTGACTCTTTTTTTGCCATTTTTTTCTGCGGAATCATTTGGGCAAACGAGGGTCAAGGTTTCGGGAACCGTCTCAGATTCCTTGGGAAATCCCCTTGCCGAAGCTAGTATTACGATTAGAAATTCCAGACAGGCAGTCAAAACAGATACACAGGGCAAGTTTGAGATACGCTTGGATAAAGGAGGCATGATACAGGTGTCGGCGGTCGGATATCTACCCTATGCCAAGCAGATTCACGAAACATCAACTTTACAGATAACATTAAATGCCGAAGATCGGTTATTGGATGAAGTCGTTGTAATTGGTTATGGGATACAGAAAAAGTCCTCTGTCACCGGCTCTGTCAGCAAGCTAGTGAATACGAATCTAGATGAAATACCTTCACCACGATTGGATAATGCGCTGATCGGAAAAATTGCTGGTGTCTCTATACAGAATGTAAGTTCCGAAGTAGGAGCAGAGCCTGTTGTTCGTGTCAGAGGTTTTAATTCGATTAGTAACAACACATCTCCTTTGGTGGTGGTCGATGGATATCCTGTACCCGACGGACTATCGTTCGTGAATCCACAAGATGTTGCTTCCATTGAAGTGCTAAAAGATGCCGCCTCGGCTGCGATATACGGATCACGTGCCGCCAATGGGGTAATATTGATTACGACCAAAGAAGGAGTTGCCGATCGCCCACAGTACAGCGTGAAAGCTTATTCTGGTGCCCGACATGCACTCAAGTTACATCCCATAATGACGATGACCGAATATGTCAATAGGCTGTACGAAGAGGCCGCATTGAGGGAGAATGACCCCGGAGTGCCCGCAAACCGCAAGAATCTGATCAACAACAATGAAAAAGCACAGTATATTATAGAAAACCAGATTGTAGGGCAGCCAACCGATTGGCAGCAGTTGGCCCTAGAGCCAGCCCGGATCAACAATATACAGGTCGGACTTTCGGGAGGTAAAAAAGAAGTTAGGTATTTTCTTACTGCAAACGGCCAAAAAGATGAAGGGGTGATGCGCTACAATGACAACGAGCGCGCCTCATTAAGAGCCAAAGTCAATGCTACGTTGAGTCCCAAATTGAAGCTAAATCTAAACCTCAATCCATCCTATAACAAAACCCAACGCCCTGGAGCAAACTATACCGATTACTACCGCTGGTATTCATCGGTACCGGCTTATCATACCGATTTCTCCGCCGCATTTGTCAATCAAAATTCCCAATGGGCCGATATCAAAGCCGGGGATTATGCACAGGCCCGTCATTTTAACGGCTTGCGTTATTCGGGCTACCTGCCCGACGGAACCCTATGGAGCAGTTCTGGTACCATGGACCCTTGGAATACAGCCAATAATACCCCATTATCCATTGCAGACCGTATAGACAATACGCGTACGCAATATAGGTTGATGGGGAGTTTAGATATCAACTACGAAATCATAAAAGACCTTCTATTTAAAAGTTCTATAGGCGGCTATTATAATCTTTTGCAGAATCAAGAACTTGTCCAAAGTGATGCCAAACAAGACGGTGCCGTCAATCAAGCTACGCTTTTCGAAAGACATTATAAGGACCTCCTATGGGAGAATACCTTAAGTTATACTAAGAAAGTAAACAAACATCATTTCAATGGCTTATTGGGATTTACCGCCCAACAGACTTGGATCGATGACAATCATATGGTCGGAAGGGATTTTCCGACAGAAGACTTTAAAACACTCAATCAGGCCGGGCAAATAGACCAAAACCTAACCCGAACATTGAAAGATCAAATAGGATTGATTTCCTATCTCGGACGTATTACCTATGACTACAGCAACAAGTATCTGCTGGCGGTATCTTATCGGGTCGATGGTAGTTCCTATTTTGCACCTGGCAATAAATACGGAAGTTTTCCCTCTATTTCTGCAGGGTGGATGATGTCCGAAGAAAAATTCATGAAGGACATTAACTGGTTGACTTCGCTCAAGCTACGTTCTAGTTATGGGGCAACAGGAAATAACCGCATTGCCAGTTTTGCATTTCAGGATTTGATGTATCCTGCCAATTATTCCTTTGGTAGTGGGACCGGAAATATAAATTTGGGATTATCGCCCAATGGCGAGCTTCTGGCCAATCCCAATATCACCTGGGAAAGGACATTTGAGTCCAATACTGGTATAGACGTCGCCTTCCTGAAGAATCGTATTAGTCTGACATTGGAATATTACAACTCCAAGACAGACCGTCTGCTATACAATCAAGCGACGATGTCCTTCAGCGGTTCAAATGAATATATCAATAATGCCGGGCGTGTGCAGAATAGAGGCTTTGAGGTGGAGATGACCAGCAAAAATATGGCTAAGCCAGCTTTCGAATGGACCACAAATATCAACTTCAGCCGTAATAAAAATACCTTGGTCGATTTAGGGGGAGAACCGTTTCAATATAGTTTTGGCGAGCGCAACGAAGTCTATGCGGCTATCGTCGGTCAGCCTTCGGTACAGTTTTTCGGATACAAAACCGATGGCGTCTGGTTATCACAAGCACAGATTGACGATGCCGTTGCAAACGGATTGACCAGCAACATTAGCAACTATTTCATGGCAGGAGGGTTGAAGGTCGTAGACGTCAATGGAGATGGAACTATCGATCAAAAGGATAGAACAGCCATTGGAACCCCATTTCCAGATTTTACATGGGGCGTGACCAATAGCTTCAAGTATCGGGATTTCGATCTAAGCTTTCTAGTGCAAGGAGTACAAGGTGGACACCTGAGCAATGGAGATCACAACTATAACGAATCGAAGCGGTTTAATCGTAGTGTTATTGACAACAGATGGCTGAGCGAGATGTACCCTGGCGATGGCAAAACACCCTATCTGACCAACGGAATAAACTGGATGTTGACCGATTATGTTATCGAAAGCGCTTCCTATGCCTCGTTGAGGTCAGTTATATTAGGATATACCTTTCGCCAGAAAACATTGAGCAAAATAGGAGTTAAGTCATTACGCCTGTACGGTACCGGCGAAAACCTACTTTATTTTATGGGAAAAGGCTATCGAGGAATCAATCCAGAAGCACGCATAACATCAGGAAACTATAACAATCCTTTGGTCAGTGGCTATCAGCGTGGAGCCTTTCCTTTGATGCGCACCTATACATTTGGATTGGATTTTAACTTTTAATACCACAAAAAGGGATATATCTAGTTTGGATATTCCATCCCGACAAGTTGGGACAAGTTAATGACAACTGAAAATCAAACCGAGCTTGTGAGCTCATGAAATAAATGCGAAGCATTCATGAGTTCCATCGAGAAAATAGTTAAATGCAGGAATAATTATATTCATATGAAAAGAATAATATTGATAGGCCTATCGGTAGTACTTTTAAGCTCTTGCCAAAAGATTATCGACATCGACCCGCTATCTAATGTAGGTGTGGGGGCGTTTTATAGAAATTATAAAGAAGCAAATACAGCATTGACAGGCTGCTATAATGGTATGCACGGACCACTCTATAACGAGTGGATGATGACAGAGTTACGCTCGGACCTTTCACTACAAGGTGTTGCAAACTCGACTGCTGCACCGCGGATCGAACAGAATGAGCTGGACATGTTTACACTGAATGCCGACCATGTTCAAGTGTACAACTATTGGATCAGCACTTACCGCAATATTAGGGCTGTAAATTATCTATTGACCAATATGGGCGTCCGTTATGCAGACAGCCAACATGTCATTGAGCGCAATACCAATATGCGGGAGGCCGAATGGAACCAGATAGTGGGAGAAGCGTTATTCATTAGAGCCTACCATTATTTCAATATGGTTCGTTTGTTTGGTAATATTTTTATGGTCACTGAGCCCGTGAATCCCAATACTGCTAAGCACAAAAACCTGAACACCCAGTCCGAAGTGTACCAGCTGATTGTTGCGGACCTATTGCAGGCCAAGAAACTCCTCCCCGGGACACCTTACAGCACTATAAAAGAGACCGATTTAGGTCGTGCTACACATTGGGCTGCAGTGGCCTTACTTGCAAAAGTGTACCTGACACTGGACAAGCCTAATGAAGCCCTCGTCGAGTTGAACCATATCATTAGCCAGAGCGGGCATGAGTTGATCAACAATTATAACGATGTCTTCTCCATAGGCAACGAGATGAATGCCGAAATGATTTTTGCGGTAAGGTACAAGGCAGGTGGTTTTGGTTTAGGGTCGCCTTTTGCGAATTTCTTTGCACCTACCGGTTCTGGTGCTGCGGTTGTCAACAACGATGGTGACGGATTGAATTTTCCTACCCATGAAGCCATGGCGATGTACCATATATCCCATGCGACCAATAAAGATACACGTTATGCAACTAATCTAGCCGTATACAGCCCAACAAAATCATACGTCAAAAAGTATATATCACCCGTAATGACCCGTTATGACGCCGAGAATGATTTCCCCGTCATTAGGTTTGCCGACGTCCTTTTGATGAAAGCAGAGGCTTTAGGCTATAATGGAGCGAGCGGCGAATCTGTCGAACTCATCAATTCGGTTAGGGCAAGAGCCAAAGCCGTAGCATACGACGGTTCATCAGCATTCTCGTCCCAGTTCTTTAGATACCCGTCTACAGGCGCTTACAGTATACAGAGTGAAGAAGAATTTAAGACCGCGTTGTTGCAAGAGCGGAAATTAGAGTTTGCTTACGAGAACCAGCGCTTTTTTGACCTGCTTAGATTTGGAAACGCCATCGATATCCTTAGGCAGCATTTTGCCACCGAGTATAGTACACATTATTCTTTTATCGTTCCGTCCATTTCCTTGGCAGACCTCCAGAACAAAGTAACGGAGCAACGACTATTGTTGCCTATTCCGTTAAAAGAAATCACGACAAACAACGAATTGGAATTAGAACAAAATCCAGGCTATTAAACAAAATGAATATGAGAAAGCTATTGAAAACTGTCCTTTTGGCGATAATTACGTTTGGCATGATCGCTTGTGCGAAAAAGAATCAAGACATTATCCCCAATGAAAGGGGTGAAGAAGACCATATTGAGGCCGAAGCATACACTTTTAATACGGCCATCAAACAATTTGAGGGTGCCGATGGTATCAAATCACAGATTACTGGAGGAAAAGATATACAGTCTATCTATACCTATTTGCTCCGGACAGGGCGTAGCGATTCTCTTATCCATATTTTAGATACTCGGGACCAAACCGACAAGCGTAATCTTTCCTATAGTCTAGAAACCCGTTTATTTGCATCATTTAGTATGGATCAGGTGAGCGGATTGAGATTGATGATCAAGCGGAGCGACAATAGTTCGGATGAGGGATTTATTGCCATTAAAAGCTTTACCCCCGCATTGCCATTCTGGGATAATATCCCAGCGTCACTTTTGCCCGACGAGACACAGCTCGTACAGATCAAGGCTGTTGCTCACTCGGACAATAAAATTGTGAAAATCGAGCTATACGACGATTATCAAGGCAACTTTGTAAAAGTAGACGAACGTGCCGTAGACAATGAAAAGGAATTTGTCTATGAATATGCGTACACCTACCGACCTAATGCCGCCAACTTAAAGTTGCTCCTGTTTGACGCTTACGGCCTCTCTGCCGAAGCATTGATCAGCATGCCCGTACTACCTTTCGAGCTTTTTAAAGATGTACAGATGAGAGCACAGGGCAATAATACCGTTACTTTTGACAATAATGCTTTGATTCTTCCCGATTTTCGTTTGATAGGTCCCTGCAGTTTTGCTGACAATGAGGGAGTAATCTCCTTTTTTACCTACAATACTTCTAATGGCGTTACTTTTTATGCTCCTTCAAATGTCGGTAATGTACTCGCCAACTTTAAGTGTAACGGCACAGCATATACTCCATTGACATCACCTGCAAACTGGACGGCGACAAGATTCCGCGTGCTGCTGCCATCAGATGCCAAGCAGCAGGCCATCTATGCGGCGTACAACAGCAATGCGATTACGACACTATCGGACGATTTTTTTGAAGGCATTTCACTGCCATCGACTTCCACCGTTCGGTATTCTTCCACCGCAGCACCTGCGGCCAATATCTTTAACACCAGCGAGGCCTACTTGATTTGGGTGCGTTTGCCAATCCCTCAGGGAGGAGACATGAATGCACTGATTCGCATACATGAAGTCACAGAAAATGGTAATACATCGTCTTTAAGATTCGATTTGTTAGCTCCAAAAAACTAAGTAAACAATACCTTGCCAGATGAAAAATATCATTTATATCGTATTAATGTTGCCCCTGTTCGCTTTTAGTGGCAGCATAACAATCGATACCCCGTCACAGCTCCAGTCCGCCCTCGATCGGGTCAATCCTGGAGATACAATCCTGTTGCAAGCCGTACGTGGTTGGAGCGATGTTCATCTTCATCTGAAAGCGCAGGGGAGCCCGCAACATCCCGTCGTGATTACTACAGTAGATGACAAACCTCTTTTTTTAGAGGGCAATTCTTCCTTATCCATTGCAGGAGATTATCTCCATATCAAGAATTTCTATTTTAGGAATGGGTACACCGTAAAAAATGATGTCATCACTTTTCGGATCAACGATACGTTAGCCAACCATTGTACGATAGAAAACTTTGTCATCGATCATTTTAATAAACCCAATAGATTCGATCAAGATAGTTGGATTGTACTCTGGGGGCAGCGGAATAGGATTGTACATAGTACATTCAGAGGCAAGATTAATACGGGCCCCGTTTTGATTATAGAATTGGCAAATACAGAAAGCCGAGCAAATTATCACGTCATCCAAAACAACCATTTTCAAGATAGATACCGGCTAGGATCCAATGGCGGGGAGACTATACGGATTGGAGTATCCCGTTATTCGATATATGATTCCAATACACAGCTTATAGATAACTACTTTGAACATTGTTCTGGCGAGACCGAGATTGTTTCCATCAAATCAGGGGCAAACTATATCGCCCGCAACTACTTTTATGAGTGCGAAGGGTCCTTGGTGCTTCGCCATGGAGATGGCAATATGGTGGATGGCAACTTCTTCGACGGCAATCTGAAGAAAGAAACGGGAGGTATTAGAGTCGTCAATGCAGGGCATATCATCAAGAACAATACACTTAAAGATCTTCGTGGTAAAGGATTCAGAGCACCACTCGTTGTTATGCATGGAGTCCCCAATTCGTTGGTCAATAGGTATATGCCTGTTCATGATGTCGTGATTCAAAATAATACCTTCATAAACAGTGAGCATTTGGTATTTGATGGCGGCAAGGACAATGAAAGAACCGTTGCACCCAAAGACATCCTGTTTTCCGGAAATAAGTTCGTCAATTATAAAAAGCCTTATTTTCAGGGTACAGAGAATCCTGGAATAACCATTCTAGATACACAGATAAGCCCGTCTATTGCACTGGACCCTATCCCGCTAGCGAGCTTTGGCTCATCTTTCACTTCCTTCAAAAAAGAGGAGATTAATATTCGACCTGTCCGTCATATTGTCGATGATATAGACAAGTTGGCTGAGGTCATTCGGATAGCAAATAAAAACGATACACTGTTGTTACAGTTTGCCACAGCAGTCGTCGGGTTGAGCGCACCTATTACAATAGACAAACCGCTTATTATTAGAGGGGCAGAGCAGTACACCTTCGTAAGTCATTCGTCAAAAGCCCTTCCGGCATTTTTTATACTTGTCGATCAGGGCGCTTTGAAAATAGAAAACATCCATTTTCAAGGGACATTCCCAAATTACGCCGCAGTTCGGACAGGCATTACCACGCAAATGGGAGGCGTGTTGAGCAGTTATACGCTACATGTAAAAAAATGCATCTTTTCCGAGTTTAACGAAAGCAGTAATGCAGGTATCAAGGCCGAGAAAAAATCATTTGCAGATACCGTTATCGTCGAAGATTGTGTCTTTTACCGAATATCCGGGAATGGAATTGCGTACAATGCAGAGAAAGAAGACAAAGGTATTTACAACGTAGAGCATATCCTTGTCAAGAATTGTGTATTTTCAAATATCCTGAATAGTGCCATTGATATTTATCGAGGAGGGAACGATGAAAGTACGACAGGTCCTGCCGTAGAAATCTATAACTGTACGTTCAACAACGTCGATAACAAAGAACAAGGGGCAGCGGTCCGCCTTATAGGGGCACAGTACATCCGCTTTATTCACAACAATGTATTTGGCTCAGGACAGGGAGGGAGGAGCATAGAATGCAGGGATTTTAGGTATCATGATGTCAAGATTACGGATTCCAACTTCTTCGAGTCAGGGAAAATAGACGTGTTTTACGCTCAGCATATCGGAGATAATACCTCGAAGCCACCTATGATGATGCACCATACGCTCTGGAATGAAGATATTCCTAAATCGTTTAGAAACAATGAAATTATCGGAAGTTATGAACTACTTTAAAAAAATACTGCTCGTTGTACTGTTAGCCTATTCCCAACTAGCACTGTCTGGCACCACAACAGAAGTTTCTACCCTAGCGGAGCTAAAGTCGCTCGCTCCCGTTGCTGGCGATACCATAGTGCTAGTCGGGGCCGATTGGGCAAATAGCCAGGTAGAACTGAAAGGGACAGGGACCGAGCAAAACCCGATTGTCTACCGCGTTGCCGTCCCACAAAAGACAATATTCAGCAAAGGAGCTACATTGCGGATTTCTGGACAGTGGATCGTAGCCGACGGTTTTATATTCAAGGATGGGTTTTCCGTCGGGCCAGACATCATTACTTTTACAAAGGAATCGACACACTGTACCTTGATGAACTCGGCCGTTTTGGAGTACAATCCTCCGCAAAGAGAAACAGATTATAAATGGTTATCCATGTTTGGAAAGCATAATACCGTTATCAACTGTGAGTTTACTGGAAAGACCCATCGCGGTACCACACTTGTCGTCTGGATGGACGAGCAGCCAAACCATCACAAAATTCTAAACAATTACTTTGGACCCCGGCCCGATTTGGGCGAAAATGGAGGAGAGACCATCCGTATCGGCACCAGCCATTGGTCTATGTATTCGTCGTGTACACTTGTCAGAGGAAATACATTTGACCGATGTGATGGAGAGATTGAGGTCATTTCAGTCAAATCCTGTCAAAATATACTAGAGCAGAACCTGTTTTTCGAATGTGCAGGTACGCTAACGTTACGGCATGGAAATGACAATATCGTAAGGAACAATCAGTTCCTGGGCAATGGTAAAGCAAATACTGGAGGTATCCGTATCATCGGAGAGCGGCAGCAGGTCCACCACAATTACATGTTCAAGCTCCGTGGGCGAGGTCTTCGCGCTGCGGTTTCGGTAATGAATGGCGTCGAAAATCCCGTCTTGAATAGTTACTTCGCCGTGAAGGAAGCGAACATAGAGGCAAATGTGATTGTTGATTGTACAGAGGGGGTCGTGATAGGGGCAGGGACGAATACCGTGCGGACTGAGGTGCCGTCAGGGCTATCAATAAAGAGGAATACATTTCAAAATGTAGCGGCTCCCATCTTGTTTTTAGACACCCCAATTGCATTAGAAATGGAATCAAATCAAATAGCAAGCTACAGGTAGTTGCCACAAGTCTTTTATATTTATTACTTTTAGTGCTATATAGGTAGAACGGCAATAATTTAACTGAATAATGGTAAGAAACCTCTGGTTCCACTTTTTTATGCTTCTGTTGATCCTTGGTTGTGGTGAGAACCAACATAAGAGGCAAAGTGAAACCTTCGTGTTCAATGATGGTAGAGACACCATTTCGGTTATTTTGCATGCAGTCGGGCAGACATTTCAAGGTTCGTACACCGAACATCGCCCTGGTGGTGTACTAGTCACTGGCGAGATCAGTGGCAACGTTTATCAAGATACCTTGCAAGGCAGTCTTTATTATACCCCATACAAAGGCAGGGAAAAGAGAAGGAAGGCTTTTGCATTGTTAAAAAATAAAGACCATTGTATCCTTGGGAAGGGAGCTAGCTACATCTATATGGGAATACCTTATTTCAAAAGCGAAACCTTGACTTTCAACGGGCATATTTTAACAAAGCAATAATAAGACACGGCAGGAGTCAATCTCCTTTTACAAAGTCGTATACTCTTCGAAAAAAAAACATATTATTTTAGAAATAAAGTTGCTACTTTTCCGCTTTATTTCAATCTATGTTTAGAATACTACTATTCACTTTTACGGCCTCTCTATTTAGTTTTCCAACGTTTGCCCAACAAGAGTTTCACTACTACCTGTACGGTTCCAGCGAGCAGAAGGGAATTCTGAATAAAGAAGGAATGCCATTGACCGATTGCATCTATGGCTATGTTGGTAACTACTCAGAGGGCCTCATGCCCGTTAGGCTTGACGACAAGTATTCATTTATTGATACGCTTGGGAAAGCTATTTTCCCTTTTCGCTATGATTATGCCGACGAATTCAAGGACGGCACCGCTATAGTGTGTATGGGCGACAAATATGGACTCATTAATCGAAAGGGAGCCTATTTGATAGAGCCCCTATACGATGGTTTTGCTCGGATAGCGGACAAGAAAAATCAATTCGTAGTGGAAAGGGACGATAAATCCGGAATTATTGATTCTCGTAATCAGATCCTTGTCCCATTGGACTATGAGGTTATTTATGCTTTCGAGAAAGGCAATGCGGTAGCAAAAAAGAATGGATTACATGGATTGATCGATACCAGAGGAAATGTTCTTATCGATTTTCAGTATCCTTTTCTGTCGACATGTGTGAATGGGTACTCCGTTACCTATTCGATGGAAGAGAACGGCAAAAAAGGGTTGATGGATATGAAGAAAAAAATACTCATCCCGCCCCATCATCAGCGTTTGTATGCCGCCGAAGACGGTTTTGTCTATGGAGTGGGGCAGGATGGATATAAGGACGTAGTCTGGGATAAAAAGGGTAAGCCCATTATCGGCGAAGGCTATGATAAGGTAGAGCGGTTTTCTGAAGGTTTCTTTTTAGTTGTCAAGGATCATAAAAGTGGTTTTTTAGATAAGTCAGGCAAGGTCGTTATTCCTTTAGTTTATGACGAAGCAAAACCATTCTCTGAAGGATTGGCTGCTGTTTTAAAAGATGGGTACTGGGGTTTTATTGATAAGAAAGGAGCAACAGCTATTGATTTTAAATTTGTCGGTGTCGTAGAAGGGTTTTATAAAGGATACGCTAGCTACGGAAAGCGAGCAACTTCTTCAGGCGCCCATTATACCAGTGACCTTTGGGGTATAATCGACAAGAAGGGAAATATCGTGCTCGAAAACAAGTACTACAATGCCGGTATACAGTTTGACGGAAAGTTTGTCGTAGAGTCAGGTGGCAAGACCTACCTTTTGGATAAATCAAAAAATATCATCCGCGAACTTATGCATGAGCAAAGGCCAGTGATGATAATGATGGATTAATATTTACACTTTTAGCTTCTGAGATGGAACAATCTCAGAAGCTTTTTTTAGAACACTAGCGATACTTTTTTGCAGCCCCAAAGCCGAAGCGTCGGTATAGGCCTAACGAAAACATTGTCAAGACATTGACACCGATTATCTTTAACCAAGCCGCCTACCGTCTTCGTGCCGCTCACCCTCCGGTAGCGATAGGTTGTTGACAATAGCTCAATAGAGACGCATTATCAAGTTTATTGTACAATAATTGGATATCTTTTTCTGACGCAATATGTACAATTAATAACCTGTCCGATTCAATATTAATGATTTGCGTGTTATGAGATCTTATTAGATGTAATGTATCTATGGTATTTGAGTCATACCTCATCTGATAAGTCGCAATATGGAGTACAGCGCCAAATGACACAGCGACATCCAATACACCATCAATTTGTTGAATTTCTTCTATAAAACCATCAATAGAACGTGCTTCTATTTCAAGTTCAAGGGTGATTAGCTTCACCTCTCGGACATCTGTTGAAGACTGGGATATGCTACATATATTGTAGTCTGTTTTCGAAACGTAAAGCAAGAGTTTTGTTAGCGTTTCATTGTTCGATTTACAGCTGATACTGAATAGTTTACTGGTCATATTGCTTTTCTAATAATAAAAAAAGCCCCCCATTGTTATGGGAGGCTTGCTATATAGATTTGTTTTAAAAATTTTAAATAGTAATTGTTCCTCCCACTTTGGTTAAAATGACGACACAGACAGCGACTACAACGACGTTGAAGGAAGAGAAAACAATATTTAGTGTCTGTCTTTTCATGAGTTTCGGCAAGCTACAAAAACCAGTTGTAAACTGCAAAAAAAATATCATTTTCGAAACGGTATATTTTTAGCCCTAAATCTAATGGATGTTTACTTATTTACAGTAATTAGCTTATTTACTTGCAAATGGAAAGAGACTTCGTCTCCCGACAATAAACCCAGAACTGATTTCCAAAATGTTGTAGGATGTGAGGGGATTTGCCCAGTCCACGCGGAAATTTTATTCTCGATATTTCATTTGAATCCAAATCCAATACATGTTGCTTCCCATTCCACTCGTCATTTTTGAAAATAGGGGTGAGCAATAAATATTTTTGTGATGTGCTAAAAAGACCATTAACTCCCTTTTTTTTGCCGCCCACAGTTCGTAAGCTGCCACTGTCAAGGAGAATTTCTCTTATAGTGCCATTACAGTTACTTTTTACAAGCGCATAATAGTCCATTCCCCATTTATTAACCGAAGTAATCTGTCCACCCGAAGTAAAGATATAGAGACTATCTTCCTTCCACATCGCTGTATCGATTTTAGGAGGGTAGTTGTCTTCGTCATGGTGAGCCAATTCTTTTGTTTCAAGCGAAATCCAGCTCTCCCAATGCGCTTTTTTGTTAACAATATCCAAATTGAGAAAAGCCAGATACCTTGTATCATTATTGAGACCATCTCCGTTGAAACATATAGGCAGTACTGAACCATCACTTATCGCTACTCTCCATTCTAGATTGAATCTTTTCGGAAGTATATCGGCATGTCCAATTTCAATGGATTCGAAAGTCTGTTTTACATCGGAATATAATAAAAGTTCATTTTGATTTTTAACCAAACCAAAATGTTTATCCGTAGAAAATAAAACGGGATGATTTTTACTACTGTAGTATTTTTCCTTATAATCCAGTGGTATAGTTTTATAGCTGTTTTCAGATACCAGTAATAGTTGATGACACATCCTTACTTCTTCGTAGGATAAGAAAGCTGCCGTATTTTCATCTAACGTAACTGCGCTGATAATAGGGTTTGTCTGCTCAAATCTTTTAACAAGTTCTAATGTCATATCGTTTTTTCGTTGTAACACTTTCTGAATAAAAATATCAATGTTTTTAATCTTATTTAATTTGCTACTTCAGCTAAATAGGGAATACTAATATCCCAAAGATAATGAAGCCATGAAAAAACTATTAATATTTATTCGTACTCTCTATTGGGACATGGATTTCCATTTTTTATATTCATCTCTCATACAGTGTCCACAGGGGCGGTAATTGGCATCCAGTGCTTCCTGCTCCGATGCGAAGAATACCCTGTTTTCCCTTTTCATCCGCTTGCCCGAGGCACAATTTAATGTACCGTAGATTCCGAGTGTTTTGTTGCCTCCCCAGCATACTTTTCCATTTCGGATGTTTGCCCTCAGCTCCCGGTCCTGGATTTCATCGTGACGTATCATCTTTTAGCTGATCGCATCATGAAAAATAATCCCCAAGGCGTAGCGTTCGCCACTTTTTACTTCACTCACCCCATGTTTCATACTCACGCGATAGTAGCCTCTTGTACCTTTTTCAGGTTTAAAGTTAGTCGTAAAAATCACCGCATCGCCTTTTTGAGGTTTTAGGACGATAGCTTTAGATTGCGCTCTTGGTACCTGTTGCGTCAAGACGAACTCACCACCTGTAAAGTCCTTATCCGGTTCGTTCAACATTAAAACCATCTGAATCGGAAAATAAACATCCCCGTATAGATCCTGATGTAACGTATTGAAGCCCCCTTTGCCATATTTCAAAATCAGTACAGTAGCTTTTGCTGTCCATTCTTATGGCACAGTTCCAGTAGCTTGGTATGTTCCAGCGGAAATTGAGTTTCTAGGTTCAATGCCCTAAACCAAGCATTGGCAATAGGAGCTAGTTTGCTGTAGATTGTCGTTCTCAGGCTGTGGATCAGCTCGGGCAGTGGATAGTTAAAATATTTGTACACGCCCATTCCAAAGCGATGGCGCTCCATTATTACCGTTTTTCGATAGGGAAGAGTACTATCGTAGGCAGACTTCAACATTTCACAATCTGGGGCGGAGACCAGGCCTGGGATTATAGCATAACCATTCTCATGTATCGCTTCAGTAACGGTCTGCCAATCTATTTCTTCTATTTTCTGTATGATATTGTCCATTATTTTTTGTCGTACTGCAAATTTGGACAAAGCTCGATAAGTCCACAATCCGAAACTTGCTATGTTTCAATATCAAGATTCAACAACGCTTACAAGAAATATTTATTTAGATCCTGCTCATTCAAGCTTACAATTGCTTCACCAACTTCAAGTACAAGGTCTGTGCTTTTATTGATTATGTTATATACAGTCAGGGTATTCATATTAAAACTTTTTGAATCGCGTAGTTTATTCTACGCTTATCCTAAAAATAGGCGTAAGAACATCTGTGTTCCTTATTTTTCGCCGAGATTAATCCGCTATTTACCGATAGTTCGAGGTCACAGACCTAAAGCACATATACCTATGCTGAGCATAAACCTATCTTCAGACTCAATTATTAAGTCTTTTGGAAAAACTAAACGAATCAATTGTGTCAGATTATAGTATTATTATGTCATCGCGAATACGGACTCTTTTAATAATAGGTCTCTCTTTATTTTTATCCTCCAATGTGCTAGCAACAGCCCGTATTGACCGTAATATCTTGAGTGAATTGAATCCGTCACAATCTGCTCCGCAACGTTTCGAAGGTCAAGTGACAGATCATATGAAAAAGCCGCTGCCATACACCTCCGTACGCATTGCTTCAGCAGACTCTACCCTTAGTACATTAGTCTGTGATGACCAAGGTAAGTTTAGATTTGAGCTGAGCGCACCGTTTGATGGCCTATTTATCGAGGTTTCGAGCTTGGGGTACATGCCCCAAAGAATAGCTCTTGATAACATTGTCAGTTCTTCATTGATTGAAGTAACTATGGAAAAAGATAATACGGTTTTAGAAACGGTAGATGTCCGTGCGGTAAAGCCGCAGTATGTACGATTGGTAGACCGTATGGTGGTAAATATTGATGGTACAATATTGGGCACAGGTTTATCCTCTTTAGAGCTTTTGCAGAGAACACCTAGTCTTTGGGTGGACCCCAGTGGCAATATCAAAATGAGAGGAAGCCAATCCGTTGTAGTGATGATAGATGACATCGTCCTAAGAATGTCTTCATTTGAACTCTCCGAATACCTCCGCTCTATCCCTTCCGAAAACATTAATAAAATAGAATTGATTGCCAATCCTGGAGCAGAATATGAAGCCGAAGGAACAGGGGGCATCGTAAAAATTGTTCTTAAAAAAGGAACCAGAGAAGGATATAAAATTATCTTGGCCGCAAGATATATGCAGCAGGTAAAAGATCCATTTTTTAATGGTGGGACTATGTTTGAATACAACCGGAGCAAGTTTAAAATATCTGGTGCTCTGGGATATAAAACTGACGAACAGCGGTACTTTACCAATTACCATAATTCTTATGCAGACGATTCAGAGTATTTAAGCAATACACAGCGTTTTAAAAGAAATACGGGATACAATGCGCGGATTACGAGCAACTATGAAATCAATGACCGCAATAGGTTAGGTCTGCAAGCGGTACTGACAACTTCCGATTCCGATCAGGAGTTTTATACCAGTAATGAGCATCGTGATGCCAGAGATACGATATTCAAACAGACCGAGAATAATTGGTTGAATGAGACGGAAATGGTTAATACGACATTAAATTATTCATTAACCCTAGATAGCCTATCATCTACTTTTAAGTTTATCGCAGATCATCTTTACAATGATAAGTATGAATCGAATGATTATAAGCTTCTTTCTTTAGCTTCTTCCGAAGTCCAGCAGTACCAGAACCTTTCCCCCAGCCGGACGAATATCTACAGCGTACAGACCGACCTTAATAAGTATTATGTGTCAGGCCTTAATCTTACCCTTGGCATGAAGTACGTCGGTACCCGAAGAGACAATACAGTGGTTCGTAATAATTACTTGGACAATAAATGGGAGCAAGATGCAGCTTACAGTAATAATTTTATCTATCAGGAGGATCTTTTGATGAGTTATCTTTCCCTGAATAGAAAGATAAAAGACTTTTCGGTAAAAGCAGGTCTACGATTAGAGCAGACATTTATTGATGGACTTTCGACCACTAGTTTGGATAAGGTAAACCAGAAGTACCTTAATTTTTTTCCATCTATCTATTTGGCACAGGCACTTAAGGAGAGCGGCAGCACCATTCATCTGAACTATGGTAAGCGAATTCGAAGACCATCATTTAAGGATATCAATCCTTATACTTTGCAGATAGACGACTTTGTCGTCCTTCAGGGCAATGCCTTTTTACAGCCCGAGTTTATACACAAAGTAGAAGCGGGAGTTTCATTCAAGGGAGGTATCGCCGTCGATCTTTTCTATTCAAATACCGAGAATAGCATCGTGCAGTCCATCGATGCGATAGATAATAAGGTGTTAAAGTATCGGCCGATCAATTTTAAGAATAATCAGGACTACGGTGTTACTGCTTTCATTCCACAGCGTATCAGTAAATATTGGAACATACAGGGCAATTTTTCATTTTTCAATTCGGAGTATATCCATAAGGATATTAAGCAATCACAGCCCGTTTTTGAAGGTCGTCTAAATCATATACTTAAGTTCACCAATCTATTCGATGCTACCTGCGCTTTTTCTTATAGAACAGCATCCTATAGAGGCAATACGAAATATGCAGACCAGTTTTACTCAGGCATACTCTTGTCTAGACCGTTTTTAAAGGATAAAGGACGAGTTATGTTTCAGGTCGAAGACATCTTTAATACACAGCGGGAAAGGGAGTTTACAGCTACCGATGGGTCAATCATCAACTTTTATCAGAAACGTCCGACCAGAACATTTAGCCTCTATTTGACCTATACGATTTCAAAAGGTAAAAAATTTGAGGAGAAGAAAATTTATCAATCTAACGAAGACGAAAGACAGCGCGTAAATTAGCGCTATGTGTTATGATAGGCTACAGTCTCAGGATGTTCAGGCTAGGATAGGAATTATCCTAGCTTGTTTTGTAGTTTGTTCAACGTATCGGCAATCATTTCCATTCGTTTCTTGACTTTTTCGGCTGCTGCATCCAGTGTATAGCCCTCGTCGATCAGCTCCTTTATCAGGAGCATTTTCTTTATATTTTCATAGTTATAGCGACGATTTTTACCTTCCTCTTCCGTTAGGCTGGTTATAATATTCTTATCCTCCCAATAACGGATTTGGCGAGTGGGAATACTGGTAATCTGAGATACTTCACCTATCCCTACCACTAATTTATCCAAAAAATCAAAGTCAAATGACAGATCTTTATTCTCCTCGTTTTTGCTCATTTTGTAATTTATTTACAATTAATGTTGTAAATATAAAAATTAAGACATTAATTTGCAATTGTAGATTATTTACAATTTATGAAT
>JBEBQJ010000030.1:0-34417 GCA_040395455.1 Sphingobacterium yanglingense | reverse complement strand
CATAATGATTTCTAAAGGATTGATATTAACAGGACATTGCTCGACACAAGCATTACAGCTTGTACAGGCCCAGATTTCTTCTCGGCTTATATAGTTATCCAATAATGATTTTCCATCATCTACGAAGGATTTATTAGCGTCTATATTCTTTCCTATTTCCTCGATCCGGTCTCTGGTGTCCATCATTATCTTACGAGGAGATAACAATTTGCCTGTGATATTGGCTGGGCATGAGGAGGTACAACGACCACACTCGGTGCATGTATAAGCGTCCAGAAGATTTTTCCAAGTTAAGTCTGTAGCGTCTTTTACGCCAAATCTTGATACATCACCACTAGGGGGAGGAAGACTTGGGTCTAACATGGCTTTCACTTCTTCGGTGACAGCGGACATATTTTCAAATTTACCCTTTGGCTCCAATCTCGTAAAATACGTATTAGGAAAAGCGAGGATAATATGTAGGTGCTTTGATAAAGTAAGGTAGTTTAGAAACGCTAATACCCCCACAATATGGAACCACCAGCAAAAACGTTCTATAAAAATCAAACCTTCTAATGAGCTTGGTAGTAAGGGGAGCAAAGCTGTACTAATAGGGAATGCCCCTACGCTTGTGTAATGGGGATGGTTCAATACTTGTAGCTTTTGATCCGCTGCATTCATAATAAGGAACGCGGCCATAAGTAGAATTTCGGTTATCAAAATGATATTTGCATCTGTTTTAGGCCAGTTCTTTAACTCGGTTTGATTTAAACGAGTTAGTTTGAGTACATTTCGTCTAACAAAGAAAATAGCACAAGAAACTAGAACAAGCAGAGCTAGGATTTCGAAACTATAGATTAAAAAGTTGTAAAAGCCTCCCATAAAGGATAATATACGGTGCGTGCCAAATATTCCGTCAATTATAATCTCCAGCATTTCTATGTTTATGATACAGAATCCGACGTAGACACATAGATGAAGTAAGGCGGGGATGGGACGTTTAAACATTTTCTTTTGGCCAAAGGCAACCAATAACATTGTCTTTAAACGCTGAGGAGGATTGTCAAAACGGTGGGTCGCCCTGCCTAATTTGATGTTTCTGTAAATCTTTACTGCATTCTTGGAAAACAAGAATCCTGCAGCAATGAGTAGGATTGTAAATATCAATTGACCAATCATAGTTTGATAATCAGGTTCAAAACAAATATAATTAAATATATGTAATATTATGCGTGCATAAGATGTATTTAGACGGATTAAAAACTAATTTAAAAGATAGAGCTAGAGTGTCTTATGGACCAACCTCATTTTTTTTCTATAAAAAAATTGGATTTTGTTCTTTATTCTCTGAGAAAACTTTATATTCGTTTACGTACACGATTGTGTTTTGGCGTTTATAAACCTATGATGTGCCTTAAACTTAAAAATTGCGTGTAATAGAAGTTTAATGCTTTTATTAAGATGCAGTAATCAATTTAGTAAGTAGAACTATAAATTTAATATTATGAGATCAAAAGTTTGCATGCTTTGTGTTTTTTTGGGCTCACCATTTTTAGGCCATTCGCTCGTACATAGTGCCGTGAATGACATAAAGGTAGGTTTGGTGCTGTCCCAAGAGAAACTTTCGGGGAAGGTTGTTGACAAGGATGGCAATGGCCTAAGGGGGGTCAGTGTTAAAGTCAAGAACACATTACAGTCTGTAGGGTCCAATGCCGATGGAGTTTTTGAACTATCGGGCCAACTTCTAGGCAAGACGCTTGTTTTTTCTAGTGTCGGGTACGTGCCCAAAGAAGTTTTGGTAATGGACTTGAGCAGTTTAAATGTCGTTTTAGAGCTCGATGAAAGTAATCTTGAAGAGGTTGTGGTTGTCGGGTATGGTACCCAAAAGCGGAAGGAGCTTACCGGATCGATTTCTTCTATTAAATCCGCAGATTTGGAAAAGGTCGCAAGTAATTCTTTTACGGGAGCAATACAAGGGAAGGTACCTGGTGTTACGATTACCAACACAAGTGGCGCACCAGGTGGAGCTAGTTCGGTAAGGATTCGCGGTGTAGGGACTACGGGCGGTAATCAACCGCTATATGTTATAGATGGATTTCCGGTAGGAGGCAGTAATATGTCTATTAGCGGAACCTCGGATCAAGTCGATGGAATGTCAATAGTGAATCCGAATGATATTGAGTCTATAGAGGTATTGAAGGATGCTGCAGCTGCATCTATTTATGGAGCTCGTGCGGCCAATGGTGTTATTTTGATTACTACAAAGCGCGGTAAGGACGGTGTAAGTTCTGCAGATCTCAGTAGCTACACCGGTTTTCAGGAGGTATGGAAGAAGCCCAAGTTTTTGAATGCTGAGCAATTCGCTACCCTAGCTAATGAGTTGTTTAAAAACTCGAATATGGCACCGAATCCGGAATGGGCCAATCCATCAGCACTGGGAGTAGGGACGAATTGGATCGATGAAGTATTTCGAACTGCTCCAATGTATAATGTGGACTTGTCTGTGATGGGGGGAAATCAAAAGGTCAAAAATGCGTTGTCTGTCGGTTACCGAGATCAGGCCGGTACGCTAATCGAGACCTGGAACAAACGTTATACCGGGCGTGCGAATGTTGATATCCAAGCTAATGAACGACTGAAGTTTGGAGGTAGCTTGGCTTTTGCCTATACAAATGGTAAAGGTCTCCAAAATCAAGATTTTAGGCTTGGGGTCTTTAATCTTGCCCAACAATTTTATCCAACTTTAGGGCTAGAAGATGTTGTCAGCGGTTCGTCCGCTTATTATTCTACACAAGGAGATAATCCTTATTTACGCGCTAAATCTGGAGAAAAAAGGCTTCGTAACATGCGGTTGTATGGAAATGCTTTTGGAGAATTGATAATTATGCCAGGATTGACCTTCAAATCTAGTCTTGGATTAGATTATGCGGCAAATCGTACGAGCAGTTGGGAACCTAAAGCACAGCGTGGGTTCTATAGCAATCCCCAGGCGATATTGACAGAGACACAGACTCAGGGCCTGAATTGGTTGATAGAGAATACGCTAAACTATAGTAAACAATTTGATCAACATAATCTGTCCGCAGTAATCGGGCAGACTGCGCAGCGTAATGCGAGTGATTGGATTTCGATTACAGCTAGAGACTTTCAGAATGAGACCATTCGAGTCGTCAATACGAGTTCGGATGCTAACCGTCGGGGCACAGGAACGGGATCGGTATATACATTGGCTTCCTATTTGGGACGTATTAATTATTCCTATGCCAACAGATATCTGTTCTCTGCTAGTATAAGGCGTGACGGGTCTTCAAATTTTGGACCTTCGTACAAATGGGGGAACTTTCCTTCTGTATCAGCGGGATGGAATATTTCGGACGAGGAGTTTTTTAATCATACCGGATTGGTCAATAGTTTGAAATTGCGGGCGAGTTGGGGACAGTTGGGAAATGATGCGATTGGTGCATTTGGTTATTCAAGTACATTTGGATTAGGAAGGGTATTAGATAATTATATCTTGGGCGAAAACCAAGGTTTAGTTACAGGTGCTAGTATGATACGGCCAGGGAATATGGACTTGAAATGGGAAACGAGTGAACAGCTTAATTTTGGTGTAGATGCGACATTCTTGAATAATAAAGGGTATCTGACAGCAGAATACTATATCAAGGATACTCGTGATATGTTGGTGAGTTTGCCGGTTTCGTTGGAAGCTGGGTTTGAGACTGCGCCTTCTGTGAATGGGGGAAAGATTCGTAATTCTGGATTTGAGCTGTTGGTGGGGTATGCTGGTGGAAGTGCTTTTAAGTATGATGTGAGTGTTAATCTTTCAACCTTAAAGAATGAAGTATTGTCGATGGGGGCAGGTAATCCTATATCGGGGCCTTTGGTTGGTTTTACAAGTATGAACAGTTCATATACACAGGTAGGCCAGCCGATAGGTTATTTTAGAGGATATGTTGTGGATGGTATATATCAGAATGATGCTGAGGTAGATAAAACTTTTCAACCTAATGCTTCGGCGGGAGATTTTAAATTTCGTGACGTAAATGGCGATCGTAAGCTAACAGATGATGATCGTGTTATGTTAGGGAGTCCTTGGCCTAAATTGACTTATGGTATGAATATGGATTTTTCGTATAAAGGTTTTGACCTGAACTTACTTTTTCAGGGGGTTGCAGGTAATGATATTTTTCACGTTAACAAATTTTCTACTTACCCTATTAAGTATTTTGGAGGCAGTGGGGTAATCAACGCTTCTGCCGATGTATTGGATCGTTGGACGCCGGAAACAGGAGGTAATACGGTGCCTATTTTGAAATATACAGACTTGAATGGTAACTATGCAAATCTATCTTCATTTTATATTGAGGATGGTGCTTATTTACGATTACGTAATCTAACATTAGGATATACCTTGCCGTCTGCAATCTTTGAAAATAACAAAATGATTAAGCGGGTACGTGTGTATAGTTCTATTCAAAATGCATTTACGATTACGAAGTACAGTGGTTTTGATCCAGAAATTGGATCTACAAATCCGTTAGCTTCTGGTGTAGACAATGGTGTATACCCAATTCCCAGAACTTATATGTTCGGCTTAAAAGTAGGATTTTAATCAGTTGATATAATAAAGATGAGACAAGTAAAAAATATAGTACTGTTCGCTTTGCTAAGCATAGCAACAGCCTGTAGCGATAGCTTTCTTTCGCTGTCGCCAACAGATACTTTGGTGGAAGATAAATTCTTTATGAACATCTCGGACGCGGAGGCCGCCTTGATTGGTGTATATGGATCTCTGCAAAAAGAGGAAGCTTTTTCGAATGTTCGAGATGCAGCAGATATCGAATGGGCTATTTCCGGAGACATGTATGAGATGGATAGAAGTGCTAATCGTATTGAACTGCATTCTCTGGTTTTTCCTTCTACAAATACAATCTTAAAGGATATGTATACCGCAGCGTACCTTGGGATTGGTCGATCGAATATGGTGATATCAAAAGTTTTAGCGATGACTGATGTTGACGAAAAGTCTCAAAAGCAAATAATAGCACAAGCAAAATTTGTTAGAGCTCTGTTTTATTATCGTTTGGTCACGTACTTTGGTGGAGTTCCGTTGATTGACGAGCCTTTAGATGCGAATTCAAATCTTCAGATACCTCGGGCTAGTGCAGCGGACATTTGGGCATTTATTGAAAAAGATCTTCAGGATGCAAAAGTAGACTTGCCTATCAAATGGGATAATAAGAATGAAGGAAAAGCTACCTCGGGAGCATGTCGAGCACTATTAGGTAAGGCGTTTTTATGGCAAAAGAAGTATCCTGAAGTGATTAAAGTGACAGAAGAGTTGTTTGACGAGAAACGGTACAGATTATTAGATGATTATCGTTCTGTATTTATGGAGAATAATGAAAATAATGATGAAATATTATTTTCTACTCAATTTAAGGAAGGGGTAGATGCTGAAGGAAATAATCTGGTCAAGCGTACGGCTCCTCGTGGATCACCTAAAGAATTTACCGGTGGGGATGCTTGGAGTAATTTTGTTCCTGATAAACATTGGGTTGAGGCTCATGAAAAAGATGGAAATGGACGGATAAAAGATAAGAGATATTGGGCATCGATTATAGGCCCAGGCGAAAAACATCAAGATATGCCTGCTTTTACAATGCCTATGGATGTTCCTGCAGGATGGTCACATTCCGGATTTATTATGACTAAGTATTGGCAAAAGCCAACTCCGTCATTTTCAGGTGTCAATGCTCCTGTAATCCGTTTTGCTGAAGTCCTTTTAAATTATGCTGAAGCATTGAATGAAGAAAGTCGTGGAGATGATGCTATTGCAGAGGTAAACCAAATTCGTCAAAGAGCTGGGCTAGACGATTTACCTACTGGACTAGCTAACGATCAGGTTCTGGATGCTATCTTTCAGGAACGTCGAATGGAGTTTATTTGGGAGCCAACTGGAGGATTTTCGGATTTGAATAGAAGCGGACGTTTTCTGAAATTTATTGCCGCTGAAAGACCTAATTATGGAGAGCTGAATGTCGATAAGAAACCGTGGTTAAATACGACACCTATTGTATTTCCTATACCTAGAGATGCATGGGATAGAAACAAAGCATTAGAACAGAATGAATATTATAGTTTTTAATAGGAAGTAAGCTTTTGTTGACCCACTTAAGGAGCTTTTTGTAATGAGTTGAAAGAGTTACAAAAAGCTCCTTTGTAGAAGGTAATTCTGAAATATAGATTTGCCTTGCTTGGAAAATAAAAAAGTTGTACTTTCGTGTACGTACACAATTGCGCTTTTAACCAAATAATGAAGAAAACGTTATATTATAATGCTCAGGTAATTCTACAAGATAGTATCAAATGGGGGGCTGTACTTGTTGAAGGGGAGAAGATAAAGAGAGTTATTAATGAAAGAGAGGTAAATCTTGACGATTTTGAGGAAACTGATTTTATTGATGTGCAGGGAAATTACTTGTCTCCGGGGTTTATAGATATCCATATACACGGAGGAGGAGGATATGATTTTATGGATGGGACAGAAGAGGCATTCCGTGAAATCGCTATTTGCCATGCCAAACATGGTACTACGGCCCTTGTTCCTACTACGCTGACGACCACTGCAGAGCGGCTAGAAGGCACCTTGAATAACTATACGAAGGTAAAGGGACAGATTATTAACGGTGCTCAATTCCTAGGTATGCATTTGGAGGGACCATATTTTGCACTCACACAACGGGGAGCACAAGATCCGCGGTATATCCGTAATCCTGATCCCAATGAATATCGGTATTTGGTAGAGAATTATCCAAGTATTGTACGATGGAGTGCTGCTCCTGAGTTGGAGGGAGCATTGGAATTTGGAGCGTATTTGTCTGAAAAAGGTGTTATCGCAGCTGTGGCTCATACAGATGCCGTGTATGAAGATGTGATAGCAGCGCAAAAAGTTGGATTTAATCTTATGACGCATTTTTATTCAGCGATGTCGGGCGTGAGCAGAAGAAATGCTTTCAGATATGCTGGAGTGATAGAGGCAGGATATCTCATTGATGAATTTGATGTGGAATTGATTGCAGATGGTATCCATCTACCGGAGCCGTTGTTGCAATTGATATATAAAATTAAGGGACCAAATAAAATGGTTCTGATTACAGATGCTATGCGGGCCGCGGGAACAAATGTTAATGAATCTGTTTTAGGAAGTGTGGATGATGGATTGGAAGTACTTATCGAAGACGGCGTTGCCAAATTGAAGGATCGTTCCGCATTTGCCGGTTCGGTAGCTACGGCCGATCGATTGATACGAACAATGCTTTCTCTTGGAAATATCCCCTTAGAAGAAGTTATACAGATGATCACCCTAAATCCTGCAAGAGTAATGAAGGTTGCAGACCAAAAAGGTTCAATTGAGGTTGGAAAAGATGCCGATTTAGTGATTTTTGATAATGATATAAAGGTCCTTAGGACTGTCGTAAATGGTAGGTTGGTTTATCAAGTAAATTAATAATATGAGAAAAAAAGTAGATAATTTGGACATTGGCGTTTACTCAGGAAGAGATCTTATGGGCGACGCTGTTGCAAAAGATGTGCGTGACGCTGTACATAAACTATTAGAAAAGAAAGATACGGTAAATATTATTTTTGCGGCTGCACCTTCTCAAAGAGATCTATATGCCAGCTTGTTGAAAATGGATATTCCATGGGATAGAGTCAATGCTATGCATATGGACGAATATGTAGGAATTAGTCCGGAAAAGTCTCAAAGCTTTCGCAACTACTTGAAAACAAATCTTTTTGATAAAATTCCTTTAAAATCTATTGATTATATACAAGGTGAGCGTGATGATATAGCCCAAGAATGTGAAAGGTATACTTCTGTTTTGAAAAATAGTGCTCCGGATATTGTCTGTATGGGTATTGGAGAGAATACGCATATTGCCTTTAACGACCCGCCGCTTGCCAAGTTTGACGATGTGGAGATGGTTAAAGTGGTGGAGCTGGATTTGGTCTGTCGGCAACAGCAGGTTAACGATGGTTGTTTCTCTAGTCTAGATGAGGTTCCTACGCATGCTTTGACATTGACTATACCAATTTTACTTTCAGCAGAATATATTTTTTGTGTAGTACCCGGAAAGACTAAAGAGCAAGCGGTATACCATACGGTTTATGAGGCCGTTACGGAACTATATCCTTCGACTATCCTTAGAAAACACCCTAAAGCAAAACTGTATTTGGACATGGAAAGTAGTAGACTTTTGGAAAGTTAAAAAAAAATTCTTTATTTGAAGCTCTATTGGTATCTATATGCAAAAGAATAATGAATTGTCTGGAGTAAAGGAGATTGCTAGAAGAGCAAACGTTTCCATTGCAACGGTAGATCGAGTAATCCATAATAGAACTGGAGTTTCTGCAAAAACGAAAGAAAAAATTGAAGCCATTATAAAAGAGATGGACTATAAGCCAAATCTCTTAGCAAGAAGTTTGGCTTCTAGAAAAGTTTTTAGGTTCGCTGTGTTAATTCCACGTGAATCCCCAGAAACAGAGTATTGGAGGGCTCCACTTGAGGGGATAAATGCCGCTTGGTCGGAGATTCGCATGTATGGTGTTGAAGTTGTTTTCTATCATTATGAACTGAACGATAGGCAGACTTTCAATCATGAGGCCAGTAAGATCCTTAAAGAAAACTTTCATGGAGTTATTTTGGCACCTTCTTTTATTAGTGAGGCATTAGAGTTTTTTTACAAATGTGAGGAAAAGAAGATAAAGTGTGTTTTCATTAACTCGGATATATCAAATGTTAGTCCTTTAAGTTACATTGGCCCAGATTTGTTTCAATCAGGCAAATTAGCTGGGAATCTTTCGAAGTATCTCATTCCGGATGGAGGAAATATTCTTATTTTTAACGTATCAAGGGAATTGGGGGCGGAACACCATTTGCTCAAGAAAGCAACTGGGTTCAAAAGCTATTTTGAAGAAAATAAATCGACTTCAACCGTGAATATGTTGACGGTTCATAGGACTGATTACGATTCAGTAATGGAAGAGTTGGCCAAGTACTTGCAAGATAATGTAGTTGACCTTTTGTTTGTCACAAATTCGCGTGTTTCTACGGTGGCTAAGTATTTTGAAGAGAATAATATTACGGATATAAAGCTGATAGGATACGACTATCTTACTCGTAATATCGAATATTTAGAGAAGGGAATAATCGATTTTTTAATTTGTCAAAAACCGATAGAACAAGGTTATAAAGGTTTGTTGACGTTGTATGAGTACTTTATTGAGAGTGGAAAGGTTGATAAAGTACAACTTATGCCCATCGATATCCTCACAAAAGAAAATTATAAATACTATAAGAATTAAATAGGGAGGAAATTTATTTACGAATATATTTTCGGGTACGTACACTATTTACTATCTTTATAACATAACATAATAAACCGCTTTATGAAAAATCTAAGTAGAAGAGACTTTGTTAGTATGGGCTCCTTAGCTTTAGGTGCTGTGATGGTAAATACAACCTCCGCATCTCCCTTCTTTCAGACTAAGGGAAAACGTATTGGTATTATTGGCTTGGATACGTCTCACGCTATAGCCTTTACTAAGTCTTTGCATGATAGTCCTGAAAAATTTCGCGATTATAAGGTTGTAGTAGCCTATCCTTATGGAACAAAGACTATCCCCTCGGCTACGGATCGTATTCCTAAGTATATTTCAGACATCGAGAAACTTGATGTTAAAATCGTTGATTCTATATCGTCTTTGTTGAAACAGGTAGACTATGTGTTACTAGAGACGAATGACGGTAGATTGCATTTAGAGCAAGCCCGTGAAGTCTTTAAGGCAAAGAAACCTGTCTTTATTGACAAACCTATAGCGGCATCTTATAAAGATGCTAAGGAGATCATGGATTTGTCCAAAAAATATACCGTTCCCTTTTTCTCTTCTTCTTCGTTACGCTATATCACTGGAATGAAAGAGATTTTGGAAGGGAAATACGGTAAGGTGTTAGGTGCGGACGTCTATTCTCCCGCATCTATTGAGCCAAGCCATCCTGATTTTTTTTGGTATGGAATACATGCTGTAGAAATGTTGGTCACTGCAATGGGAGTCGGCTGTAAGTCACTGAGTCGCACCCATACGGAGGGAACTGATGTTATTGTCGGAGTTTGGGAAGATGGACGCATCGGAACCGTAAGGGGGACTAGAACTGGAGCGGCTGCGTTTGGTGGTACAGTTTACTGCGAGAAAGGAGCTATCAAATTAGGCGATTTCGTGGGGTATGCTCCATTATTAGAAGAAATTGTTGCATTCTTCGATTCGGGTAATATTCCTGTAGATGCCAATCAAACACTGGAAATATGTGCTTTTATAGAAGCTGCTGATTTAAGTAAAAATTCACAGGGACGTTCAGTCAAATTAACAGAGATAACCTTAAAATAAAACTTACTATTATGGATAATAATTCGAGAAGAGATTTTTTAAAGAAAACGTTAATAGCTTCCACTGCTGTGGGGCTGGGAGGAATACTCCCTGGTTTTAGTGCCAAAAGCTATAGTAGAATTGTTGGTGCTAATGAGAAAATGAGAGTTTCAGTAATGGGCGTGAATTCCCGTGGTGCAGCTTTGGCTCAAAACTTTGCTAGTCAAGCACAAAGTGAGGTGATACACATATGTGATGTTGATAGCCGTGCTATTGAAAAATGCAAAGCTGGACTTACTAAGTTTCAAAATTCGGCGGTAGCGGGGTTTAAAGATTTTAGGAAGTCGTTGGAAAGTAAAGATGTTGATATTTTTGTTGTTGCAGCGCCTGATCACTGGCATGCACCAGCGGCTATTTTGGCTTCTCAAGCTGGCAAAAGTGTATATCTAGAAAAGCCTTGTGGCCACAATCCGAGAGAAGGGGAGTTGTTGATTGCAGCGGCAAATAAATATGGAAATGTTATTCAGATGGGTAACCAGCGGAGATCATGGCCTAATGTGGTGAAAGGTATCGAAGAAGTACACAATGGTACAATAGGTAAAGTGTTTTATGCCAAGACTTGGTATACCAATAATCGTCCTTCTATTGGTATCGGAAAGAAAACAGCGGTACCATCTTGGTTAGATTTTGAACTGTGGCAGGGACCAGCGCCTCGTACAGCGTATCAAGATAATATATTGCACTATAACTGGCATTGGTTCTGGAACTGGGGCACTGGAGAGGCGCTGAATAATGGTACACATATGGTCGATTTGGCGCGATGGGGATTACAAGTAGATTATCCTACACGCGTGAGTTCTAATGGTGGCCGATACGCTTATCAGGATGATTGGGAAACACCCGATACGCAAGTTATCAGCCTAGAGTTTGGTCCTGATAAAATGATTACTTGGGAAGGGAGAAGCTGTAATGCGATGACTACTGAGGGGTCTAATGTGGGGGTTATGTTCTATGGCTCCAATGGGTCACTGCAAATCGACGGTGCAAATTCTTATAAGTTGTTTGATATTAAGGGAAAGCTAGTTAAAGAGGTTAAGGATAGTGGGCCTATCAATACCGCTAGTCTTAGTAGTCCATCGCAACAATTGGATGCATTGCATATGCAAAATATGTTTGCTGCGATGAAGAAGTCAGGTAATCTTAATTCGGATATTATAAGTGGACATAAAAGCACACTATTAGTGCAATTGGGAAATATTGCGCTTAGGGCGGGTAAGCAATTAGAGATCAATCCTAAAAACGGACATATCTTAAACGATAGTAACGCAATGAAAAACCTTTGGTCAAGAGAGTATGCTAAAGGATGGGAGCCTAAAGTTTAATAAGATATGGGAGTGAGTAACGTTAAAACAGCTGCGAGCCTGACGCAAAGAGAGACTATTGTGTCTATTGGAATCATAGGTGTATTATTTTTTATGTTTGGTTTTGTCAGTTGGGTTAATGCTATACTGATACCCTATTTTAAAATAGCTTGTGAACTGACCAACTTTCAGTCTTATCTTGTGACATTTGCATTCTATATTTCCTATTTGGTGATATCGATGCCTTCGTCTTACCTTCTTAAAAACAAGGGCTTTAAGAATGGTATTATGATAGGCTTTTTTATTATGGCATTTGGTGCCTTTATGTTCATACCAGCTGCCTTGACGCGTACTTATGAAGTGTTTTTAGTTGGGCTCTTTTCATTGGGGGCTGGACTGGCGATTCTACAGACTGCAGCGAATCCCTACGTAACTATATTAGGACCCAAAGAACGTGCTGCACAACGTATATCTATTATGGGAATCTGTAACAAGGCAGCCGGAATATTGGCTCCCTTGATTTTTGCAACGGTTGTGTTGCGGGCCACAGATTCTGATTTGTTTAAAAATCTCGAAACAATGGATGTGGTGCAACGATCGCAGGAACTTGATGTTTTTATCCGTAGGGTGATAGCACCATATACTGTTTTAGGTTTTATTCTAATCGGGTTGGGATTGTTAGTGCGTTTTTCACCATTGCCGGAGATTGATACTGAACACGAAGATGCTGATGTGGCAGCTGCCAATTCAACGAAAAATAGTATCTTTCAATTCCCTCATTTGATTCTCGGTGCTGTAGCTATTTTTCTACATGTAGGTACACAGATTATTTCGATTGATACTATCATTGGATACGCTGGCTCTATGAATATCGATCTATTGGAAGCTAAGGTATTCCCTTCATATACACTGTTTCTTACGATTGTAGGTTATCTATGTGGTATAGTTTTGATACCTAAAGTGATGAGTCAGGTAACTGCATTGAGAGTTTGTACGGTCTTAGGATTGTTGCTTTCTTTGGGGATAGTCTACCTGAGTGGCGATATTACGTTATTGGGACATAAAGCTGATATATCAATTTGGTTTATCGTTTTGTTAGGTTTTGCTAACTCGCTTGTATGGGCAGGTATATGGCCTTTAGCTTTGAGCGATCTCGGAAGATTTACAAAGCAAGGCGGTGCCTTATTGATTATGGGACTATGTGGTAATGCGATTATGCCAATGATATATGGACATTATGCTGATGTATTTGATTTGAAAGCGGCATACTGGGTGTTGGTTCCGTGTTATCTTTATCTGATATTCTATGCTGTTAAGGGTTATAAAATTCGTAAATGGTAAAAATGAGATTAAATAGAAAAATTTACTTTTTGAGTGCTTTGTGCTTATCGATGATGAGCTGCGTCGACAATACATCTAAGGACGGAACGGAACAGATTAAGCTTGTCGTAATACAACCAGAGCATTTTCATGCGGCGCTTGTACAGAAGTATAAAAACCCAGATATAGATTCGGAAGTACATCTTTTTGCTGATACTTCGAGTACAGTGGAAGCTTATCAAAGTCTTATCCAACAGTATAACACAAGGAGCGATAATCCAACGGAATGGAAAGTTAAACCTTATTTTGGGAATGACTTTCTGTATGAAGCATGTAAAGGTAATACTGGAAATGTAGTGGTACTGGCGGGAGATAATCAAAGGAAAATCGACTTCATATCGAAGTCTATGGAGAGTGGCAAGGATGTGTTTGCAGATAAGCCGTTGGTAATAGATGCTGAAGGTTATAGTAAGCTTGCACAGCTATTGGGCACAACTTCGTCTCATACCCCTCTGCTCTATGATATTATGACAGAACGTTATGACGTTAAGAACCTTATTGTCAAATCACTGTTGAACAATACCAAGTTTTCGGGTGGGATTAAGAGGGATGCTAGCGAGCCAGCTGTTAGCTTTAATAGCAGGCACCATTTTATCAAGGAAGTTTCTGGAAAGCCTTTGATACGACCGGCAATGTTTTACAATACGCTACAACAGGGGGAGGGCTTGGTAGACGTTACCACTCATTATATAGATTTGGTTTATTGGATGCTTTCACCTGAACAAACTATTGATCTTAATAAAGATATAAAATTGGATAGTTCTTTTAGATGGCAGACACGGATGACTAAAAGTGAGTTCGAAAAATCTACGGGTTTGAGACAATACCCGGATTTACTGCAGAAGTCTCGCACCACTACAGGGGATCTTGCGATATATAGTAATGGGAAAATGGCTTTTCATTTTAAGGGGGTTCCGGTTTCCATCGCTGTTGAATGGAAGGTCGAATCTATTGATAAAAGAGGGGATCAATTTTCTGCGGCATTTATTGCTAATAAGTTTCGTATCGAAGTAAAACCTGATGATGATGGAGTAATGTCGGTATTTATCTATCCGGATCAAGCTGGTGAGAAATTTGAGCGTGATCTGGGGCAGGCGCTACAAGAAATTGCAAGTTTGCCTGGGCTAAATATCATCAAAGATAAGGACGCTTATAAGGTTGTTGTCCCACAAGCATTGTATTTAAGTCATGAAGACCACTTTACAAAAGTATTGGATCAGTTTGTAGCCTATCGAAAGCGTAAGGTATTACCAGAATGGGAGAAATCTTTTATGTTAGCTAAGTATTATTTAACGACCCAAGCTTTGGCGAAGGCAAAGACTATCGAATATGAAAAAAATTAGTTTTTTTATCCTTTCCCTGTTTTTGTGTCAATTGGTATTGGCACAAAAATCTTCTTTGGCGGAGAAGATAAAACCTTATTTCTATCCGCCGGATTCATTGCAACAAGACTTTGGTGGGCTTCAATCCCTTCTTGTGTTTAACGATGGAAGGGAGGTGCGTTCGGCAAAGGACTGGACAAAACGGAAAGCAGAAATAAAGCAGGATTGGGAAAACTACCTGGGACGTTGGCCGGAACTCTACACCCAACAACGATTTGAATATATAGATACGCTTTACGAAGACACTTATACACAGTATGGTGTGCGTTTTAAATGGACACCAAATGAATGGACAAAAGGATATCTCTTGGTACCCAAAAATGCAGGCGATAAGATGCCAGCTGTTATTAGTGTGTTCTATGATGCAGAGAGTTCTATAGGGGTAGGTAGTAAAAGTAGGCCTTGGCGCCCTTGGCGGGATTTTGCCAAACAATTGGCTAATAGAGGGTTCGTGACGTTGGCAATTGGTACCAAGGAAGCCTCCGAAAGGAATGAATTTTCGCTGTACTACCCTTCTATTGATTCGGTAACTGTTCAGCCATTATCTATGCTTGCCTATGCCGCAAATAACGCCTATTATGTACTCGCTAATTCTAAAAACGTAGATAAAAAAAGGATTGGTATTGTTGGACATTCTTTCGGCGGAAAGTGGGCAATGTTTGCTTCTTGTCTTACAGACAATTTTGCTGCAGCCGCATGGTCAGATCCAGGTATAGTAATGCAGGAAGACAGAGAGTCTATAAACTATTGGGAACCATGGTATCTCGGTTTTCATTCAAAGCCTTGGCGTAAGAGAGGCCTCATCACAGAGAGTAATCCCGCTTATGGTGTATACAACCAGCTGCGTAAGGATAATAGAAATCTACATGAATTACATGCTTTAATGGCACCTCGCCCCTTCTTAGTATCTGGGGGAGCCGAAGATCCTGTCACGCAATGGCGAGCATTAAACCATAGTGTTGAAGTCAACAAGCTTTTGGGAAAGAAGGAAAGAGTAGCAATGACTAATCGACCTACTCATTCATTGACGGAAGATGCTACTGAGATGATATATACATTTTTTGAATATTTCTTAAAGTAAAATTTCTATAATTGCCTAGTTGTTTAGGTTGTACTAAATAGATTTTGTTTAATGTATGTTTGATTCTTGTTATGGAGCATCACGAAGAAGAACAAATTTTATTGACGCGTGTTTCGGTAGGAGATGAGAAGGCGTTCCTAAAGCTTTATGATGAGTATTGGGAACGCTTGTTTGTTTATGCTGTGAACATAGTGAAAGATCGTAATGAAGCTGAAGATGTAGTGCAAGAGGTATTTACGAAATTATGGCGTATAAGAGAGAGTTTGCTCAATGTTCGTAACCTGAATGCTTATCTTATTACCATAACCAGAAACCAAGCATTGAAAAATATTCTAGGTAGTAAACGGATGACTGAAGGCATTCAGTCATTTGTTGATTATGTAGAGCGCGATTATCCGTCTTTGGATAAAGAGTATGATGCCAAAGAGTTGGCATTACTCATAGAAAACCATGTCAATCATCTTCCTGAAAAGATGAAAGAGATTTTTGTTTTAAGCAGAGAGAATGGTCTTTCGAACAAGGAAATAGCTGACTCATTAAATATTTCTGAGCATACAGTAAAAAAGCAAATCAATAATTCACTACGACGGATACGTTCCAGTATCCGGTATATTCTACTGATTTTTATCTCGTAGAAAATAATTTTATTTTTTTTCATTTTTATCTAATACCTTCTCTTCTTTTTAGGCTCTATATAAGAAAACCTAAGTAGCAAAGTGACAATAGAAGAAGCGAAGTCGTTATTGGAAAGATACGTGGGAGGAGATTGTACTCCCCAAGAGAAGCGTATGGTTGAGGCTTGGATTGATGCGCAAATCGATCCTCAGCTTTCCGTATGGTCGAGCGAGGAACATGCCTTGTTCGTAAAAGCTAGAATCAAGAAGCGTTTGGAAGAACAGATAGGCTTTTCTCCAAAAAAGAGTTTCAGTACAGTAAAGTGGGGACTTGGCATTACCGCTGTTGCTGTTATGATATTTTTCTTGGTGGTTCGGCAAACTAATCCCTCTCCATCAAAATATCTTCAACTGGATGTGGCCGCAGGAGTGAACAAAGTGGTTCAACCCGGATTGTATTCGGCTACACTGACTATGGGAGATGGGGCTGTTATCGATTTAGATGCATTGGAGGACGGGGTATTGTTCCATAATAATACTATCCTAGTGAATAAATTGAACGATGGACAGCTTGTTTATGAACGTAACAGCAATAGTGGATTGATAAAGGTAGACACCAATGAAGTAGCTACCCCAATAGGAGGGAATTATAAAATAACATTGCCAGATGGCACTAAGGTTTGGTTAAATGCTGCTTCCAAATTAAAATACCCCATTCTATTTACAGCCGATAAGCGTAGGGTAGAACTGGAGGGAGAAGCTTATTTTGAGGTTTCCAAGAATGTAAATCAACCCTTTGTCGTTAGAGCGGGAGATACCGAAACGCTCGTTACTGGTACGAGTTTCAATTTGTCTGCATACAAAGAAGACAGGCGTATTGTTACCACCCTGGTCGAAGGCGAGGTACATGTGTCAAAAGGAAATGAACGATTTAAGTTGTCACCAGGACAACAATCTATTAGTGTCCCTAAAGCAAAGCTTAGTAAAAGACAGGCGGATGTTGATGCTGTCCTAGGATGGAAAAGCGGCTATTTTGTGTTTGATGATCAAGAAATAGAAACTGTTTTTCGAGATATTGCCCGTTGGTATGATGTCGATATTTATGTTGATAAAAAAGAAATTGTCGGCAAGCGCATCGGAGGTGCATTTTCGAAGAAACGTGAGGTTGAAGAATTACTGCATTATTTGGAGAAGCTTAAGGTGCTGTCATTTAAGAAAGAGGGAAGGAGGATTACCGTTATGCTATAGTAATGTTGAATAATTTACTATTTCTTTGAATAGAAACCCAGAGGTGTTCGTACCACCTCTAGGTTGATAGCTCTGCTAAATAAACAAAGCAATAGTCAGGCAAAATAAACCGTCGATTATAAATCTTTTTAAACCTAACTAATCAAATGTACAAAAAAAAGATGTTAACCCCACGTCTGGCTACACTCTGGACTGGGATGAGGTATTTCCTAATTATGATGAAAATTATTGTCAGTATTATCCTGATTATGGTATTGAATGTTGGTGCCACTACTGTAAGTGGCCAGCATATTCGGTTGAACCTTAAGAATGCTTCTTTAAAGGAGGTATTTAGAGAGCTTCAAAAACAAGCAAATGTGGATATATTGTATGTATCAAAGGACCTTGAAGGTACAGCACCCATAACACTGAGCTTTGAAAGAAAAACATTGAAAGATGCTTTAGAACTGATTTTAAAGGAGCAGCCTGTGTCCTATGAAATAGAGAACAAAACAGTATTAATATCAAAGAAGCAAGTTAGAAGCCAATTTGAGGGTGTTAAAAATCAGACCATAACCATTAGAGGGAAGGTTTCTGATGATAAAGGTAACCCTTTGCCTGGGACTATTATCAATATTAAGGAACAAGATACTAAGGTCGTAACGGGGGCTAATGGTACATACGCAATCAGTGTTCCTAATGAAGAAAGCATCCTTGTCTTTTCATTTATTGGTTTTCAAAATCAAGAAATAAAGGTTGGCAAGCAGAAAGTTATTGATGTCAAAATGGTGCTTGGCGAAAAGGGGCTTGATCAAGTTGTCGTAATAGGATATGGATCCGTACTAAAAAAGGATTTAACAGGAGCCGTTGGAGTCGCCGACATAAAAGAAATGGAAAAAGCGCCTGTGGTCAATTTTGATCAAGCTTTGGCAGGACGGATTGCAGGTGTGCAGGTATCTAATAATGATGGACAACCGGGTCAGAATGCAAATATAGTTATTCGCGGTGGTAACTCCCTTACACAGAGTAGCGCACCACTTTATGTGGTAGATGGTTTTCCCATGGAGGATTTTAGTAGCTCTGCGCTTAGTAACTTTGATATCGCCTCTATAACAGTACTTAAAGATGCTTCAGCTACGGCAATTTATGGCGCGAGAGGTGCAAACGGAGTTGTAGTTATTGAAACAAAGAAAGGACAAATAGGAAAACCAACGGTAGATTTTTCAGCTTCGTTTGGAACACAATCAGTGATTAAAAAGATGGATTTGATGTCTGGTTATGAGTTCGTGAAGTACCAGAGTGAGATTTATCCGACATTGGCTAATACATATTACTTAGATGGTAAACAGAAGACTTTGGAGGACTATAGAAATTCTACGAGCCTAGATATGCAAGACAGGCTTTTTAGGACGGCACCGATTAGTATTTATAGTCTTGCGTTGAGAGGGGGCAGTGCGACAACAAAATATTCGGTTTCTGGTAGTTTGTTTGATCAGAAAGGTATTATTATTAATTCTTCAAACAAACGCTATGTAGGACGGATTTCTTTGGATCAAAGTATATCTGAGAAAGTGAAAACAGGATTTGTAATCGGTATAGCTCGAAATTCAGTGGATGGTACTCCTTTGAATACAGGGCCTTCTTCTTCGGCAACTAGTTATACACTATATAGAACTTGGGGATTTCGTCCTGTAACGAGTTCTAATATCAATCTAGAGGATTTGTTGGTCGATCCAGAGTCTGAGGGTCTAAATTTAATGGTTAATCCTGTTATTAGCCTGGAAAATGAAAAGTATTTGAATAATTATACCGATTTGAATTTAAATGCTTTCCTAACATATGAAATGACCAAGAGTTTGACTTTGAGAGTGTCCGGAGGTACTAATAATCGCTTTAATCAGTACAAGTATTTTTATAATTCGGACACTTATAGGGCAACCCCCGTCAATCCCAGCAATTATAGAGGAACTTATGGAGGTGTTATCAATAGATCAATAAGCGGTTGGTTAAACGAAAATACAATTAGATATAAGAAGTATATTAATAAGAATCACATATTTGATTTACTTGGAGGATTTACCCTTCAAAGGAAGGATAGTGATGGCTTTGGTTTTGAGGGGGATAATATCCCGAATGAGGAGTTGGTGTTCAGTTCTTTAGCTGGCGCTACGCCGTATAGTAATTCTGCAACTCAAACTTACCATACGTTAGCTTCATTTTTATCACGTGCTAATTACACATTTCATTCCAATTATTTATTTACCGCTTCCTTTCGGGCAGATGGTTCTTCCAAGTTTGTTAAAAAAAATCGATGGGGTTATTTCCCTTCTTTTGCTTTTGCATGGAAGATGAAGAATGAGAGTTTTCTAAAAGATGTACAGTTAATATCAGACGCGAAATTTAGAGCAGGTTATGGTGTTACTGGGAATAATCGTGTAGGAGATTTTGATAGGGCACCAGGAATGGTATATGCTGATTTTAACGCCGGATATGCTTTTGATGGACAAAACCCAAAGAAGGGACTGGTGCAAAATTCTATGGGAAATACTGATCTGAAATGGGAAACCACGGCACAGATAAATTTAGGCTTGGATTTGGGTCTTCAAAACAACAGAATTCAATTAACGGCTGATGTCTATCAAAAGAATACTCGAGATCTGTTACTATTGGCTAATCTTCCTAGAACGACAGGTTACGTACGTGCCTATCGCAATATCGGCGAAATGCGGAATAGAGGTGTGGAGTTGACTTTGAATACTATTAATATCAAGAAAAGCAATTTCTTTTGGGAGTCTAATTTTAACATAGCTTTCAATAAAAATAATATTCGTTCTCTCGTCGAAAATGAAAATCATATTGCGACTTCAGTTTCATTCGATAGTAATTTTTCAAGTTCGTCGCCGTATATAGCAATGGTTGATCGACCTGCTGCTTTGTACTATGGGTATATTTGGGATGGGAACTATCAATACAGTGATTTTGATGAAGTATCACCAGGGAAGTATGTATTGAAAAACTCTGTTTCAACGAATGGTAATACCGCTGATAAGATTCAACCTGGAGATATAAAATACCGTGATATCAATGGGGATTTAACGGTTAATAGCGATGATTTGGCTGTAATAGGTAATCCTCAACCTATCCATACAGGTGGATTCAGTAATACATTTGGATACAAGGCATTCGAGTTAAGTTTCCTTTTTCAATGGTCCTATGGGAATGACCTTTTAAACGCAAATAGATTGATATTCGAAGGAAATGGTCTTTTTAGGCCATTGCTCAATCAATTTGCAACTTATGAAAATCGTTGGACTCCAGAAAATCAAAATAGTGAGTTATTCAGGTCTGGAGGGCATGGCCCATTCGGAGCTTATTCTTCTAGAGTAATTGAAGATGGATCCTATCTACGTCTCAAGACACTCGCGTTATCCTATAAACTACCACAAATATTATTGTCAAAGGTGTTTTTATCCAATCTAGCTTTTACGTTTACGGCTCAGAATCTGTTTACTTGGACAAAATATAGTGGTATGGATCCCGAAGTATCGACACGTAATACTGCACTGACCCCAGGATTTGACTATTCTGCCTATCCAGTAGCAAGAACAATGGTTTTTGGTTTAAATGCTAAGTTTTAAGATTATGAAAAAAGAACATCTATATATTATAATAGCTTCTCTTTTGTTGATGGTTTTTGTGTCTTGTGATAAGTTTTTAGAAACAACGCCATTGGACAAAATGGATCCAAAAGAGATTTTTGACAAGGAAAGTCAATTGGATGCGGCTTTGACTGCTACCTATGATATTATGGGAAGAGGAACACTCTATTCCTATACAATCCCTACAAGATTTGCAACGGAAGGAGACGAGGGCTTCTTTTATAGTTCTTCACGTACAACAGGTCCTCAGTTTTATAATCAAAGTTCATCAGACACAGAAGTATTAGGAACTTGGTCTATTTTATATGAAGGAATATTTCGAGCAAATCTTGTTCTAGCAAATGTGGATAAACCAAAGATGGATGAAACTCGTAGAAAGTACATTAAGGGAGAAGCGTTATTTCTTAGAAGCTTTTATTACTTTTTGCTTGTAAGCAATTGGGGAGATGTCCCCCTTATCTTGGAACCCACTAAGTCAGTAGAAGGAAATGCTGTAGCACAAACAAAAGCAGAACAGATCTACGATAGAATAACCAAAGATATGATTGAAGCAGAAAGTTTGGTGAGACCAATTGTAGGGTACAATGGGGCTGGACATGTCACTAAGTCCGCAGTCAGAGGAATACTAGCAAGAGTCTATTTGTATTGGGCTGGTTATCCATTGCGCAACACAAGTAAGTATGTTGATGCTAAAATGTGGGCTGAAAAAGTTATCAATGATTTAGAATCGAATCATCAGTTAAATGCGTCTTATGATCAAGTCTTTGTTAATTATGCACAGGAGAAATATGATAACAAGGAAAGTATTTTTGAAGTCGAGTTTACAGACAAAGGAATCGGTGCGTATGAAGTTGGACAGATTGGATCCTGGATAGGTATACGTTCGTCAAATGTTAAAAATCCTACGGCTTATGGGTTTATTGGTACAACGAGTATGCTGTTTGATCGCTACCAAGTAGGAGATCTAAGAAGAGATCGTGCGATAGCTCCATATTCTTATGGAAGTAGTGAAACCAAAGTGGACTTTTCTGCTACACAGAAAAGCAGAAGATATCCCGGTAAATGGCGAAGGGATGAAGAGTTAGGATTAAAGCTGAGTCAAAATACTCCCATAAACTATCCGCTATTACGATATTCAGATGTTTTATTGATGTTTGCTGAAGCTGATTTCTTTGTTAATAACCAAACAGCAACAACAGAAGCATACGAAGCCATTAATCAGGTGAGGCGAAGAGGATATGGTAAATACCTTAACGGTGTGGGTAATGTGTCGGAAACGTTGAAATCTATAACTATCACTAATGGCGGAGCAGGGTATACCAGCGCTCCTACTATTACAATAACAGGAGGAGGAGGAGAAAATGCGAAAGCAACAGCGACAGTTGCTGGTGGGCTGATTACTACTGTAACCATAACAAACGTGGGACGTCGATTTTCATCCCTTCCGACTATCACTGTATCTGGGGGCGGTGGCAGTGGTGCTGTGCTAACCCCATTGTTGTCGTCGGCTAATGATGCCGATTTACAGGGATTGAATTCAGCAGATTTCTTAGAAGCTCTGCAAGACGAACGATCTCGAGAGTTGTGCTTTGAGGGATTCCGTAAATACGATTTGATACGTTGGGAAAACATTGAAAGTAAATTAAAAGCCGTAGGAGCTTGGATTAAGGCTAATGAACCAATTGATTATAAATATTTGTCTCTAAGTTTTGATAATTTTAATAAGAGTATACATACATTATTGCCAATTCCACAAAATGATATGTCACTCAATAAGTTGCTTAAACAGAACCATGGTTATTAAGTCTTAAATAATGAAAAAGATAGTATTATTATTTCAGGTTGTGGTAGGACTCTTTTTCCTGTCATGTGAGAATACAATTGTTGTAAAGTCTCCAACTTTTGATGTACATGTTGATAAATTAGTCTATAAAGTTAAAGACACCGTTCGATTTAGTTTTTCTGGTGATGCAGAATATCTGATGTTTTATTCAGGGGAAAGAGGAGCGGAATATGAGCATCGCTTAAGAACAAAAGTCGAAAACGCGAAACCCATATTAAAATTCGAAAATGAATTTAAGTATGGACCTACCGAACGTCGATTTAAGCTGTTTGTATTGACTGATTTTTCAGGTATTATGGATGCTGCTGGTATTAATAATGCAACCAAGCATGATATCTCAAATCGCGTTAATTTTTCACCTCCTCCGGGGAAACCTGGAGTATGGTTTGATTCTGGGGATATCGATTTATCTGATTTTGTCAAGTATCGACAGATTAATTTAGCATTTCAATTTGTGACAGAAGAGATGGGGGTTGGAAATCAAGGGACGTTAACAATTCAAAATCTTAGTTTGAAAACCTATGATGAAAAGCAAAATGCATACCCCGTATTGAGAGAATTATCTGATGGCGGTTGGTTGGCCTATAGTTTTTTGGGACCTAATCGAGTTTGGAGAATCCGTCCACAGGATTTGTACATAGGGGTGAACCCTAAAGAACCTGCAAATGACGATTGGGTGATTACCAAAGCGTTAGATTTATCTTCCATATTGCCAGACAAAGGGGTGGCATTAAAGCGGTTGACTTCACAGTTAGAAGATTATAAACATGTCTTCACTAAAGCCGGCGAGTATGTCGTGACATTTGTTGCTAAAAATGAAAATGTATACGGTGAAAAGGAGGTTCTTAAGCAACTTCATATTACAATAAAGGAGGAGTTATGAAACAGTTCTTTAGATTATTAGTTTTTTGCTTTATTTCTTTCAATGCTCAAGCACAGTCAACAAATGACGAGCGTTTGGGACCGAATCTCCTCAAAAATCCCGGATTCGAAGAAGGTAAAAGCAATTGGACAATAAGTAGTAATGCTACGGTAGTGGAAGGTGCGGGATATAATTCAAAGTTTGCATTATCCGTCAAGAATGATGATCCGGAGAAGAAGGCGTCAGGCACGGGGCAGAAGTTGGTGATCGATCCGGGGTCAACAATATTCTTTAAGGCTAAGGTCAAAGGTAATGATCTCAAATCAAAGGCTGTAAAACCAGAGGCAGACGGAGCAAGGCTTTATATTCAGGCCTATGATCAGTTTGGTAAGATCATAGGTGGGCGTTATCCCAAACTTTCGGGACTAGGAACATTTGATTGGAAGGAACTTTCAGGAGATTTTACTGTTCCTATCGAAGCTGTTTCCGTGACAATAGCAGTTGCATTATATCCCGGAGTGACTGGTGAGTGCTGGTTTGATGACGTCACTGTACAAGTTGAAAAACCCACACTAATAGAATCCTTTCTTCTAAAACCGCATTATAGAGGTGTAATGATGGAAAACGAAAATCAACAAATAAGGGATAAAATTATTATTAATCGCTCATACTACGGAAATATTAAGTCCGAGATACTGGTTAGCTATGATTTGAGAGATGTAAGAAATAAAAGTGTTGCTAAACATGAGGAAAGAATCCCTGCCGATGTATCAGAGACTACAGTGTCGTTTCCTTTAAAACAGCGATTGAGGGAGGGGGATTATATATTGAATGTAGAATATAAAGAATCGAGTAAAGTACATGACTTTTCTAGACGTCATACTATAGAAGTACTAAAGAATTGGCCGATTGTACATATTGATGAACGTGGAAATACAATCAAAGAAGGAAAGAAGATATTTCCGTTTGGGGTTTATATTGGACATCCTGACGAAGAACATCTTGACCGGATTAGCAAGGCTGGATTTAATACGATATTGTCCTATGGATACGGGCACAATAAAAATTATGAGGACTATTTGGATAGAGCTGACAAACATGGCTTGAATGTAATTTATTCTTTAAAAGATTTTTATCCTGGTAGCGCCTTGAAATTAGGGAAAACAGACCCTATGGAAGTAGCTAGGGAGTATGTCAATAACATCAAGAATAAACCCGCATTGCTAGCGTGGTACACTGTTGACGAATTGCTGCCAAGTTGGATGCCTAAGATTCAGGCATTATATGATGAAGTGCGTATGCAAGACCCCGATCATCCTGCATTGCAGGTGCATTACTACGATGGGTATAGGATGCTGGAAAAGTATTACTATAACGGAGATATTATAGCGACAGATCCTTATCCTGTTGGGCGATCTGATTTAAGTTTGACCTCAACAAGAGTAGGAGCAGGTTACAAAGCTACGCATCAGACAAGAGGGCATTGGGCTGTGCTACAAATGATGGATTGGGCTGTTTATCAAAAGGAAAAGACGCCCAATCCACCAAACCTAGATGAATTGAGAAATCAATGTTATCAAGCTGTAGTACATGGTGCCAAAGGAATTCTGTTTTATACTTACTATGATTTGTTTCAAGAGAAGTTTCCTCGAAAACCATCATTAGATTACGATAACTTTAATAAAATATGGCCAGATGTTGTAAAGATGTCAACAGAGTTTTCGCAGTATATACCTTTGTTTTTGGAGGGTATAGATTATCCCTTGAAAATTGTTGAAAATCAAAAGATAGAAATTAAATGCCTTGAATACGAGGGAGCATATTATTTGGTAGTAGCTAATCCATTTTATGAAAAGAGACAGATTAGTATAGAAATACCAGAGGCGTGGGAAGTCAAGGAGTTGAAGCAACATAATATAGAAGCGAAAATTGAAAATAAGGTCATTACTCTACAACTCATGAGTTTAGGTAGTGGTGTATTTAAGGTTAAATAATATGATCAAGAATACACTCATCTTTTCATTGCTTGATTTTTATGTCCGATAAGGTGTAAAAGAAACCACAACTTGTAACAGAATTTTTGATTTTGTTACAAGTTGTATAAAGAGTGACTATAATCTAGCTATAGCAGCTAAACTTTTAGATTTTAGTAGAATTAAATGAGCTAATGAAGCTTGAGTGGTAGGGAAGAGAGGAAAAGAAAAGGACTGGTGAAGTCACATTTCACTAACTTGGAATATCCTAAAAAAGAATTATTTGTGCTGTCCCTCTGCTCGTTAAATCACCCTGATAAGCGCTATCAGGTAACCAATCAATTATCTAAATTCAATAATTATGAAAACTAGTTTAGATTTTAAAGTACTATTTACGCTACTTTTTAGTGTCATTTTGATATCGTCATGTAAAAAGGAAATTAAAGAAGCGCTCAAAGAGGAGTTAGAAGAAGAGACAGGGGTAGTAGTGAAAGAGAAATTTGTGTTTTATGATGCGATGAACTATCCTGGCAAACCGGATTTGACTCCAGCAGGAATGCTACCTATTTATTTGATGTATGAAAATGCATTGACGCGTACAAGCCTTGTTGATAATAAATCTGTTGAACTGGATTTGGAGAAGGTCAATGTCATGGCAGAGCTCGCCGCAAATTTCCCCTACGTAATGGTGTCTACAGATATCGAAGACTGGTTTGGAGATAGCTCGGTGGACGATCATATTATGCATGATCGTTTCAAAAGTATGTTTGATGTTTTTAAAGCTAAAAATAGAAACGTTGTAATCGGTAATTATGGTATTGCTCCATCTGCGCTTTGTGTATACAGGTTCTATAATAAAGGAAAATGGGATGAGACTGAGTTGCTTCAGAACTGGAGATTAAGTACTGCTAAACGTTGGAAGTCTATAGATGCTGGAGATGTAATCATGCCAGCAGTATACATTGCAGAGCCAGATGTGCAATCTTGGATTAGAGATCTCGATACGACGATAGCAGAAATAAAAAAGCATAATTCCGATAAGAAAATTGTCGTATACATATGGCCTCAGTATTATAACAAACCCGATAGTCCCTATAATAGCGAGATTATTGCTCCTGAAATCTGGAGCCAAATGTTAGAGGCAGTATATAATCGTTGTGACGGTGCCATCATATGGTCTGGGCGTACAGATAAAGATGGAAACACAGTATATTGGAATGATCCAAAAATTCAGGCTATTTGGACTACAACGCAATCATTTTTGGAAAGCCATCGGCAAAACCTTATGAAGCCGCTTCAGGAACCGGAATTAATCACAACATACGATCCCAATAAGAAGTTTAAACTATTCGGAGCCTTTACATTTCCAGAGGCGCCAGCTTTAGAACCTTTTGGTATCCATCGGATTAAATTGGTACAGGAGAAAGATTTAAGTAGCGGTGCATATACGAATGGTATTTACGAACCACAGGTCACAAAAATAGAGACTATGGCTATAGATGCTGCCAAGAATCCCAATGTTCCTATCTGTATTATTGGGGGGACATGGATTAAAGATCGGAATACTGACCAGGAAGCTATGGTTGCTAGATACGAAACTGTAAAGCGTATTTTTAAAAATAAAAATACTACTAATGAGTTAGGGTTTGTTTTTGTGGGTGGAACCAGTTTAAGTGGTTTGCGGGTGTCGAACGGAAATTTTTATGTGAATACAGCGGGGTGGATGCACAGTGCAATTACACCAACACGTCCATTACGGCAGTATGCTGATTATTTGCTTCCCGCCACGTACATCGTGGATGATGATATTCATACTTGGAAAAAGGAGTTTTACCTTGCGGTCAAGGAAGCACGAAAAAGTAATCCTGACAAACCTATTTATGCTTATTTGTATACTGATTATTTTAATCAGACAATCAATTTTATAGACGCTTATAAACCTATAAAAGAAGCGACATGGGAAGCTATGCTTGATGCCGTATTTCGTATGTGTGATGGCGTTGTGATGAGTAACCTAAGCAATACAACATGGGACGGGAACATGGGATTCTGGACAGCTACTAAGAGATTTGTAGAAAAATATAAAGGCAATATTGAGTTTCCTGAAATTCCTGAACCGCCTAAAGAGTGGTTCGTGCCCGGTAATGTTTTGGACAATGGTAGCTTTGAACAAAGACTAAAAGCCTTTGCTGTTACCGAACCATTGTATGGTGAGACCTATCCAACATTGCTAAATTGCACTGGTTTCTTCGATGAAACCTCCAAAACGATTAGCCCTACTGCTCCAGCAACGGCTATAGAAAAGTATATGTGGTTTGAGAGAGGAACAGCACAGAGTCAGTGCCGGATTTACGTGTCCGATTTGGAGGCAAAGTCTGGCGAAAAATCTGTTGCTCTCCATAATATTGGAGGAAATACCAATAATGCTACTGCTACGACTTGGATGTATCATAATTTGGCGCAACGCATTTCACTGAATGATACAAAAAAATACAAACTTACATTTTATGCTAAGCGCAATTTTAAATATAGAAATACAGATAATTTGATTAATAAGCTCTTTGTAGGTATTCTTTCAGCGACAGGTGCATCACCTAGCAATAATAGTACATATTTTGAAGAGGTCGCATTACAGCAGAATGAAAACTGGAATGTCTATACCGTAGTATTGGATTTACCAGCCATAATCGCTAAGAACCCAGGGAAAAGTTTTGATACTTCAGCTATATTTATAGCTATGCAAACTGGCTGGGACACGATAAATTCCAAAACAACACAATCGATAGTATATCTAGATGATATCAGCCTCGTTGAAAATAAATAATAGTTTTTGAAGCTGGTATATTGAGCTGCTCTGTAATAGGAGCAGCTTTTTATTGTAATAGTGAACTTAGAGACAGCGTCTAAGTTCATTATTTTTTATAGCGAGTTTATAGCCGTTTTTTACGCCGAAAATATCGGCTTGAATCTGTTTTATTGATGATTTTCTATTCCTAAGATTAATGTTAGAAAAGGGCGAAAACATAATCTGCATGCTATGTTTTGTCAGGTAGAGATGTTGTTTTTTAAGTTGACGTGACTTTTCAAGAATAACACTCTTAGTACGTATATCCGCAGTCAGAGCAAAGGATATTATAAGATGTAATATTACGATATTTCCAGAATGTTTGTATATTCGTGTACGTACACTCCTAAGTCAGTTGTGAGTTCCATTACTTAAATGTGGATTCTGGTGTATGTACTAGCTAAATTATAAGAACATACATATTAATTTCATTATTTTATAATCGATGGATTCTAGAAGCTATAAAATTGGCCCTCATAATGTCGTTTTGGCATTAAAGGATAGTCAGGAAGATGCTTTAAGATATCTTTTTGACACTTATTCGAATGCGATTTATAATGTTGCTTATCATGTGCTAAAGGATGATTTTGAGAGTGAAGATGTTGTGCAAGAGGTATTTGTTAAGGTCTGGAATGCACGACATAATTTAGATACTTCGGGTAATATATGGACTTTCATCTATGTTGCAACGACAAGATTAGCGCTTAATAAATTACGTAATTTAAAGTTTAGAATAAAAGAGCAGCATAGCATGTTGTCTCTAGGCCTTATACTAGAGAAAGATTGTGACTATGCTACAGAGATCAGTGAAATCTTAAACCTCGAACAGCAGGCGCTTCAACAATTGCCCGAACAGCAAAGAAAGGTGTATCTTATGAGCCGCAAAGATGGACTGAGTTATAAGGAAATTGCAGAAGAGTTAGATATTTCTCCGAATACAGTTAAAAACCATATCGTTCAGGCACTTAAGGTCTTCAGAAAGCATTTTGATAAATTTGGATATCCGCTTTTGATACTTTTTTTAAATTCTCACTAGTCCACATTTCTATCTGGCGGGTTCTATAGGTGAAAATACCAAGAGAACCGAAATGTACGAAGAGAGATTAAAAGATTTATTAGAAAGGCATCTGTCCAATAAAATAACAGAAGTAGAGCTTGATGAGCTGTTTGATTTGTTAGATAGCACAAGTCAGTCGACTCAAGAGAGATTACTACAAGAGTATTTTAATACGGCCTCTCCTCCAAAATATCGGTTGACACCTGACCGAAAAGAACTTCTATATCAAAAACTAAAGGACACGCTCATTGAACGTGTGGAAAGCACTATCAATCCGCCTACGTTCTTGCAGAGATACCTGTCTTGGACTCGATATGCAGCTGTAGCTGCAGTAGTGTTGATCCTTCTCGTGACGGTTCATGTTGTAAGAAAGAATCTTATTCGGGATGCAGCGTCAACTTTCGCAGTGATAGATAGTTCGGATAATAACATCAATGACATTTACCTAGAAAATGACGGCGTTCCCCACCTGCGCTTAGCCAATGGTGAAGTGCAAAGTTTGGAGAAAAACTACGAAAACCAACTTGCTGAATTGGGCGTTTATATTCAGCATACGGAGACAGGAGAGACTGTGTATCGAGTACAGGATTTAACAGATGCTTTTCCCTCGTCAAAACAGGAATATATTGTTTTTTCTACGCCCAAGGGGCAAACAAGCCAAATAGTACTACATGACGGTACCACTATATGGTTAAATAGTGGTTCTTCTCTAAGTTATCCTACCGTTTTTTCCGATAAGGAACGACGTGTACGCCTTGTAGGAGAAGCCTATTTCGATGTCGCTCCTAATAAGAATAAACCTTTTAATGTCGAAACTGAGCAAGGAGGACTTATAAGAGTTCTAGGAACTCAATTTAATCTTAAAGCGTATAGGGACGAAAAAACAGTAACAACAACCCTGGTAGAGGGAGCTGTCGAATTTAAAATCAATAAGCAAATCGTCTATTTGAATCCAGAAGATCAGGTTGCTGCTGATCTAAATGTAGGGTCGATACATAAAAGAAAGGTTAATGTCTCAGAATATACAAGTTGGAAAGATGGATATTTTAGTTTTAATCAACAATCTATTGCTCAAATATTAGAAGCGGTTCAACGATGGTACAATATTGAGGAAATTACGTATGAACATCTTTCAGAAGAAAAGTTTTCTGGGACATTTAAGAGGACAAAATCACTGAAGAGTTTGTTGACAAAACTGGAAAGGATAAGTAATGCGAAGTTCTTAATTAAAGAAAAGAGGATTGTGGTTACCCAATAATAAGAAAGCTTTCTAGTTTGGAATCAGCTTGTGCAGGGGGATTGCTTGACGTATAAAAGTTTCCGGCATACTACATATTTGCGGACACAATTAACTAATTAAATAAACCAATATTGTAAATAGATTATGAAAAGAAAAAATGCTTTTTTCAGGTTGATGGTGATAGGATGTATATTCCTATTTGGTCAATGTAAAAAGGATAGTGAAGCCGACGTTTTGCTTCCTCCCGCTGGGGATAGGGAAAGTTGGGTAGACGACTCCCAGAAGGATATCAAGGCACTAGAAGCTATTGTTAAGGCAATAGAGGGGCAAGTTCCTGTACAAAGCTTTGATGTATTGTCTGAAGTTGTACATCTCCATTTTTTAGATGGCTCTTCTGCTGAGGTACTGTTGGATAACGCAAATTATCCGTCTCCCCTGATAGGTGCGCATGCCATTGATAATAGATATTATTGGTCTGTAATCAATGGTACGGGAACTTCTTCAGTTCGATTGCTTAAGGATAAAGATAGAAATAGCTATCCCGTTGATGAAAATGTACTACCAAGGTTGAATGTAAATAACAAAGGTAATTGGACTGTAGAAACAGCAGGACAACAGGAAGAGCTATATGACAGCGATGGGGTATTGTTTAAAGCTATTGGTCGTAAATCTTTATTTAGCACAATTACTTTTGATATCGATAGTAATGCAACTATTAAAAGTAATGAATCCGCTGATAAGAACTATTTTATTCCGAGGTATAGACCGTTTACATTGTTGTTGGGAAAATCAGATGCAGATACGTTAAAAATAGCATCGGGGTTTACTATTATGATGGATTTTCAGCAGGTTGGGGTTTCGGATATGGATTTCGAGGTTCCTCGAGGATGGTCAGTCGACTATGAGTTGGATGCTAATAGCAAAAGTGGAATTCTTCAGGTTACATCTCCTACTGGCATGGAGGCTGAGTTTGAAGATCGTGGCGCAATCCTCATCAAGGCAAGAGATGAATATGGCCGTATGCTAATGCGTAAGATTCCGGTGAGAGTGGAAGTAGGATTGGTGAATTTTGCAAGTGTTATATTGACCGATGTCGCTAATGGGATTGAAATCACCGGTGCAAAATTTGTGTTTTCAGAAAGCATTACCTCTACCAATGAAAAAGAAGTTTCTGCAGTCAAAGCAGGAAGTACGTATCGTCTTATGATGCCTGATGGATATCCGCAATTGAGAAAGGCGACGTTTGTAACAGCGACGATGGAGAGCTTTGAATACTATTTCGAACCTAATACTTTTCTAACTATAGGAGAACAGAATCTTTCTATAGTTCCTCCTAACTTATTGTCCTATTGGAAAGGCGGAATGATCGTTCATATCGACCAGACGTTACCGTTAACAGGTCTTTCGAGTTACAAAATAACGGGTAAGGTTGTACATGTTTCCACTTCACCTAGTACGATTCGTTGGTTTCCTAATGCAAATGCTATAGCAAATGTAATAGGGGCCAATAGTGATACCAATGGAGCTGCCAATACCGCTGCAATAATTACAGCATTGGGAGGCCCAGGTACCACAAATAGTGATATTGCTCGATGGGCCATACGTGTGCGCGAAGGAGGATACGGTGATTGGTATCTCGGGGCCGTGTTAGACTACCACTATTTCCATGCTTTGTGGAGTCCTAATAAAAGAGATCTTCTTAACGCTAGGATAGCGCAGCTGGGGGGCGATATTGTGCTTGGTACTACAAACCAGTTTTGGACGTCAACGAATATTAATAAAGATCAAGCTAAAACCTACCATGCTGGGCTAGCTGATCCGATCTCGACCGGAACAAAAATTTATGGACTTCGGGGGATGGCGTACCGAAATTTTTAAACAGAATTATACCAGGGGTGCTGTGAACACCCCTGGCAATTATAATCAGTTGCTGTTAAAAAATCAGTGTTATATGAATTTCTTTTAAAACAACTTAAACAAATGTATAAAAAAACAGATGAATTATTTAATCCTCAGAAAAGGGGGGTATGGAAGATATATATTATCATGAAGTTCACAATAATCTTAACGCTATTTCTTTGTTTCCACGTTAATGCTTCTGTATTAGGCCAGCGGCTTTCTATCCGTGTTAACAATCTGCCTATCAAAGAGGTCCTCATAGAGATAAAGGCTAAGACAGGTTATGATTTTTTATATAGTCATAGCATTCTGAAGGGAGCAAAGCCTGTTAGTATTGATCTGCATAATGCTCCTCTAGCTAAGGTACTGGAAGCTTGCTTAAGAGGGCAGGGTTTGGATTTTGAAATAGAGGAAGCTACTGTTTTAATTAAACGTAGTAGTATCAATAGCGCAGAAAAGGCAGATGCTGTTCAGTCTAGGGTTGTAAAAGGGAAAGTACGGACCGATACAGGTAAGGCCATTGGAAATGTGACAATAAAGAATGCTAAATCGGGACATACCATAGCGAGTAAAGAAAATGGTGAGTTTGAGATGCGCGATATCGATATCGGAGATGAATTGATTTTTAGTATGGTTGGGTTTACGACTAAAAGATTGGTCATCACCAGTTACGATAATCTATCTATCGTACTCCACTATCAGGATCAGGACTTGGATGAGGTGGTCGTAGTAGGCTATGGTACACAAATGCGAGAGTCTGTCACTGGCTCTGTAGCGCAGATTTCTTCGAAAGACATTATGCAATCCCCCGTTGGAAATATTACAAACATGATTACCGGAAAACTGCCGGGATTGATATCCAGACAGGGGGGAGGAGAGCCAGGTGCTGACCAGTCTACCTTACGAATACGTGGTAATAGTAGTTTTGCTTCTTCCAATGAACCCGTTGTTATTGTGGATGGGGTACGTCGCTCTTTTAGTCAGATCGACCCCGAAGAGGTGGAAACTATTACGATTTTAAAGGATGCTTCATCTGCTGCAGTTTATGGTCTGCAGGCAGCCGCAGGCGTAATTCTCGTGACCACAAAGAAAGGTGTCTCGGATAAACCTTCTGTACGATTCAATCATTCTTCCCAGTTAAGTCAAAACACGATGTTTCCAGAGTTTTTGAATGGTCCTGAATATGCGTACTGGTATAATAAGTCTCGAATGATTAATGGGAAAGAGCCGTTGTTTAGCAATAGTGATATTCGCAAAATATTGGAAGGAGATCCTGAAGGGAAATGGGGAAATACGAACTGGGTGGAAGAGCTTTTTCAAACAGGAAAGACCTCACATAGTGGCATCTCTGTGGAAGGAAAAAGCGATAAGATTAGCTACTATTTCTATGGGGGGTACTTAAAGCAAGATGGGAATGTCAAGAATATTGACTTTGATCGGTATAATCTGAGATCAAATATAGAGGTTCGTGCGACGGATAACCTGAAGGTACAGATTGGTTTAGGTGGACGAAAATCCCAAAAGGATGCGCCAACATTTAGTACGGAGAAAAACACGTTTAATAATGTGTTCCAACAGGCTATG
>JBEBQJ010000029.1:0-34942 GCA_040395455.1 Sphingobacterium yanglingense | reverse complement strand
TAGACTGCTTCACTAGTTCGCAGTGACGGCTGTCATGTACCGTCATTGCGACGGGAGTAACGACAAAGCAATCTGTTCACCTTCTTCACTCCTTAACTTTCTCTATTAAAATAGACTGCTTCACAAGTTCGCAGTGACGGCTGTCATGTCCCGTCATTGCGGAGGTCTGCTCCGAGTATCGGAGAGAGTAACGACAAAGCAACCCCGAAGGGCTCATCGTAGATAATCTGTTTACCTTCTTCAATCCTTAAACTTCTCTGCTAAAATAGACTGCTTCACAAGTTCGCAATGACGGCTGTCATGTTCCGTCATTGCGCGGAGAGTAGCGACAAAGCAATCTATTCACTTTCTTCACTCCTTAACCTTTTCTGCTAAAATAGGCAAAGATCAAGACTGTTTACCCTATGTTCATCATGACTTCGTAAAGCTACACAGCCGGGTCCCAAAGTTTCCTTTGTCCTCCATGCCAGAGTAATTAGCTTTTATGCCACTTGAGCCGTGGCGGGGCTCCTCCTTTTTATCCAATAAGTGTTTGTTTTCAAAGGAATGGATGAGGACTTCGTCGTTTTCCGCAAAAAAGGAGGCAAAAAACTCATCGCTTAAAACTTTTGACACAAAGGTTCTGCATCCCACTACAATTGTCAAAAATTTTACAGGCGATAAATTGAGTAATCGTAAGGTAGTACTACCATTATCTAGATAAAACGGCCTAGGTTGCGCAAGGCGTAAAGAATTTCGATTATTTCTGATAAGCAATCAGACTTGTCTGAGCGAAGTGAGTTTGTCTTATTGCCAGAAATAAGAAGACAATTTAGCCGAGCAACCAAGCCTTGACCTTTTGGTTCCTTTTCTGTCAAGAGAAAAGGAACTGGCCCCGCCGCGGCTACTGAGCGGCATAAAAATCTATTATAGTTAGTGACTAGCTGCTTCAGAAGTTCGCAGTGACGCCCAGGTTCTTCACTCGATAACTCTCCCACTCCTTCACTTTCCTCACCTCCTCCCCACCAGAAACGTCAACCGTATAAAAGCCACTTCAGATCGATCCTTAATCTCCACCCCTTCGTCCAACCTCTTTATCTCTACACCATCAATAAACACCACAAATAGACCATCTTCAAAGGCCTGAAATGCTGTGTCCAGCGCCTTATCCTCGACTACCTGCTGCAGGTTATCGATATCGCCAAAAGCAATCTTTCCCGCTTCCGCCTGTTCCTCTATCTGTTGCGGATTGAGGAAGGAGACCAACGGTATCTCCTCCCTCTTCGCATTATATCGCTTCACTTCAGTTGTGACACATGCCGCCATCAATTCCTTCAATGTCGCAGGTACCGCTTCCAATACATAGGGAACACTGATTACCCGCTTCTTTCCCAGTCGCTTTAATTGTAGTATCAGCTCCATGCGTTAGGCATTAATCTGTTCCAGAATCGTTGGGTCCTTAATTTTATTATCTTGAGCCAGGTAGCGCATCTTACTGATAATCTCAGCCGATTTCGGATCATCATCTACAAACGGTAAGAACACCCTTCCTCTATGCTGACTCTGTACCGGTATAATCGAGAGCTGTCTTCCGCCCTTGCTCACCATCCCACTGCCCAGGTGAATACTGTACTCCCCTAATTCACCACGCACCAGAATATGACGTTCTTTGACCTCAATATTTTCCAGACCAAATAAATGTGCACTCTCCCGTGCCAATGCTGCCCGCATTTCCATACTGCTATGGCTAGCCTCCGGATCCACCTCACCGACATGAGCCACAGACACCACCAGATCCATATCCCGCATCACTTCCGAGAAAATCACCGGGTCGATTGCATCAAACGGCAATAACGACCTATCTTTCAGCGAATAGAAACAGATCAGTTCCAGTGTCGGTGCCTCCACATCCGAAGGCGTAAACCAGTCCGCCATAGCAAACATCGTCACCAGATACCCCTCCTTGTGGAATACCTTCTGCAAGCCCTCTTCATAGCTTACCGTCCATCCCCGGCCACGCAGTAGTGCCACCGTTTTGTTGGGCTGTATCTGATGCCCCTGATACCGTGTAGACCGCGTACGCTGCTCCATCTCATCCGCAGTAGGCACATAGAGCTCGCGGAACACCTGTTTAAAAGGCTGCTGCATTTCATTTACAAACAGATGCCGCTGGAACAAATCCCACTGTACCGAGTGAAATAAATCATACGGATGGGCGATGACCAATACATCCTGATCCGACACCGGGATGACCTTACCATCCGTATCCAGCAAGCCCGATTCCGACCAGAAACCCGCCTTTTGTGTTGCCGGTACATACAGCACCAGTTTGCTGAGCATCGCTTTTACAATCGGGTGCTCCATAATCTGGCGCAGCTCTACCACCGAGTAACTGTCGCGACGCAACATCGAATTCTCTAAAGCCAGCTTCGTTCTCGAAAACTGCTTTGTCAAATAAGACTTGCCCTCTTTCAGCGCCTCGATCAGCTTGTTCTTCTTATACTTGTCCGGAATACTCTTCAGCGCCTTGTCCTTCCTGCTCACCAGTAATTCAGCCTTCCCTTCATCATCCACCGTCAGCTCCACCCTCACATCATCCACCTCTACGACCGACTCCTGCATAATCTGCTGCGTAGCCTTTCCTTCCATTGCCCACACAAAGCGTACACTATCTTCAAATCCTGCATTCCGCGCCAGGTTATCCAGCCCGATTTCCACGGCATTCTTTTCACTCTCTTGGCGTTGTGCCCCAAACTGCTTACTCTCCTTGAGGAAAGTCTGCAATATATTATAACGTTTGAGCAAATCTGCCTCTGGATTCGCTTTAGAAATCGGGATCAGTCCCAAAGCCATCACATAATCCTTATCACGCTTCTCATTAATCTTTTTAAGCGTTTCCGTAATCTTCGTCTCCCCCAATAGCACCGACGAATAAGTCTTCACTCTACGGTAGCCCATCCCATCAGAAAGGTATTTGGCCGACTCATGTACCAACTTCCAGTTTGCTTTCCCCAGGTTCGCATACACCCGTTTGAACCAGTCGATATCAATAGCCCCTTTTTGAAAGTCATTACGCGGCACATTCGAATAGCGCGATATAACAGTCTCCTTCTCCGCATCCATATAATCCGTCGTATGCGCCAGGAACCACCATACCGCCTCTTCCAGACTCGGAATCTTCATATAGTCCCCCAGCCAGTCTGCCCATTGCGTCGCATAGCAGGACACCTCCACCAGCCGCTTCTTCTCCAGCTTACTTGCTTTAAGCTGTTTAGCAAACTCCTCAAAAGGTTCCTCCTCCGTAGGATGGCATTTCTTCAATATATGGCTAAACGTATATTTCTTATCTGTATCCCTACCGTAGCTATATCCCCTGTCAAAATTCTCTTTACCTATACGCTGCAGTACCTCAAAGAAGTACTCCGTACCCCCCACTTCCTGAATCTTCGAAATATATGGTGACGCTTCCGTAGGCATATCCCCCCGCTCCAGCTCCACCGTAAGCATATTCTTCTTCAGCAGGCCATTTATCTCCGGGATCGTATAGTGCTTGAGGCGGTTCGTATGATAGTTCTGTCCCCCATCCAATATGAAAAACATATCCTTGTTCAGCAGGGATAAAAACAGCAGGTCATCATTATTGATCAGCTGTAGGCTATATGCCTTAAAAATATGCTCAAAACTTGGAATATCGACCTTCACATTGCTCGAATTATCAAACAGCTTCTTTAAAAAAGGCACCACGTCCTTTACAGTCCCAATAATCTGTCCCTGTCCCAGCTGCTGACAAGCAATATATAACCGCAATTGATACAAGCGTAGCAACTGTGCTTCATCATAATACACATGATCCTGATCCATTATCGGGTAGAACATCGCGCCTATCAAATCCGTCCATAACAACGAATGATTATAATAATACTCTACGCTATTGAAGGTCGTACTCTTCAGCTCTTCCGGGAAGCGTGCCAAACTATCTTCCAGCACATCCAGCTTGTACGCAGCCCAGGTAGACTTATCCCCATACACATCCAGTAGGAAGTTCAATATCGTGATGATCTTATTCGAATCGCTGTAATAGAAATAATTCACCTTATCCCAATTAAGACCTTCAAATTCAGGAATGTATTGTAACTGAAAAGCCTTAAGATCCACCTGCGTATCTTGCCTATTATAACAGCCTCTGATGTACCATATCGCCGCATAGAGTTCAAAATCACTCAGTCCGGCATCCTTATACCAGGATTTCCATAACTCCGCCAAGGGAAGATTATCCAACCTCTGCACGGCATCACTATCCTCCGGCAATCGAGTCAGTCCCGTTAACAGCTTTTCCAATAGCGTCGTTTCCTGAGCTCCCTGATACCCTTCGTAGCTATACTCCGTCTTTCTGTTCTCATCAAACAAAGCATAAAGCTTATTCAGCCCTTTGACCGTCTTCTTCACATCAATCAGACCCGGGAAAAGAAAATCAGACTTCTTAAAGCTCAATAACTTCTTTTTAGGCTGTTCAAACTGACTTTTCGGTAACTCAAAATCCGTTAGCGCATTATAATCTATAGCACCAAAGCCATTCGCCAATGTAAAAGCCGCAGCAACAGACTCATTATCCAGTTTAGCGATAAAGATTGACTCGTTCTTATTCAGCTTACGGGCCGCATACTTCTCTTTCTGTTCTTTGATATATTCAGTCCAGTCCGCATCATCCTGCAATATCGTCAGCATCTCCAGCCCGCCTAGGCGCTGATCCACATTCGAGGATGTCAATAGGCGAGACAGCGCAGCTTTCAACACCTCAGTAGGCTGTTGCAGCAAGATCTCGATAGCCGCCTTGCGCAAATCCTTCCCTTTACGGGACAACAGGTTTTCCAGTAGCAATACATCTTCTTCCAGTACAGCTATCGAGCGCATCAGATTAATTCCCGTAAAGGACACCGAGGTATTCCGATCTACTATCGCCTGCCGAATTACCTTCCGCTGCCAATCGTCCGCTTGGAGGTCCATCTGTGTGATCTTCTCGCCGTTACTTTTAAAGGACCAGCTATAGGTAAAATGATCCGGGAATAATTTGCGCATCAGTTTTTCGCGCGAACTCGAAGGTATCGATACCAGATCATCCGCCAACTGCGCAAACTGATGCGGCTGCAGGTAAGCAAACATCGCATCATAGATATCTTCCGGCTTGATGGTATAGTTCATCCAGGCAAAACCTCTTTCCGAATAGACCTTTCCTGCCGTTGGCAATTTGCCCGCCAAAGCCACAAATTTGGCCATCAGTCCGTCCGACATCTCATGCATCGCCAGATTAGACAATAACCAATAGCCCAACTCTATATCCTCGTCAGCATGTATTTCTGCATAGTCGGTCAAGTCCGTATTCGTCCGCTCCGTCGCCCGCATAAAATACAAAGCCACCAACTTTGACATCAATGCGGACGATTCACTCGTAACCACATCGACTACCAATGCATTAGCCTTATCTACATCCTCAATCGCTTTAGCCCACAGTGCTACATAGAGCTCAAGGTTATCCTTCGTATCCAATACTCCCTCCACCTGCTCCGGGTGTTCCAAAAACTGTAGCGCCAATTCCAGGACACGCTTTACCGTAGCCGTCTTTGGCGCCTCCCAACCAAAACCAAACCAGGTATCCACCGCACGCACCACCGAAGAAAAGCGCATCAGATTATGCTCCAATATCAGCTTGATAAAACGCTTCAACGCCTTGACCGATGTAAAATCCAAGGTCTCCAGTATGGTCTGCCGCAAACCTTCTTGCTGCTGTGCAGCCAATAGCAACTTCTCCACCAAAAGATGGTTCCTATCCTCTTCTGTCAGAAGCAAAGCCCTGATCAGCTCCGTAGACACCCCTCCGATTTCATGTTCGCCTAGAAAAATCTCTTCCAGCAATGGATAGTATTTCTCGGGCTCATCCATGAGCAATAAAGCATAATATAACCCGATATCCTGCACATTCTGATACACATCATACTGCATCTTATCCAGCGGAGCCATACTGTTAAAGCCATTGTTCCCACCATAGTAGATAGAAATCAGCCTTCCCAGTTTATTCTTCGAATACGCCTGCGAAGGATCTATCCGAAACGAGCGTTTAGTATATTTATCCTGATAAGGTAGACTATCCATAAAATCCCATATCCGGGTGATATAGGGGCCTATCCCTGCGCCATAAAGCAAGTTCGCCAGCTCAAGTCCTTCCTTCGTGTTCCAGGGATTCGTTTTAGAATCCGTACCGAACTGCTCCTGATAGCGTCTAAAATTAGACGAATAGTCGTAATACTCTGAAAGTTGGTTTGTGATATAAAGTCCTAAGATCTTATACGGTTCAGAAAAACGCTCAAAATCTTCTTTGGGAATTGAGATCTTATCATGTTGTGTTATAAACTCTCTGGCTTTTTCAGCGGGGATCATAGATGATAATTATTAAAGTGAAAGATACGTCATTAAATACCCCAAATTAACTAATTCATCTCAATTGCTGAAATTTTGTTGCCCCAACAACTACCTACTGGCAGACAACATGCTAACCGCATTACAGAGACTTCCTAAATAATAAGAGGTACATCCTATAAGACAAAGTACAAAATTGTTTGCAGAAATATTGAACCTGTTTTATATCCGTTGCATGCCATTTACAATTCGTCCTTGGGTATAAATAACTTCTTTGTGTCCCAATTACAAACCAGCCGAAACAATAAAAGAAAGCCATGCTTCAAGAGAAACATGGCTTTTAAGCTTATTTCAAACGAGACCTACTCTCCATACACATGAATATCACCAAATACAGCATAGGTTTTACTGCCCCTTACCATATCAATACGGATATACCTTGCCGTATGTACATAAGGCAATAAGTACATCTGTTCGCCCTCTATCGTTCGGTTGAACTCTACCTGAAAGATTAGATTCGGGTCTTTACTCGAGTTAGCATATACATACTTATCACTAAAAGAAACTCCGTCTGTACTCAAGGAAATATTATTATCCCATGATGAGTAATCCTCATCACCCAGTTTTCGACTGAGACTTAGCCCCTGTATCTTATATTCCTTCTTTAGATCTATAATCACGTAGTGGGGATATTTAGCAGCTGTACCTGATACCTTAGTACGCCAATAAGTTTTCGGATTAGCATCCAATAGATTCGTCGCTGGAGCCGATTCAGACACAAGCTCTTCCGATGAAGCGACTATTGTCCAACCTTCATTTTGTAATCTCCTAAACCCTAGCGCAGGTCTAACTGTAAAGGTTTTCACAGCCGTACTTATATCATCGAGATATCGAACCTGTACCAGCATCGTATAATCTCTACCCAAATCCAGGTTAGGAATCGTATACTCTCGGACAAGACGTTCAGCATCCAATCCCACCTCTTTATCCTCATACTTGATTACTATTGAAGCATTCAGATCCTTAGGGTTCTCCCACACAACCCGTGCCCCACCATCTCCACCGTAGATCTGAATACTATTCAACAATGCCTCTAACTCATCACTAGGGGCGAGTTCAACTAACTTTCGCCCCTTTACACTAACCTCATCGGCAAACACATTTGACACCGAGGAGAATCCCTTTACGAAAAACTTGTATACCTCATTTTTCTGAAGCTCTACCATTCTCGAAGAGTATCTTTCCGAAATAGATTCTATAATTGCTATTCTTTCATCACCTTCCATATAACTGATCTCCACCTTATCATACCCTCTATCTTCTGGGTTTTCCCATATCAAACGTACTCCTGTGCTAGTCGATTCAGCCATCAATCCCACAACTCCCGACATCGTATTATCCAAAGTTTCGTCCTTCTTGTCTTTACAGCCAAATAGGCTCATCCCAATCAGCAAGATCAAGAATCTCATTGCATAAGTCTTTTTCATCATTAGTTGATTTTAACAAATTTCACCTTCATACTCTGTACATCCAACTCTACATAGTAGCGTCCCGACTCTGCAGCTGTCGTTCGCCACTTCCAATCTTTCAACATACTAGCCATCACGTCCAGATCCTGGTTAATTGAAGCATCAGGCTTCATCGGTCTTAACTGTAACGTACCGGAGGAAAAGTTCGGCTGCGTCGAAAACTTAAGTTCTCCTGCTACTAAATTTGTAATAGTCGTACAGATATTTGGTCGATTTACATCCCAGTTCATTAATACAGGACTAGCCCATAATGTAGGCGTCGCAGATCCCCCAAAATAAATCTGCGAATAAGGTACTTCCTGAATAGCTATACGAAGATTCGTTCGATCAAAAAGTATGGAGTAAACCCCTTCTCTTTCTATTTTAAACTTTTCAACCGCAGCATTGTCTTCCATTATCTCCACTACTGCGTCTCCGCTCCCTTTACCAAAAGCAGGAAATTCTTGGTCCAGCACCTGAGCCATCAAAAAGTCTCCCTTTCGTAATGATCCACGCCAAGTATAGAGTTCTCCTGATAACACTTCACTAAGTTCGGCCATACCGTTAGACAACATCGCGTCGCCATATATAAACAATGGTTTTGACTCCACATCAAAAGGCTTAACCATTAACTCACGAGTAGAGTATAGCGGTTTAATGAACTTATCTTCTGAACCGACCTGCGCAATCACCCTCACACTAATGGACACCTCACCCGTCCCCTGTACTTTCCAATTCTTACGCAGCATCCCCTCTAGTTCTTCATGTGTAAAACTCATGTAATATTGTCCTTTACCAGCCTCCTTTGTAGGAATAGATGTCGTAAATCCATTTGCTGTCATATCCATCTTGAACAGGTATTTAACCGGATATAATGCTTCTATATCCTTTAATGGCTCCCATGTTACCAACAAGGCCTGTTCCCGACGCTTGCTTGGGTCCAACCTTATCTTTTGAGCGGACACCTCTAATACCATCGCATCGTCCACACGATATTGACTCACCAAATCTTCTAAAGGTGCAAAAAGATTCTCATCCTCCTTACAACCAAAGCACAGCAGCACGATAATGAATAAGCATATTTTCTTCATCAGTTTCATCATTAAATTTAAAACTCTATTTGAGCATTTACAGGCAAGTGGTCTGACGCTATATTACCTGTTTGAAAATCGTCATCAATAACCTTATAGCCGAGCACCTTTACGATTTTATTAACCAACACATAGTCTATCCTCGAAGTAGGTGTCTTCGAAAGATCATAATCGTAAAATGTACCTTCGGGCCCCAATGCAGGACTGACAGTCACTAACTTGGCATCCCACAACATCGAAAATCCCGTCAATGCAGTCATCGCCTCCGAGTTCGGCTCCGAGTTAAGATCTCCGGTCATAATAGCTGGATTACTTCCTGCAATCTCATTTATCTTCGCCAACATCAGTTTAGAAGACTCCACTCGCGCTACCGTTCCCTGATGGTCATAGTGCACATTAAAGAAAAAGAAGACCTTACTACTGGTTTTATCTTTAAACTGTATCCAAGTACAAATACGATTAATATTAGCATCCCATCCCTTTGATGGCACCTCTGGCGTCTCGGAAAACCAAAAGGAGCCTGTATTCATCACCTCAAATCTATCCTTCTTAAAGAGAATCCCAGAAGTCTCTCCCTTTAACTTCCCGTCATCTCTACCTACAGCCACATAATCATAATTCTTGTCTGCTACAATGTCGTCCAATTGCGAAATCACGCCTTCCTGTGTTCCCAATATATCAAATCCGTGCGTATCAATAATCTTTCTCACCCATTGCTTCCGATTGCCCCAATCTCTTACCCCTAAATCGCTAGATGTTATCAAACGCAGGTTGTAACTTCCGACATTTAACTTGATTTTATCAACATTTTCCGTTGGGACATCATCTATACCATCCTCAAAATCACGCATCAACCCTTCTTTCCCTCCGCATCCCAAGACCAAGAAAGCGATTATGAATAAAGTCCAATATTTTCTAGTTGTTTTCATTTTACCAATATTTGTTCTGTACGAGATTACTGTTATTATCCATATAGGTCTGATAAATCGGCCATAGGTAATTCCTCTTACCAAACGAGCGTGTCATATAGGGAGTCCGTGTGTAAAAGCTGTTATTACTTGCACTACGATTCATACCATATATCGGTGTCTTGAACAACTCTTCTCCTATTTTCCATCGACGGATGTCATTGTACCTAATATCACCTTCCAGTGCAAACTCGACCCGTCTTTCCTTGCGGATTATCTGTCGCATCGCGTCCTGATCTGTTGCGACATTTATTTGATCAGTACCAGCACCATAGGCAGGTATCCCTGCACGTTCTCTTATTAAGTTTACATACTTCAAAATAGCTGGGTTTCCGGGGTCAGATTCATTCAGTGCTTCCGCGTAATTGAGATAGAACTCACCCAGTCTCAAGATAATAGCAGGTTGATAAGGCACATTTCCATTCTTTGGGTCAGCCTCTGGATTAATCCCCTTTCGGTTCAGATAACCGCTCTGTGGTGAATCATGGGTAGGTCCGCCATCCAGACCACCACTTTTAAAAGCAGTTTTCCGTGCAGCGCGCGGTATCCATTGATTGTCATGCCATACCGTGACATAGAATCTTGGTTCTCTATTGATATACATGTTATATGTACCCACATCGGACACAAGCCCCTCCGTTTTATCGGCATTACCGAGGTTATATTTCGTGTTTGAGTAGATAGTCGCCACCGTCGAGAACCCTGACTCCGTATATCCAGAAGTCGGATTGATTACTGGATTCCCGCTAGCATCGTATCCCGTAATCGGAGACAGACCATTCTTCATAAAGAACGCGTCAACTAGATTTTGAGTTGACCCGAAATATCCCGACCCACCAACAAATCCACGCGGATTACCAATAGAGTTATACCAATTACGTGCATTCGTAGCGCGTCCAAAAATGATTTCCTTATTTACATTTGCTGGCTTTAGAAAAAGATTCTGGAAAGACAGGAACGGATCTATTTTACCATTCAGGTAGAACTCCTTGTACAGGTCATAATTTCCCTGTTCGGCAAAATCTAGAAAATCACGTGTCAATTGCGCTGCTCGCTTCCATTTGTTAGCGTCATAGTTCTGTGGAAAGATAGCCTTACCATCAGGGTTGACCAAATCAGCAAAATCTGTATTGCCATTGAAAAGTGGCGATGCGGCGTACAACGCTAATCGAGCCCTCAAAGCCATACAGATCCCCTTGTTTGGCCTGCCAAACATTTGATCCGGATTACTATAATTTGCTGGCAACAACGCCGACAACTCGCTATACTCCTTATCCAACCAAGCAACAGTTTCATCGACCGGCGTCCGTGGGATCGTCATCCTTTCCAATGGGGTATCCGAATCAAACAAAGTTGTAATCAACGGAAAAGCTCCATACATTTCCAACATTTTATGGTAATAGAAAGCAATCAAAAAGCGCGCTTCCAATTTCATCTGTCGCACCATATCCGCTGTTTGTCCTTGATCTTGCAGAGGTTTGGCATTTTCAATAAACAACATTGCCGAACGCACATCTTTATACGCATTGCCCCATATATCGATTGGAGGCAGCATTGTTGGGTTTACCCCTCCCTGATTATTAGCCACAATCCATTTCCAATACTCGTTAAATTGTCCCATTGCGATTGCAATCTGCGCATCATCCGTAAAGAATACCGACCCCCATTGTCGCGTATAGTCCATCAAAGGATCAGGCACTTTATTATATACACCAGCTAGCCATTCTTCCGTACGTTGCCTATCGTTGAATACCATTTCCATGGTCAACGCGTCATCTGGCATTTTATCCAAAAACTTGTTGCAGGAGTTCAACATTAAACTTCCTGAGCACATACATAGCCATATTATTTTTTTCATGTTGTCTTTTTTTAAAAAGTAATATCCACGCCTCCAGAAATAATCCGTTGCAATGGGTATTTCAACCCATTTTGAGACCCAATTTCTGGATCCCACATCTTAAAATAAGAGAAAGTTAACAGGTTGCTTCCTCTTAAAAAGATACGTGCATTTTTCACCCACATCTTCTGTTGTGTTGATTTGGGAAGCGTATACCCCACTTCCATATTCTTGAGTCGCAAGTAAGAAGCGTCAACCAACCACCAGGTAGAATACCTCATATTATTACTACTCTCAATATTGGAAAGCCTAGGCCATATTACGTTACTTGAAGGATTTTCTGGCGTCCAGCGATCATCTACATTCGCGTATATATTTCCGGTACCACCACCACTTCCGGGCACCAATGTGGCTCCTTGCAGCATATTACTAAAATTCGTCGCCCCCTGAAACAGGAACCCCATATCAAAGTTTTTATATCTTGTGTTCAATCCAAAGCCGACGATTACCTGAGGCACATATGGCTTCCCTATCGGTCCCTCATCATAAGCATCTATTTTTCCGTCCTGATTCAGGTCTTTATATTTAATATCACCCGCACGTACCCTCCCAAACATAGGTTGTGGCATTCCCTCTTTCAATATACCTTTGGATTCATCTTCAAAATCTTTATACTGGTACAAACCTTCGGCTATCAAACCAATATGTTGGTTGAGTGGCTGCCCAGTCTGAGCTCTCGTTGAGTTTTTCAGATTATCCGGTTCATCGTATTCAATGACTTTATTCTTCGCGTAAGTTACGTTTCCACGAGCAGATAAAAACCAATCTTCGTTGACCTGATGGTTTACCATCACTTCGACTTCCACCCCTTGATTGTCTACTTTTCCGAAATTAGCATAAGGTGCAAGGTTAAATCCGGCGGTTTCGGGAATAGTTTTACGCTTCATAAAGATATCCCTTCGCTTTTCCCTAAACCAATCCGCCTGTATATGTACCGTATTGTTCCATAGTCCTAGTTCTAGTCCGGCATTCAATTTCTCTGCTGTTTCCCAAGTCATATCCAGTACACCAAAGTCCCCTTCTCGCCAAGCCTTGCTATAGTTGAAATCATTAGTGTAGCCAAAAGAATAAGAAGGCACTTCATCTATTGTTGATATATAAGCAAAACGTCTATCACCGCTAATTTTATCATTTCCCACTAGTCCCCAAGAACCTCGAAGCTTCAATTTAGAAACTGTAGACCTCCAGGGCTCAAAAAACTCTTCATTGGAAGGCATCCATCCAATAGCAAATGAAGGAAAAAAACCAAACCTCTTACCAACTCTAAAGTTTTCCGAACCATTATAACCGAAATTAAACTCAGCAAAATATCGGTTATCGTAAGCGTATGCCGAACGAGCTGCTATCCCCGTGTTTCGGTAAGGCAATGACATGATGGACGTAGCTGCTCTTTGGTCGACAAAATCCCGCAGATTGAATAACAGTAAGCCATCCACATTGTGTTTTCCTCCAAAAGTGCGGTTATAATTCAACCTGCTTTCAAAATAGATAGTACGGTCACCTCCTGAATCTCTGCTGTAGTTAAGAAACTCCTGTCCCTTGTCTACGTCGCTCGTAATGAGCTCACCTTCTTCATTTCGTCCTGTAGCAAAAAAAGTACGCGGAGTCTTCGTTCTCTTCTGATTATGGATATTATAAGAATCAAATGAAGCCAATACACTTGCTTTCAATCCTTCCAATGCCGGGAAAAGCATACCTATATCTTGCACCACATTTAGAGAGGTTTCCAGATTACTCTCAAAACGTAGCTGATAACCGGTTTGGGTAGCATCTGCCCATGGGTTATAGCGCGCCGCGATTTTCGCTACCTGTCCATTAGAATACATAACAGGGTGGCTATTAGGAGGAGTATCCATAGCCCGGCTCAGAATAGAGCTAATTCCCACTCCTGGCGCTTGGCGTTCATTGATAAATCCACCTATACCCACTGCTACTTTAGTCGAGCTCGTTAGGTTCAGATCCACATTAGACCGGAGATTATACTTCTTCAATCCCAATTGCGAATCATAGTTTTGCCTATCATCTGTCACAATCATCCCTTTCTCTGTAAAGTAGGCGGCGACAAGGCTATATTGCAATCTTTCTGACCCCCCGTTGATATCTAGACTAAGCCGTCCGTTACTACTATAAGGTTTAGTCACGGCATCCATCCAGTTGACATTAGCATATAGATCTGGATCATAGCCTATACGAGTACGTCTAATACGCTCTTCATCAAAAGGCGCAGCCATGCCTGAGAGGATATTCGCGGCATTCATGGTTTCCATATATTTCGTCGCATCCACAAACTTAGGTAACTTCGTTGGTTGCGATATTCCGTAGTCCGTCTTGAATGTTACTCTTGGCTTCCCCTGCTTACCTCTCTTTGTCTGAATAAGAATGACCCCATTAGCGCCTCTCACTCCGTAGACGGCTGTTGCCGTCGCATCTTTCAAAATAGAGAAAGACGCAATCTCTTCAGGCGAAATATTGTTCAAGCTTCTTTCGATACCATCCACCAGTACTAACGGCGACGCATTTGCTCCGAATGTATTGATTCCCCGTATCCAAAAGTCAGAATTATCATATCCCGGTTCACCACTACGCTGTACAGCTATCACTCCTGCAACCTGCCCTGCTAGGCTATTGGAAATCGAACGCGTTTGGTTCGACTGCAATACTTCCGGCTTTATCGTCGTGATTGCACCGATAACACTTTCGCGTCGCTGCGTGCCATACCCGACGACCACCACTTCATCGATATTACCCTGTTCCTGTTCCAGCCTGATATTCAACTCAGCATAATCACCAACTTTAACCTCCTTAGGCACGAAACCTACTAATGCCAACTGTATTACATCTCCCTTTCCGGCTTCAATAACAAAGTTACCATACTCATCTGTTGTAGTCGCCTTTGTACTTCCCTTTAACCTTACCGTTACGCCCCCCAACTTTAGGTTTTTTTCATCGCTCACCACACCTGTTACTCTTCTTTGTTGTTTCCTGCTTTCATTGCCAATCTTGGTGACCACAATATTTCCAGTACGCTCGCTCACCTTAAACCCTTTCTCTTCCAGTAGCTTGAGAAGCAACACATTATTATAGCTTGATTCGACCATAATTGACGATATATCGTCCAGATTGTACGCAAATCGTATCTTATACCTAGATTCCAATTTGTTAAGCACATTGACCAGCGGTTCCTTACTGTTCCCAACCGATGCCTTCAAGTCTTTTAGGTCCTGACCAAAGACAGTCCAAGGTAGCGAAAACAATAGTCCAAAGGCAGTCAGCCTTCTGAGTTGTCTTACATCCATTTAATAAATTATTAGGGTTAATTTTAGAAAAAAGTATACGGATACTTACTTTTGTAGTATTATTTTATTGCTCTCAAAGGTGTACTTTAGGTTATTGATTTCACAGAGGAGCTGTATTGCTTCTACTATACTTAGCTTTTTGTCAAAGGACACCCTAGTCTTGATATTGCTATTGACATCTGCTGCCACTACAATATGCGTATCATAATTTTCGCTTAGTGATTTGACAATCTCGTCGAGCGACCTATTATCAAAATCCAAGCTAGGCGCCAGTGTGCTGTGGATCTCCTCCTTTCCATCAGCTACCTTAATATAATCTCCTTTTTGTAGGACAGCAAGCTCTGACTTCCCTTTTGATACAAATACACGCCCTTTATCCACATTTACCATAAATGTATTCTCCTTGGCCTGCACTTCAAACTGGGTACCGAGAACTCGCGTATTATAACCACTTTCAGTACGGACGGAAAATGGTGTAGAATTTGGTTTTACTTTAAAATATGCGTCTCCGGTTAATGTAAGTGTACGTTCTGTCTGTGTAAAGCTGACATCAGAAATAGACGATTTTCCTTTTAGAATGACTTCCGTTCCATCTTCCAATGTCACCATATTTGTAGCCCCTATTGGATTTAATGCTATAGGAAAATCGGTTGTGTTTACTTTATACTGATTAAAAAACAAGAATCCCCCTATGCATAGCAATGCCGCTGCATAAGGTGCTAACTTGCGCCACAGTGGACGGATTATCACTTTTTCTTCTTTCTTCAGTGCATCCTGAAGTTGTATTAGCTCATCTTTCGATAATAGCTGTATCTGATCGAACAACGAAGCGTGTATCTCAGAGAGTTTCGAAGTATCGCGGCTGTGTTTGATAAATTGTAAAAACAAAGCTCTTTTCTTTGAGCTTAATCGTCCTTCCAAAAAATCTCGGACCATTGTATCGAGGGATTCTATCTTCTTCATATCGTACTTCTAAACGTTTCAGTTCAGGATATCCCTCATTTTTTTTTAGAAATTCAAAAAAAACACGACCAATGATAGGTGAGCATAGTATTTTTGCAGGTAACCACGGACCCTTTTAGACATTTTGGTCATATGCCTTTCCAGCGTTTTAATATTAACTTGAAAACGCTCCGCCACTTCTTTGTAGCTGCAGCCATTCAGTTTAATTTCATAATAGATTTTTTGATATTCATCATCGAATGGTTCCAAAGCCTTTTGGGTTGCTTCCAATAACTCTTTGTAGTGTAGTATATCAATAGTCTTGTCACTGCCTTGAATTATTTCGCTCAGGTAAAGATTCTCATGCTTCAATTTTCGACAGCGGTCTATCCAAAGATTTCTGGATACTACTTTTAAAAATCCCATTCGTGCTGCATTCGTTTCGAACTGAGACCAAGTCGACCAAATCTTAGCAAAGGACTCTTGTGCAATATCCTTAGCCGTTTCTTCTTCTACCCCCATAAAAACCAACGTGAGCTTAATTTTCAAAAAGTTCTCTTCGTAGAACTCCGAAAACTGACTTTGCTCTCGTCTGGTATCCAACTGTGTAACAACAAGCTTTTCCATATAAAATCAGTACATGTTTGACGCTATACTCCACAGATGATTCATCGGGTGAGTTAGATTATAGATGGTTAGTTCTGGTTACAAGTATAAGACTTTAGTTTCAAAAATCAAACTAAGTCATAAGAGTCCTTCCAAAAAAGCAATATTCGTTGCGCAAAACCTAACGACAAAGTAACCCCAAAAGTCTCATTGGAGATAACCTAAAAGCTACGGAGACCGCTTCACAGGTTCCCCGATAAGCCAATGCAAGGAGCTCGTCAAAGACAATCAAGGAGCTTTGGCATCATGATTATACAAACAGCTATACGTCATTACCTGTCGAAGCAATCTTCTCAGAAGATTATCTACGGTGAGCTATTGGTGATTGCTTCTCTCCATGCACATCCCTCACTACCACACTTTATTGTCTTATTCTTGTGTGGTTGATGTGTCAAATAGGTACCGTTGTTGTCTTGAACATGTACCGAACATCTATCAGGCATCTAGGTTTCATGCTTGTTTATTGTTTTTTTATGTGTGTTTCTGATTCATAGACGACTCCTAGGAAGTTAAAAGCAAGTCTTGAACTTTGTCGGCCCTTAAGCATACCGCTAATCCAGCTATTATGCGGGTATAATGTAGGTCTTATATAGGTATAATGCAGGTCTTATGTAGGGCTATAGATTTACATAAGACCTGCATAAAAGGTACTATACTCCTACGATATACACGCTTTATCTCCAGAGAAACTATCCCTTAATGTGTAGTCTAGGTATACCTCAAGTAGCAATAGTACTTATTCTCGGCCTGTTCTTTGGCGCTTCTTTGGATTTCGCTTGGGCTTCACTTGGTAGTTGTTTGCTTTTTCTTTGTCTGTTTCCTGTCTATCCTTTGCTTCGGAGGCAATAACACAACGAGTAAAAGGCAATAAATAAGCAGATAAAGTCACTATTTAGTTACCTCCCAAGACCTGACCTGCTCCCACCTTTTCTCGATGAACCCTCGATGGTGACACTATCGTGACCAAGTATCCATCGAGGAGCCACCGAGGAATGATAGATTTCTGGTAGAACAAAAGCGGAACCTAGGCAGAACTAAGTTGCTATCAAGTAGGCTCCAAGTCGGCAACTTCATAACCATCCACCACCTGATCAGATTCCTACCTGCTCCGTATCAGCTTCGGAGTTTCACTACCTCCGGAACATCTTTTTATCACCTTTCCACCGACGATTCTTGATGCGCAGGTGTTGAAAAGGTATTGGAAAGGTGATGAATCTGTGATATACGACCAAAGTAAAGGCGAAGCCAGTCCGAACGTAGTACGAAGGCTTTCTCCACCTTCGTCACTATTGTCACTGCGATATGCCAAGCAATAAAAGCAGTCTATTCCAATTTTTGTCTATTGGGGTTAAAGCTCAGGGAAAGTATTTAAATAGGTTTGTATATTTACATGAAAAGAGGGCCTCTGGAAAGCCTAACCTTTAAAGTAGAATAACATGGAAGCAATTACACTATTGTCCTTTTTTGAAAGGGACCTGAACAAGCTGATAACAGAAATCGAAAGCTACACGGACGAGAAAAATCTGTGGCTGGTGGATGGGAATATACTGAACTCGGCAGGAAACCTCGCGCTTCATTTGATCGGCAACTTAAATACATTTATAGGTGTAGAGCTCGGCGATACGGGATATATCCGGGACAGGGAGTTAGAATTCGCGGCAAGCGATGTCCCTAGGCAACAAATTGTGGAGGGTATTAAGAATACGATAATGATGCTTAAGACTGTCCTTAGCCCATTGACGGCAGAGGATTTGACGAAGGACTATCCGGTTCTGAAATTTCCTGAACCGTGCTCTACCGAGTATCTTCTTGTTCATCTGGCCGCTCATTTATCCTATCACTTGGGCCAGGTTAACTACCACCGAAGATTACTGGATAGATAGTAAGTAAAACTAAGAAATTCTTTACCCTTTATAGCCCCTGTTTTTTCCAGCCTGCGGACTGCCTATGCCCCTCATCAACTTTCCAAACATTGTCTTTGTTTACCATGGTATAGCGATACTGGAAGCTATTTGAGTCTTGCGTGTAAAAATAGATCTTACGTTTAGTTACCTGTTCGCTGTCAATAATGCGATGATCGCCATAGCTGTAATCGGGGCCATCGCTCATATAGAGTCCTTCAGGTCGATATCCTGACCGTGGCTTATCGGTACAATATTCTTTAAAAATTGCCTTACACCTATTCTGTAAATCATCCGTAAAGCCAAGCGCATAGACTTCTGGCTCTAACGCATGTCTTTCCCATGCGTTTATTGCAGTAAAAAAGGCTAACAATTGCCCTTTGGCCAGGGCCATATCCTGTTCGTTTAAGGGGATATCTTTCTTGGCCAAGTTTCTTTGTTCACTTTCGAAATGCGCGATTTGCTCTTCGGTGAAGTTGTTGGAAACCACCGTAAGACGTGGATTATAGGCAATACGCAATAGGCCATCAAAACTCACCAATGTATCATGAAAAACAAGTGTCCCCAACTTCTTGAGCTTGCCCAAGTATTGTATATTTTCATCGTTCAATTGTGTCTGACAAGCCCAAATACATGCTATTTTATTGTTATCTGCAAAATACTGGAAGCCAGAACCTGTTATAGCCGCTTCGATAATAAACAAATAGTTCAATCTGGGCAACGAAGACAAGTACTCCAGCGATTTGTCGGTAATTTTTGCCTGTTCAAGACTAAGGTTAACAAGTTTCGGTAAAGTACTCAATACTTTGATGTCTGCATCTGTAATCGGACAGTTGACAAAACTTAAACCAACCAATTTTGTAGAATCGGCTATTTGCTTGATTTCCGCCGGCGTAAACGTTTGATTTTCGAATCGCACCGCACCCTTTAAATTGTTTAATTCAGATTTCATACTTTCTTCTTATTGACGCTCCCAAGCTATATATCTTTCTATCCCAAAACATGCTTTCTAGAAGTTTTTGTGGAAATGTCCCTTATTTTTTCTTCAATTGTTGCAGACGCTGTTTGGCCAAAGGAAGGACATCATCATCTCCTTCATAGTTTTGGATTATACTCTCCAACGTACTCTTGGCCTGAAAGCCATCCCCTTTGCGTGCATAGGTATCAGCAAGCAAAATGAAGCTCTTGGCGACCCAATAATCATGTGCATCCATATTTTGGATTACATCAAAGGCCGACGCTTGGGCTTTGTCATATTCTTTATTCTCGTACTGCAATAGCCCTACACGATATCTTGCCTCGGCACTGACCGCAGCCTGGCTTTTTAGTGCTGCCAAGTTCAATTCTTTAAGCGCAGATTCTTTATTCCCTTGCTGCAACAGGGCCTTAGCGCTATACAGGTGTGCTGTCGCTATTTCTTCGTCAGATACCCTCTCGTAGTTTTTAACTAATTTCGCATACTTATCCATCTGCTTAAAGTCTCCTAATTCGAAATAACAGATCATCAGATTAGTCACGGCATAGCCGTAGCTGTCTTTATAATCGGTGGTGATCTCGAGCTTTTTGAGGTGCACAATGGCCTCGTTGTATTCCTTCAAACTAAGGTATAAGGCAGCGGCTGTAAGCAGGGTCTTCTCGGTATAAGGGCTTGTCCAATCGTTGAGGATAATGTTCAAATCTTTTAACGCTTCTCTTGGGTGCCCGGTATGGTATAAACTGACCCCTCGAATGTAGCGGGCATGCTTTTCTTGCCTAGGCTTAGGAAACTTATCAAAATAGGCATTGATTGCCTCCACGGCAGGGCCATATTGCGCTCTGGAAAAGAGCGTTAGTGCTGCCTGAAATGCTAGGTTATCCAATTCGTTGGGGCTTAGCTCGGAGACATTATTACTCAGAGCATAGTGAATATAACTGGTCGCATCGCCTTGATCAAGATAGATATTTTCAATGGATCGCATCGCCTGGGTTGCCTCTCTACTGTTGCCATATTCCTTCACGACCTTTTGGAAAGTGGCCATCGCAGCCTCAGAATCATCCTGATTGTATTGGACCAGCCCAATAGTCAATAATGCTCTCGGTACGTAACTGCTACGTGGATATTTTTCAATCATCTTTTTCAGCCCTTTGATTGCGGTATCGTAATCTCCTTTCAGGAAAGATACATAGGGAATCTCAAAGGCAACGTCATCGGCATAGTTGGAGGTTGGAAATTTTTCGACGACAGCGCGGAGTGTTTTGATTTTTGCATCATTGTCGCCCTGCAACCCCTGAATGATACCGTGCTGGAACAGGGCATAATCCTGATTGGGCGCGTTACTGTTGATGAGCTGATCGTAATACTGATTGGCCCGCTGATAATTGCGCATCGCTAAGTAGGAGTCTCCCAAACGTGCAATGACATCGTAATATATATTCTTGTCCAGGGCGCTTTCGGGGGTAGCTAAAAAACGCTCGAAATACTGTGCCGCCACGCTATATCTATCAATACGGAACGCTGCATAGGCCAAGGCGTAGTTCGCATAATTGTATACATCGGTATTCAGCGCAGCAGGCAGGCTCAAGAACTGGGAGAAGTTGTCTACGGCCTCTTTGTACTTGCGCACCTCGTACATGGCCTCAGCTTTCCAATAGGTAGCCAAGGCAGCCATTTCTATATCAATGGGTAGCTTTTCGGCACGCATAAACATGGATATGCTGTTTTCAAAGGCGCGCTCGTTATAAAACTCCAGTCCTCGGTAATAGGTGATTTTTTGATAGACGGCATCGGCTTTCTGCTTTCTAGGGCTGAATGATTCGAATAGGTATACAGCGGTCTCAAAATTGCTGCCCCCCGATAGGATCTCGGCGGTTCGGGTTTCGGTATTTTCGTTTTTGTCGGCATTCGGCTTACTACTTGCGTATTTCATAGCGAGATATTCCTGAAGGGGCTTCAAGGCGGTCTGTACGGAATCGAGTTCACCTAAAATCTTGGCATAATTATACAGGGCATCTGCTTTCAACTCCGGATCGAAGCTCATTGTTGAAGCTTTGTAGAATGCTGTCCTCGCACTTTGCTTGTCCCCTGTTTCTTGTGCAATCTTGCCCAACGCTATCATCGAACTCTGATAAAAGGCGTCTCCGGGATTTACTTTCTTCAGAATAGAGCTGGCTCTTTCATACTCGCCTGCGTGATAAGCCATGATGCCGATCCTGTTATTGTCTATATTATTGCCCGGCGCATTGGGGTATCTTTCCTGCAAAGGGCTATGAAAAGGTCGTCTAAAATCATTCATATCGAGATATACACTTGCGACAGTTTGGCGCAACTCGCCCTCTAGGTCTTTACGGTCAATCTTCATACTTGGACTACGGCGCACCTTGACCGCATCGGCAAGCATAGGGCGGTAATCACGTACGATGTCAATGGAGTCCATGGTTGTTGGTTTCGTATGGACCTTTTGTTCGCTAGGTTGTTGCTTTTGCTCCTGTTGTGTTTCCTTTTGCTGTGCATAACCGGTAAGCAGCAAAACTGAAAATATTCCGCTAAGTATATGTTGACGATAATTATTGCCTACGCTTTGTCTCTGTATCATTATTCTTCCTATTTGCCGAAGGTGTTTTCTTGCCAACAGAATTTCCCCTCGAACAGACCTGCCTAATTAACAATCAAAACCATGCCATAATCTATTTATATGATGCTAGATTGGTATTTCTAGTTGATATTGAAATCCATCCATTTCTATTATGGCTTTTTGGGAATATGATTGGATTCTTTACAAAACATTATTTTTACTAGTTCAAATACTGCCTTTGCTATTTTTAGATTTTTGTTTTGCTATTATTGTGACAAGTTTGATGAAAGTTAAACTAAACGTTATGAAAAAAACCGTCTTAATATTTATCAGTTTCTTGATCCTACTCTCTGTCGCACATGCGCAAAAAGGTATTGATTATAACAAAACCTACCCAGGAGGAGGCAGACTACTTATGTCCGTCGACAGTACTGCGAAAAACGTTTATTATGGTTTTTCATTTAGTAATTTACCCAACAACAACTTTAGTTATTTGCCAGGGGTAGACAGTGTGAGCACAAGTATATACTTCAGAAAGACAGATGATATCGAGAATTATCGTTACACCATATTAGTCGACGACAAACCACTGGTGGTAAATAAATCTATTGACAAAGCAATATTAAAGGAGATTGTAAGGCCTGACGACGACATGAAAGACGAGGTATTAGACTTTACAACACTTGGAGCTTTTCCCCTAAAAGACAGAACGATTACCATACTAATCTACAGTGTCGAAACCCCGCTGAATATACAGAAGTCTATTTTTTCCAGCAAACCTTTCCCTAAAGCAAAAATAAAAGGTTTTATAAGGCATTTTAAAACGGATAAAGGATTTGAGCATAGTTGGATAACCGAACCAAAAGAGAAGTTAGATATCAGCTTTACGGAGAAAGATTATGAATTGACACTTATAAAAGACAAAACTGATATAGACTACCTTTATTATACCAGTATTAGAGATAAAAAAAACAATAAAGTTATTTTCGAATCAACTGCTTGGGATTTTAGTATACAAAGTGAGGATAAATCAGGTTTTTTGGCTAGCATAAAAATCGACAAAAGCCTTTTCAAAAAATCGGGGGATTATGAAATTATTATTGAACCATTGATGAATTGGGAACATTGCTGGGAATGTGGTCTTTCTGCTGATGAAATAGAAACCTATAGAAGTAGGTATACACTTTCCGTAACTATGGAGAATGAGAGCTATAGCCAAAAAGAGGTTTGGACATATCTCGGTTTGGCCTGTTCAACCCTAGGTATATTATCTGGTCTCATTATGGTTTATATTAGACGTAAAAACGCAAAAAAACTAGCTAGGGAGCAACAACAAAAAAACATAGCAAAACTTCAGCTCAGTACTATTCGTAGCCAGCTAAATCCTCATTTCATGTTTAATGCACTATCAGGCATTCAAAACCTAATGAACAAGAACGAGGTGGATAATGCTAATAAGTATCTCGCTAAGTTTGCTCGACTGACCCGTACGGTACTGGATGACAAGGAACTGATCAGTTTGTTGCAAGAGAAGAAACTATTGGATGATTACCTACAGATGGAGCAACTGCGTTTTGGATTTGGCTATGAAATCAAACATACTGAAAATCTGGATCTAGATAATATAGAAATACCTAGCATGTTGCTGCAACCTTTTGTAGAAAATGCGGTGAAGCATGGTGTAACTAAAAAAGGGAGTGTTGGAATTGTAGTCATCTGGTTTGCTAAGCGAGGGAATGATCTACTGCTAACGGTTACTGATAATGGGAATGGTTTCGATACATCGAAAGAAACTAAGGGACTGGGACTGCAGCTCAGTAAGAATAGAATAGCGCTGTTGAATAGTATTTATAAAGAAAATCACTTTAACTTAGCTATGCAATCCAGTAGCGACGGTACTAGAATAAACATAACTTTGATAGACTGGCTATAATAAGATGAGAGCAGTTTTAATAGATGATGAAATTTCTAATTTAGAAAATCTGGAGGCTTTGCTTGAGAAGCATTGCCCCCAGGTAAGAATAGCATCAACGGCACAGACGGTAGATGCTGCTGTTGATGCTATTGTAAAGTATTCGCCAGACTTAGTGTTTTTAGATATTCAAATGGGAAAACAAACAGGCTTTGATGTGTTAAGATTACTCCCCGAACGAAATTTTGAAGTTATCTTTGTTACTGCCTACGATCACTACGGCATACAAGCTGTAAAATTTGCAGCCCTAGATTATCTTTTAAAGCCGATTGATATTGAAGAGTTGACAATATCGGTAAATAAAGCAAAACAGAAAATAACAAAACAAACACAGAGTTTGCAGCTAGACTTTTTAATGCAACAGCTTAAAATGTCGGATTTAAGGGGGAACAAAATTGCTTTACCAATGCAGGGTGAGATAAGGTATGTGCCGCTATCGGAAATTGTACGCTGTGAAGCGGACAATACGTACACACACTTCTACCTTTCAAGCGACGAAAAGCTTTTGGTTTCCAAATCGCTGAAGGAATATGCGGATCTATTGCAGCCCAATGGGTTCCTAAGAACACACCAAAGCCATTTGGTGAACCCTAAATATGTAAAAAGCTGGTTGAAAGAAGATGGCGGTGTTCTACTTTTGATTTCAGGAGAAAAAATACCAGTTTCTAAACCTAACAGAGAGACTGTAAAACAGACCTTACAACAGACCTAATTTTTAATGTATTTTGACAAAAAGTTAAAATATGGAATAATATCGTAAAACAAGCCTAACTGGCAAGGTTGTCCTGAATTCAAACGATAGCAAAATCCATACAACCAAACGACGTGATATACGCATCCTAGTTAAAGAGTCGGCATAGGTAACGGTAATTTTCTAGATTTTTTAAAAAAAACACCGACATACTTCCCTAATAAAACAAGGGACGAGAGCCTTAATCTAAACTACGAAACAAATAAAATCGATAATAAAAATATAGATACTCGGAAATGAGGAATCAGAAGATTGCCTAGTTTTATGGAGTCGTGTAAAAATAAACCCGTGTATAGGTATCCGACAATCCGAAGCCTCTTTTGATTGGGTCGCCTGCACGGATGACATCTTCCAACAGTTTACTCGTTTGTTTTTCGTCGCCTCGAAGTACAATCGGCATGCGGTATTCCTTTTTCATTGTATCGTATATTAACGACACTGCTATAGCACGGGGAGGAATAGATTTTCGATCTGTTGTATAACAAACCGGAGTTCGATCCATACTGCTAAGAAACAGTAGTTCTGATTGCTGCCATTTATAGCTTGAGGGCCATTGAGCAGTACCTCTTATATAGTCTGGAATGAGATTGATCGAAACCCTCTGTTGTACCGGTCTGCCACTGCTGATACCAGGGCTCCATCGATTCTGTTGTTTCAAATACTGCAATAGGACATCCCCTACGTCAGTAGTATCAGTTGGAATGATTGAACCGTCTTTATCGAGTTCAAAACTGACGAGACCTACATCCAGCACCTTTTGCTGGGAAATTCTATTTTCGTTGATCTGAGTAATCAAATGGTCATGCAGATCTTTGGAAAAATGGGCTATCCCTTTGCGCGGTTCTAAACATAGAACCACACTTTCGAAGACTTCACCTTTAGTCTTTAGGACGTAGACTATCGCGCTGTCTGAGTGGGTATCGAAAAATATCTCTCCTTTATAAAAATGGTGATTTTTTAGTGCTAGGTATTGGTTCAGTTGATAGGTAAGGTCAACTATACGCTGTTCACCAAGCCTATCTACGACCTCGCTTATTAAACTATATTTCTTTTGACTGCTATCTAAGCGAATTTCGAAACTACCCTTAACATCACGGAACATGGTACCTGATAAGTGCTTTTCTAGTATCTCCTTGACCATCGACATTGAATCGACAGCCCCTATCGTATCGATAGGTCGTGCAAAACTACTGCATACCCAAAGGCAAAGAACCGTCAAAAATAGTAAGCTTCTGCTCCTATTCTTAATTCCAACGGTCACCTTCTCAGTCACAGTCAGCGCATAATCTAGATACCTATCAATCATTTCTTTAAATTGGAGTCCTACAAAAGCGTGAGGTACACTACAGACACTCTGGTAGTTCAATCAAAACATCAATAAAGTCTGTTTTTGCTAATTTAAGTAAAAATAGCTCTAATTGACAATTACATAGAGGATATTAGTGCACGTATTGGAGACTTATCTTTGGAGGGATAGCCATCTTTGCTGTTGCATATTCTATTTTTTCACAATAATTTAATATCTTGGTCACATTATAAGCCGAAATTCGTTCATATAATGGATGAAACCAATGTAGTCAATTTAGTCAGCAGGTTTTCGAAAGGGGATGAAAAAGCATTTGTCCAGATTTTTGATATGCACTATGCAAAGATTTACTCTTTTTTGCTGAAGTATGTGCATTCCGATAATCTCGCTGAAGACCTGACTCAAGAAGTATTCATCAAAATATGGGAACAACGGGAGAAATTGTCCGAAGTCAAGTCCTTTAAATCTTATCTGTATACTGTTGCCAAAAACCATACGCTAAATGCATTGGAAAAAGCCTCTAGGTCCAAATTGGTGATGGGAGAAATAGTCGAGGCCTATCTCACTGGAAGTAATACAACTGAGGAAAATCTACTGAGCAAGGAGTACCTACACTGCCTAAACCTAGCTATCGAACGGCTACCCGAAAGAAGTCGAGAGATATTCCGATTGTGCAGGGAACAGAAAAAAACCTATGAAGAAGTCGCTGCTACTATGGGTATCTCTAAAAATGCGGTAAAGAACCATATGGTCTTCTCGATGAAACAACTTCGACAGACCGTCGAAAGCCAACTCGGCATCTCGCTGAGTATACTTATTTCTGTATTTTTCCGCTAATCGGTCAAAATATCTTATTTAATTCTTTTTTTGCTACCCTCCTCTTCTTTTTTATTGTCTTATATAGTAAAGAGCAATATTGAAATGGAAGAAGACTTCTATAAAGAACTGGTAGGTAGATACCTCGACAAACAACTGAGCGAAGAAGAACTGCAGGTTTTCTTTCACCTATTGGACGAAGGCAAGTTACAGCCCTATCTGTTACAATCCATGGATGAAGACCTCGTAGAGGCCGAAGAGGAGACGTTGATACCAATAAGACGATGGAATTACCTAAAACCACTATATAGAGGCGTAGCGGCCGTATTGATTGCGTCCCTCGCTATTGTCGGATATCTGTATCGGAATAATGACGTAGCGACTACTACTACGATACAGCAGGTACGGCTTGATACGGTAGCTCCTGGTGGAAACAATGCGATACTGACTCTTGCAAACGGCAAACGAATCGTGCTAAACGATGCTAGCAACGGTACGCTAGCAACGGACTCCGGTTTTTCGATAAGAAAGGAAAAAGATGGCTTGCTGGTTTTTAACAGTGCTAACTCTCCACAGACAGCGGAAAAACAATACAATAGCATCGAGACACCCAAAGGTGGCATATACCAAGTCGTATTGCCTGATGGTTCCAAAGTATGGCTAAACAGTGCTTCCAGCATTACTTTCCCCACCCATTTTGATGGAAATGAACGTAAAGTATCTATTAAGGGGGAGGCTTATTTTGATGTGGCCCATAATAAAAAAGCTCCTTTTAAGGTATTGACAGAGGGGCAGGAAATCCAAGTCTTAGGTACTAAATTTAACGTGAATGCCTATACGGATGAGCCGTCTACAAAGACGACACTGATAGAGGGTAGCGTGAAAGTAAATGTCTCGGGCAAATCGCTATTGCTGAGTCCGGGCTACCAATCGATAAAAGATGGCGGTAGACCGCTGTATGTGCAACGCGCAGATATCGGCTCTGCGATAGCATGGAAAGAGGGCTTCTTCCAATTTGACCGTGTAGATATACAGACACTGATGAGACAGCTGTCACGATGGTATGATATAGAGATTGAATACAAGGGAGAAATACCAAAGGATGAATTTGTAGGAAAGATAAAGCGCAGCGAGAATATAAATACCATCCTGGAAATCCTGAGATATGGAAAAGTAAAATTCGAACTGAAAGAAAGAAAACTAATCATTGGATAAACATGAAATAGATAGGATATAATAGAATAATCAAGGACAAGAGAAAAACGGAAGTGCTACCAACACTCCCGTCGAATGCCTTAAGAAGGCAGCTTAAATCTCAAGAATTATTAACAGTGCATCAATAACCATTAATTTAAACAGTACAAAAGTATGAAATTAATCTTTTGGGATAAAATACCAATCGGTATTGGCTATCCGTCAAAAATTTTCTTGATAATGAAACTTATCGTTTTTTTTATGACACTGGGGTTGCTCCAACTAAGTGCAAACAGCTATTCGCAAAAAGTTACCTACTCGGGTAATAACATTCAATTGGAGCGTGTGCTTAAATCTATAGAAAAACAAACAGGGTATTTTCTTTTCTATAAGCACAACGAAATAAAAGGGATTAAGCCAATCAACAACATCAGCTTAAAAAATGTGGAGCTGAAACAGGCGCTGACGGAAATCCTCAAAGACCAACCGCTTGATTTTTTTCTCAAGGAGAATACAATCATCATCAGCAGAAAAGAAGTACAAAAGCTGACCATGGTAACCTCTGAACAATCCGCTGCTGAAGTAATAAAGGGAATCGTAACGGATCAAGATGGACGACCGCTTCGCGGTGCTAGCATACGTGTAAAGAACGGAACACAGGAAACGATGACGGATGTGAATGGGGTCTTTACGATCAGGGAGGTTACGCCAGGGATGGTTCTTCTGATTACATTTACAGGATTTGAGCGGAAGGAAATCGTGGTAAACAATAGTAACGAACTACGCGTATCCTTAAAAACTGTAGAGGCACAACTGGATGATGTGGTAGTAATCGGCTATGGTAAACAGAAGAAAGAACTATTGACTAGCGCTATAGGAAGTCTGAAAATCCAAGACGAGGACATTAGACAAGTATCTTCGCCAACACGGCTGCTGGAAGGTCGTATCGCTGGGGTAAACCTTTCGCTGGGATCGGGCAACCTGGCATCGGGAGAACGCGTGTCTATCCGAGGTTTCTCTTCGATAACAGCAGGCAACGACCCGCTCTATGTCGTGGACGGTATCCCTCTAAATACGTCCGGCATGTCGCTAACCAATTTTGGGGAGGAATACAGTCCACTGGCCGCTCTCAATCATGCGGATATTGAGTCCATAGAGGTACTAAAGGATGCGGCCTCTGCAGCGATATATGGTTCTAGGGCGAGCAATGGTGTTATATTGATTACGACTAGATCTGGAAAAGATGGTAAATCTCAGATTAAAGTGGATATCTCTACGGGTTACAGCCAATTTGCCAATAAGGGTAAGCTGAAGATGGCCAATTCGGACCTCTACCTACTCCAATACAACGAAGGTGCGAGCAACTACAATAGCCAATATAACCTGAAAGTGGGTGACTCGGGTTTTAGAAGCCCGATAATGAACCCATTTTACGACAGTCCAGATACGGACTGGTTGGGACTGATCTTGCAGAAGGGCTATTTTAAAAATTTGAATTCTTCATTTTCCGGAGGTACAGCAAAGACAAATTACTATTTTGGAATCGGCCTTACTAAACAAGAAGGTGTGGTCAAGAACAACGAAGTCAAAAAAGTAAATCTGAACACCAAATTCAGCCATAAACTCAATGATTGGTTGGAAATCGGCACGTACAACAAAGGGAACTTCATTCGTAACAACCAGGTTCCGGGAGCTAGCCTTGGCTCGACGATAATCGCAAGAGCGATCGAACAAAGGCCATTTGACCGTCCTTACAAACCAAACGGCGACTATTATGTAGGTGGTACGGACGAGCTGGTGAGGCATAACCCTGTGCAGATACTGAACGAGCAGGATGTATATGTAGACAATTACCGCTACCTGGGTACGTTTTATGGACAGGTAAATATTTCTAAAAACCTGAATTTTAAATCTTCGTACAACGCGGATATCGGCTATACGTATGACTATACCTATTACAATGAAAACCATCCTTATGGTACGGGAGTCGGAAAACTGGTCGATTACAATCGATTTATCGTAAATAATCTATTCGAAAACGTACTGAACTATAACCAGACTTTCAATCGGATCAACATAAGTGGTGTTTTGGGACATTCATGGCAAAAACAGAGCTATAGAACGGTAGCTGTCGACGCTAGAGGATTTCCTTCACCATCTTTTGGCACATTGACTGTAGCCTCTGAAATCTTTAATGCCAATGGATCGGTCAGTGAATATGCGATGGAATCGTATTTTGGGCGGGCTACGGCTGCTTATGCAGACAAATATATTCTGACAGCTACGTTACGGACGGATGGCTCCTCAAAATTCCCTAAACACAACCGCTGGGGTGTATTCCCATCGGTATCGATAGGTTGGAATGTGTCCAAGGAAAGCTTTATGGAACATACTGACATGGACTTAAAACTGAGGAGCAGCTGGGGAAAAACGGGTAACCAAGAAGGTATAGGCAACTACTCGCACTTACCGCTCATCTCAGGAGGTAAGAACTATGGTAACGTGAGCGGTATCGCAGTCTCTAGTTTTGGCAATGAAAACCTAACCTGGGAAAAAGCAAATCAGTTTGACCTAGGATTTGATCTTTCTCTATTCAACAAAAAGATTGATATCACCTTTGATACGTACTATAAGAAAACAACCGACCTGCTATACAGCATGCCTGTGCATGCGACCACCGGGATGACGGCGCTGCTCAGTAATATCGGCTCTATGGAAAACAAAGGTGTGGAACTCAGTATATCTTCGTCCCTGCAGCTGGGAGCTGTACAGTGGCGGACGAATTTTAACATCGCCCACAACAGGAATAAAATCCTATCCCTGCTAGAGGGGGATGCTCCGATTGCCATCGGTGATAATAGGGCTATACAAGTGGGCCGAGATATCGGTTCGTATTATCTTTTTGAGGCCGACGGCCTCTATCAATATGATGGAGAAATACCAAAACAACAGTTTGATCTAGGCGTAAGAGCTGGTGATGTCAGATGGACTGATGTGGATAACAATGGGATCATCAATGACAACGACCGTGTTGTACTGGGCTCGTCAAACCCTAAATTCAATGGGGGCTGGAATAATACTTTCAAATACAAAAACCTGCAATTGGATATCCTCATGACTTATATGTATGGGCAGAATGTATATGCCGCATGGAAGCCGACTGGTCTAGCACGAATCGGACATACATTTGGACAGCTGGAAGAATATATCACGAACAGGTGGACAGGACCAGGAACGACAGACGTATACCCGAGAACGGTATTGTCGCTATCGCATAACAATAAAAACTCAACGCGATTCTTGGAGGATGGTTCCTTTATCCGGATGAGAGCGGTTACACTTGCATACACTCTGCCATCGTTACAGATTAATAAGTTTCAAATCAAGAACCTTAGAATATTCGGTCAGGCCGACAACCTGTTCTTGCTCACCAAATATTCAGGCTGGGACCCTGAGGTCAACACCAATCTTGACCCCCGCTATTCCGGTGTCGACTTATTGAACAATCCGCAGCCTAGGACCTTCACTATTGGAACAAACATAAACTTCTAAATCAAATGAAAAAGACACAGTTCTATATATTGATAACAGCCATTGTATCTTGTATACTTGGCTCGTGCTCAGGCAAACTAGACCTCTATCCGAGCACGGGGGTATCTCCCGAGGCGATTACGGAGAAAGACCTGCCAGCATTGCGTCTAGGGATGTACCATGAAATGCAGAATGCTCCCGGAGCAGAGTCCTATATACTGTTTGACCTATTAGGCGGAGATCTGCATACGGCATCGGGAAATCCCTTTGACTTGATAAACTCGATACTGAGCCCGCTGAACAGTATTGTCGCGAATAACTGGAATGGCTATTATAAAGCGCTATACCAAGTGAACAATATGATTGCTGTCGGCGAACGCTTTAATGCCTCTACAACCCGAAATCTCGCACTTGGCGAGGCTCATTACTTTAGAGCATACATCTATTACTCGTTGGTAACAAGATGGGGAGGTGTGCCAATACTGCGTCAAAATACGCTGGAAAAAGTGTCGCGCAATCCAGCAGAGGAAGTGTGGGATTTTATAGAGGAAGACCTGACCTCGGCTGAAGCTCTCCTCTCTACATCCACCAATTACTATTATGTATCCCGCGATGCGGCCACGGCCCTAAAAGCACGTGTCAAACTGAGCCAGGGGAAAAATGGCGAGGCCGCAGACCTCGCAGAATCCCTGATCAAGAACGGCAAATACAAGTTGGACACTTTTGAGAAAATATTCCGCAAACTAAGCAATACCGAGGTCATCTTTGCCTTTGAGAATCTTTCGGAAGAATCGAGCAATAACATCTCTGACCTATTCTACACCTACGCACACGCTAATAAAGGTCAGGGCAAGTACCGGGTATTCCCTGATATGCTCAACGCATTTTCATCTTCGGATAAAAGACGTGCAATCTCGGTGACCAATATTTCTGGTACGGACTGTGTCAATAAGTATCCGAGTGGACAGACCGGCAGAGACCCCGTAATCCTATCCCGCATATCGGAAATGTACCTTATCAGTGCTGAAGCACAAGGGCGAACGAATGGATTAACGAGGCTGAATGAACTTAGGGCATTTAGAGGCTTAACGCCTGTATCTGTGGGATCGGACGAAGATTATATCAATGCAGTCCTGAAAGAACGTAGGTTGGAGTTTTTGGGTGAAAACATGCGTTATTTTGATTTAATCAGAACGAATAAAGCCATCCAAACATTAGGTCTGCTCCCTTACCAGGTTGTGCTTCCTATCCCTGGCAGGGAGCTACAGAACAATACTAATCTAACACCAAACGAAGGTTATTAAGCTATGAAAAAAATCAGTTGTATATTAGGATTGGGAGCTATATTGTTTTTCCAATCCTGTAGTAACAAGGAGAGTTATATAGAACCCTACGAAAAATTTGAAGCCAAAGCCACTACTCCCATAGGAAAAAAGCTAGTAGATGGAACAGACTTGATAGCCCGAGTGTATAAAGACAGTACCTATCAGCTAGTCCCGGGGCTAAATGCAACGGAATTCAACTATCTAGGCACAAAAGGTTATCCGATGAAGCTATTTGTATTTGAAGTTGACCTGCTTCAGGAAGACATTAGCATAGAAGTCTCCACGGCACATAATTCGGTGAGCTACGGTCGCCAGAAAATGACGGAACAGGCTGCCCTTAGAGATTATACCGGACACAAGGTTTGGGCAGGAACCAATGGGGATTTCTTTGATGGGGATACCGGTGTACCTCAAGGTGTACTACACAAGCAAGGTGTGGTGTTAAAAACGACTTTTGCCAGCTCGGTCAATACTTTTTTTGGTATTACAGCACAAGGAAAAGGAGTAATAGGTAACGAAGCGCTCTATACAACGGTCAAAAATGACCTTGTAGAGGCACTAGGCGGACGTGCGACATTGCTATCGTCGGGCATCATACCGACTAGCGCTGTGGTGACAGACCCCCGCACTGCCATAGGGGTATCAGAAGATGGCAATACGGTGTACATGCTGGTGGTCGATGGCCGCAGGTATCATTACGCTAACGGGATGGATTACCTGGACATGGGCAAGTGTTTTAAAGCAATAGGTGCCTATAATGCGATAAACCTTGACGGAGGTGGCTCGAGCACTTTCTTCATACGTAATACCAGCTCATTTGATGATGGCAGATTCGAGATGCGAAACTGGCCATGGGATAATGGTGGGGAGCAAAGAGCTGTTTCCAATGGCCTGCTAGTGGTTTCAAAAGTAAATTAAAAGACTCACAATGAAAAAATATCTATATATGTGTATGGCATTAGTCAGCTTATTCTCCTGCCGAAAGGTGGAGTTGAAAAGCTTCGTGCCGGAAACACCGATTCTATCGATAAACGATGATGTTATCAATGTCTCTAATGAGGCGATCACTGCGGAAATAGAAATCGAATCGAATTTGCCCTGGCGCATGATATCGGACGCCAGTTGGATAACTATTGTCGAAGGCAATGGGTTGAAAACAGGCAGGGCAAAGATTACTATTGCCAAAAATACGGCGCTGGAGGAAAGATCTGCTTTATTGACTGTATATATTGACAATAATACGCAAAGGACGATTCAAGTTGTGCAAGAAGCGGGAGACCCGCTCCCGATTGTATTCAAAGAGTATTATGTTAAAACGAGTGGTAATGATGCAAATGATGGCCTGTCTTGGGATAATGCAATATCACTGCACAAAGCGCTTTCTATCGCTGAAGCACGCGATATAATCCATATTGCTGCTGGAACATATGTACCTACCCAACCGCTTACAGGAGGAACAACGGCGGATATGTCTTTTGAAATAAACAGGAATATTAAATTAATCGGAGGCTACCCTGCTAATGCGACAACGGGTGACCTGCCCCTCCCGGAAAGTAATGTGACCCTCCTGTCGGGAAATAACCAGGCATATCATGTACTTGTGGTACATGCCGAACCTATAGACGGCGTACAGGTATTGATCTCTGGTATAACAATAGCGGATGGAAACGCCGTAGGAACGGGATCTGTAAACGCGGGTGGAACCACCGTAGCACGTAACTATGCAGGTGGGCTATATGTCGCCAAATCGGTTGTGAAGGTGGAGAACTGCCGTATTAACTCGAACAATGCAGCTAATGCGGGGGCTATATTTATCACCAATGGAGATCAACTGTCG
>JBEBQJ010000028.1:0-37138 GCA_040395455.1 Sphingobacterium yanglingense | reverse complement strand
GTATGGGAAAATACACCTGCACTATTTTTACTGTAAAAAGTCTGTAGAGGACTCCAATCCCCATTATTAAGTGTATCAGCAATCAGACAAAATGCAAAATCCTTTTTGTGAGGGTTTTCATAAAAAACACGCACTCCACCGAATCCTTCGGACAAAACTAAGTCATGAAAAGCCTGCCGTACAGGGGCTTCTTCTGGAGCAACCTGGACAAGCAGTGGCTCCGAAGATTTCTCATTGCGTCCGACACTAAATAGTTTAACAGCATATTCACCTTGACTACCAAAACCATCCAACAGTAGCGTGTCCGTATATAACGAAGCTTTAGTTTCTCGAATCACTCCGGGCCGAATCTCATACTGGGCTTTGACATATAAAAAGTTTTTGTCGTCAGGTACATCATAGTACAAAACGGCTCCTCCAGGTCTATTTTTAACGGTCACATTCTTGACCGCCTGTGGTGCTGGCAAAGTATCATCAACACTAATAGAAACCTGCTCTTCTTTACAGGATAACAATAGTAGAAGAGCGAATATTTTAATCAAGAATAAATTTTTCATCGTTCATTTTCTTTAAGTTCCAGGAGCTATCTCCATCCGATATTCTGTACCAGATTATTATTTATGGTTAAATTAGAAATGCTTAATGGCCAGAAATAATCTTTGGCTGTAAAGGTCTGCTTGGCCAGTAAAACCTTTCTGTAGAAGTCCTGTGGAGCAGACTGTGTCATATCCCAAGCCTGGATTGGGGTATTGTAATAATCAGGAGCAGTCTTCCACCTTCTGATATCCCAAAACCGATGGCCTTCAAAAGCCAACTCATTAAGCCGTTCTTGATGGATAATCTGTCGCAGTCCATTTTGTGTCTTGAACTTGGTCGGATTAAGTGCATAATTCGTCCAAGCCTCCTCTACCTTAGGAATCCCCGCTCTTTTTCGGACCATATTTAAGTAATTCAGCGCTTTCATCCTATTTTGCTCGCTATCGTTCGATTCATTTGCAGCTTCAGCATAGAGCAGAAACAAATCACTCAATCGAATTAAAGGCCATGGGTAAGCTACCGTAGAGTACGTTGTGATATTAAGCATTGTATTTTGAAAATTCACGTACTTCTTGATAAAGTAACCTGTAATAGGTCCATCCTCCGAGCCACGCTTTTGATGTACCTGCCCTTTCCTTGCTGCAACGGCGTATAGGTTAGTTGGATTAGCATCATCAAAAACCCCTTCTCCATACCAGAGACCAGTGTCAAACCCCAAATAAGCATAAAACCGAGGTTCACGATCAAAATGCATCTTTATTGTCTGAGTTCCTTCTCGCATATAACGGCGATATGAAGCCCCTACGGTCTGGATATCGTACCGATCATTGTAATTCCAAGTCTGATCTTCGGCAATCGGTAGACCATTCTTGGAATAGAACTGTTCTGCGACTTTAATCGGAGCTCCGATTACATTCTTTAAATATGGAGCATCGGGATACCTCGGGTCGAAACGGGGCACCGCAAGTTGTTGGGTCAAATGGTGTATACTTTGCGTATTGGCCCAAATAATTTCTGAATTCCATCGCTCAGCAAAAGCATTACGTAAGGAAAGCTCTTGCATCGTCACCTCGGAAAGGTTAAACTGGGGATTACCCGGATACCTATAAAGTTTCATACCAAGCTCTGTCTCACACACTCTAACAGCATCTTCACAAGCTGCAAAAGCCTTCTCCCACTTGCCATTATCTTTAATCTGATTGAATAACTGACGGCCATCTTTATTAACGAGACCTGCCTGATCCGTATTACCATTGAAAAGTGGACTCGCCGCTGTAACCAATACCTTAGCCTTTAAGGATACAGCTATTGCTTTTGTAATACGCCCCAATTCTTCTGTAGGATTAGATACCACAGGAGGTAAGACCGGAATCGCTTCGTCCAATAATTCCTCCATATAGTCAAAACACTCGTCCACCGTATTACGTGATACCTTTACCTCTTCAATACCCGCATCAATAGGAAGGTTCTCTCGTATAATAGGTACAGGGCCATACATCTTAACAAGATAGAAATGATAATAAGCTTTTAAGGTTTTAACCTCGGCAATCCATAGATCTCTCTCCCAAGGCTGTAGATCGGCAACTTTGTGGATATTCTCTAAAAAGATATTACAATCACGTAATGCAATATACAGCTGTCCCCAATAATCGACCAAGGGACTAGATGGGCTTTGAAATCCACGAGCAATGTTAAAGGCCGTAAAACCAAAAGCTGGCGCATTAACCGTTTCCAAATTCCAAAGTTCATCCCCACCTAATATTCCGGGATCCAAAGAAAGCTGTCCTTCTTTTGGCATATAGGAATAACAGGTATAGAGAAATTTTTCAGCCTGATTACGCATGGTAAAGGCATTCTCTAATTTACTCACTCCATCTGGAACAACATCTAGATAATTACAGGAATGTATTCCTCCTGTAAGAAGTAATGTAGATAGAATGATATTTCGTATTATGTTTTTGTTCATGACGGTATTGTTGGTAATGATTTTAGAATTGAACATTAAGTCCGACGTTAAACACACGCTGTAGAGGATATCCGAGTCCGTTTCCAGCCATTTCAATATCCCAAAGCTTGAATTTACTGAACAGCAATAGGTTGGTTCCACTCAAATAAATCCGTAGGTTTTTAGCCTTTAGCCGTTGTTTCATCTTATCTGATAGAGTGTACCCCATCTCAAGCTGCTTGAGCCGAAGAAATGTACCATCGCGCATAAACCAAGTGTTACGAGGAACATTATTGCTATTTATATCGTTGCTCAAACGTGGCCAAAGCGCATATATATTCTGTGTTTCCTCACTCCAATAACTATCCGCATAAGCTTGCAGCAATTGTGTTTGCCCCTGGAATGGACTGGTCTTGACAGCATCTATCCAAAAAGACTGATTGGTTGCCCCCTGAAAGAATGCAGAAAGGTCAAATTGTTTATATCCCATAGATAACCCAAAGCCATACACTATTTCCGGCACCGTAGGGTTGCCGATTGGCACAAGATCTAGATTGTTAATCTTTCCATCTTTATTGATATCCGTATACTTGATATCCCCCCCTCCATACTTTGAATTACCGATCTGCTGAATAGGAGAGTTCAGAGCCTCTTCATCGTCTACAAATAACCTCTCGGCGACATAGCCCCATTGTTGATTAATCGAATGGCCGACACGCGAGCGCCACGGTTCATTCTCATAAGCAGGCTCTTCGTATATCTTATAAGTACCTCTTGCATAGGTAAAGTTGGCGCGCGCGGATGTCCAGAAACCAGACCTCCAATTCTGTGTATAATCCAAACTGAAATCTACTCCTTTTGAGTTTGCCTCACCAACATTGGCACGCTGTACAGCCTGTAGCCCCATCGTACTTGGGATAGACGCTCTGCTCATGAGTATTTTCTCGCGCTTCTCGGTAAAGTATTCTGCCACTAAATTGATCTTGTTAAAAAGTCCTAACTCTAACGCCAAATCTCTCTTATGTGATATCTCCCAACTAATCTCTGGATTGGCATATCTCGATATCGATATCCCAGGCAGACCAGTATTCAAATTAAGGCCAAAAATGGCACCTCTAGCAGCGTTACTCATGTTAACCTCGGATAGGTAAAAAAAACGATCCTTGGCACTACCAATATTGTCATTACCAACCAGTCCATAGGACCCACGAAATTTCACTTTCGAAAAGACTGGACGTAGTTCATCCCAGAACTTCTCATTGGACATATACCAAGCTCCTCCGATGGAAGGGAAAAAGCCATACCTCTTATTTTTGGCAAAACGCTCGGAGCCATTGTAACCGAAATTGAACTCTCCAAAGTAACGATCATCATAAGCATAGGTAGCCCTACCTGAAACACCAAGGTTACGTGAAGGCAGTGAAAGTTGTAAGCTACCCGTGTTTGCATTTAACTCTTCGCGCAGTATTCCAACCAACAGGCCATTAACCTGATGCTTGTTGCCAAACAATCGACCATAGTTCAACGTACTCTGAAAGTACAGAGTCGAATTAGTCACTTTATCATCCGATGGTTCTCCATAGCCAAGATATTCGGTACCTTCTTTATTCATGACGATTGTATATTCGCCCGTAGCATTATCATAACTAGCCAACTGATAGTAATATGGACTATACGATCTCGCAACAGAAAATTGAGACAATCGAGAAACATTGGCCATCCCTCGAATCGCAAGTCCTGGAGTAATAGACGACAGATCCTGCCCCAGCTCGAGCTGGGCCAACACTTGTGAACGAGAACGCTCTTTGTACCCGCGTACCGTCTCTGCATAAGGATTGGTATATTGATTATCGTAGTTACCAAACATTATATGCTGTAAATGTGCATGCTCTGCATCTACTGGAAAGAATGCTGGAAACTTAACAGGGTTAGAATGCATGATCATATCATAGGTCTTCGCACCGCCCTGCAGTGGCCCTTTGTAATCGTCAAATGTACCACTCAATCGTACAATCAATTCGGTAGATTTCGTAAGATTGACATTCACATTGGAACGTAAAGTATACGACTTGTTATCAATATTGCTATTAAAGTTATTACGTTTGTCAACTTTCAAAATTCCATTATCCTGAGCAAAGGAAGTGGCGACATAATAACGGGCCACCTGTCCCCCACCGCTCACACTTAAATTACCTCGAGAGGTAGTTGTCTGATCCTTGAGCAATAATGCAGACCAGTCATTTGCGGGAAAAGCAACAGCGGATATACCTCGTTCGGTATTTTCAATCTGTGTCTGAGAATAAGGTAAATCTCCTAAAGGATTTCGCGTCAAAACAGCTTCATTGCCAAGTTTCATAAAAGTGATAGGATCGGCTATTTTCGTCGTTTGAGTAGGCGCCGAACTCGAATGTTCAAGCCTCAACGAAACTTTTGCCGGCCCCTCTTTTCCCTCCTTGGTACTGACCAATATGACCCCATTAGCTCCACGAGCACCATACAATGCGGTAGCTGTAGCGTCTTTCATGACAGAAAAACTAGCGATATCATCAGGTTGTAACCGGGCTAAATCGGTAGTCGTCAGTTCCACTCCGTCAATAAGGATAAGTGGCTTATTGTTATTCCCAAAAGTGGTAATACCCCGAACGAAGAAATCAGCATTATCCTGACCAGGCTCGCCACTCCGTTGATAAGCTATCACTCCTGCTACATTACCAGCTAGGGCTGTTGTTAGATTACTAGATGGGATTTTTAGATTTTCTGGCTTTACGGAAGTTACTGACCCTACAACACTTCCTTTCTTTTGCTTTCCAAAGGCCACCACCACCACATCATCCATCTCATTGGCCTTATCAGCCATCGTAAGTTGAAGATCATCCAGATTTTCAATAATCAATGTAAGAGACTCTTTACCAACATAACGTAAGGTCAATCGATCTCCTACTTTGGCAGCAATCGAAAATGAGCCATCTTTAGCCGTAAGGACTCCACCTGAGACGCCTTCATTAAGATGTATGGTGACACCAGAGATTGGTCGCCCCTCGCTATCTAAGACCTTCCCCTTTATTTCTTTCTGCTTTTTTATAATATTTCTATTCCCTGTACTTTCTTTTTCTGATACAGATTGGCTCAAGACGATGTTCTTGTTATTCATCCTAAACTGAATATTTAGCGGAGCCAAAATATCTTTCAATACATCTTGAAATGGAGCATCTTTATAAGAAGGACTAATCTTGACTATAGGAATTATCTTTTGATCATACAGAATATTATAACCACTTTGCTTTTGTAGTTCCTTCAAGACATAATCTATCTTTACATTTTTTTTATGAAGGGTTATTTTTTGACCAAAGGCAAATGCACTGACTTGCAATGTTGCCGTAAGCAATAAGGGTACAGCTAATGATAATTTCATTAATACGGATTTGGAGATAGTCCGGTCGGCTGTATATAATAGCAGACCTAACCGCTTTTTTTTATACATTTGTATTCGGTTGATTAATAATTTAACACGTTAGTTCTCAATCGTAGGTCTTATTAAGACCTGCAGGGATGCTGGTAACATCCCTGCTTCTTTTCATAATTACTTTCTTATGGTTATCCTCCTTCCCTTAATTTCAAAGTTGACAGAGCCTGTCCATTGAATAGTCTGTAATAAACTTTCGATGCTTTCTAGCTTGGATATTTTTCCCGAAAAATAAACGTCGGAGACGTCACCCTCATAGTGGATTTCGACATTGTACCACCGAGCAATATCAGCCATTACGGATTTAAGCGGTGTACCTTCAAATGCAAAGTTCCCATCCTTCCAAGCTGCAAAATAATATGGATCTATTTTCTTCCTTTCGTGAGTATGTGTGCGCTCGCTATAGACAATCTGATCATTAGGCACCAATATATGCTGTTTGCCATCTCCTTTGTAGGTCAAAGCTACTTGTCCTTCGACAAGAGTCGTTGTGATGTTCTCGTCGAAACTATTTATATTAAACTCTGTACCTAAGACTTCCACAGTCTGAGCACGCGTTTTCACATAGAATGGTACCCGTTTACCCTTCCGTTCTAAACTAGCGACGTCAAAGTAAGCTTCACCTTCAAGCTCCACGGTGCGCTGAGCTGATGTAAAACGTGTAGGATATCTTAATCTCGAGTTTGCATTTAACCAAACCTTCGTCCCATCAGCCAATACAACCGCATATTCGCCACCAAGTGGAGTCACAAGTGTATTATATGTCTCTGCAGTATTATCGTCAGTATTTTTCCTGCTGTGATAAGAAACGCCTTCGTCCCCTCGATTTAAAATGAGATAGTGTCCTGACCGTATAGTATCTACCGAGGCCATACCGACAAGATTGATAGAGTGTCCATCTTCAAATATAATCTGAGCTTTTTTGCTGCCTGGAGTAATAACGGTGTCGACCTGTTGTAGCGAGTAGTTATGCTGTGATTCTATTGATTTCAAAAATAAGACCGTGTAAGTGCCACATACGATAACCACCGCAGCAGCTGCCATGGCGATATATTTTAACTTCGCAGCTTTACGTCGCACTGTCTGTTGCAGCCCCTGTTGAACCAGCGGATTGGCTATGACTCTCTCAAAAAGCTCCTCGCCTTCTTTTCCGGACAACGAAGTCGAAGTTGGGCTGTGCAATTGATCCCATAATTCCAATATATCATCGGCGATGTTAGAATCAGACATCAGTCGATACAATTCATTGCGCTCGGTGGGTGTACACTGATTTTCGCGGTACCGTTTTATGAGGTATAGTAATCTTTCTTTATTCAATTTCTTTGATGCTCTTTTATAAGTAATCGCTTCATCTCAGAAAATGGACTAGTCAGAATGAAAAAAATAAAAAATAATTGAAAAGATAGATTTACAAAAAGATGTAGAGCAGCTTTTGGAGCTTGACTCGAACAGACTTAGAGGCTACAATAAGATGATTTTTCACCGTATTCTTGGAAATACCTAGTTCGTCGGCAATCTCTTGGTAAGAGAGATCATCCAATTTATTGAGTACGAATACTTTTTGCTGCTGCATTGGCAACTCAGCAATTACTTTTTCCAAAGCATGGTTTAGCTCATTATTGAGAATTGTTTCTTTCGTATTGTAAGAGGTAGTTTCAATAGTATACTGGACGTCCAGTATACTATTTTCCCGAATTACTTTCTTACGAAAAATGGATATAGCTATTCTTTTGGATACTGCTAAAAGAAAAGGAAGCAGGCTGCCCCCATCTGTAATTCGCTGACGGTACAAAAACAGTTTGGTAAAAGTCTCTTGGGTAACTTCTTCGGCATCATGCCTATTTTTACAGAAACCATAAGCGTAATTAAATACAGTACGATAATACTGCTCAAATATCTGCTTAAATAGCTGTTCGCTTCCGTTTTGAAATCCAATAAAATCTTTTTCAGAAATATTTTCCATAGCAAATATCTAACAGAGTATCATTGTTTTTAATTGGTTTTTCTTTACGCTGACGATCAATCTATCCAAAGCGACAAGACAATTATAATAATTTTTATCTGATAATATCACCATTTTTATTGCGAAGACTTAATCCTGAGGAATTAATGTAACAAAAATAAGGACTAACATTTAAACTAGAGCTGAAACCTCATTAAGTAAATGTTAAGTATTTTAAAGATCAGAAACAGGACATTTCCATTAAAAAAATCGACACCTAAACAAGACAGCCCAGATCATAAGATCTAGGCTGTCTATTTTCTTTTGGAATCAAAAGTCTATTGCGTAGACCTTTTAGCTTTGATATTCCGAACCATCTCCAACTGCTCATCGATGCTGTTTGTCGATTGATTCTTACTGATCAAGTGTGCCTTGATCTGCTCCCCTATACCCAACGCTTTATCCAATTGATAATTTCTCCATGTAATATAGAAATAGGTATACATATAATTCGGATCAGGATTTCTTTCCAAAAGGGTCTCCATCCAAGCGATTCCCTCCACACTCTGGTCTGCCTTTCCGGTCAGATTGCCCAATAGGCTAGTCAAAGAGAGCGTATAGCTATCGCTGTTTTTACCATACTTATCCAAAAATGCGGTGCAGTTTTGGATATAGTTTTCAATCTTCATATCTAAAAAAAGATTGCAGTACATTTCATATTCTGCCGCATACGGATAGCCTTTGGCCTTGAATCGATCAAGCGCATCAGCATACTCCTGCCTTTGTGTACCTGACCGTGCCAAACCAGACAAATAAGACAGATAGCTCTTGGATATAAAGTCATTCACCTGCTGGCTACTGGTGTTAACGGCTATTTGCGCCTTATGCTCCTCGACATAATTGAACAATGTCGAAAACGGCTGAGCACCCACAAGCTCGATAAGTCCAAAAGTAGATTTACTGTTTTTCTCTGACACCGGCAATTCTTCAAAGTAAGCTAGAAAATCAGCAGAGGCTTTCTCTTGCAAATATGCTTTTTTCAGTGTTGTAAAATAAACATTTACAAATTGACTATCTCTATTTCCATTTTCCCATTTCTTCAAAATAGAAAGCAAATTCTTATCGGGATTCAGCGCTACTCGAGACACCTCAATAAGCGCATCCGCTGACAGCCCTCCGACAGCCGTGTGAACCACTTCCCCTTGCCCATTAAGAAACATCAGCGTAGGATAAGCTACAATCTTATACTGCTTACCCAACTCCACTCCGACGCCTTTATCATCACACTGGACCTTAAGATTAATAAAGTTAGTATTAAAGTGACTTCCAACTTTTTCCTGAGAAAAAACCTCCTTGTCCAACACCTTACATGGACCACACCATGAGGTGTAAAAATCTACAAATACCAACTTATTTTCTTGCTTTGCTTTTTCCAGCGCAACCTCATAGTCGTACACAAAAGCGATACCCTGCGCATGCAACGGTTGATATACACCCGCTATAAATGCAATAGCCAATGTAAATAGACTCAATGCTCTTTTTTTCATTATAATACACATTATTAAATCCCTTCGTATCCTGGATTTTGAATAATTGATTTGTTTAACTCTTTTTCTTTTTGTGGGATAGGCCAAATAAACTGTTTTACAGACTTGACCTGCGGCTTGATGGAATAAATCAATGATTTACCATCCTTGCCTTTCAAACGCAACGCCGCAAACCACTCATATCCATTCTCTAAAGCAAGCTCACGAGCTATCTCATGGAATACAACAGTATGCAAATCGCTGTCTGCAATATCGTTGGACTGTAATTCCTGTTCTCCAGCACGCAAACGCAGTGTATTTAGGGATTTAACAGCATTTTCTTTCTGCTTTAGATGTGCATAAGCTTCAGCCTTAATCAGATCCATCTGACTGGTTCGCATATAATAAGGAAGACAGTTTCCATCCTCTTTAAATAGCTTTGGAACACGTACAGTCTCTTTTCCATTCACCATATCGATACGCTTATAAAAAGGTGCCCTAGAGTCTCCTATCAAGATTTCTTCTAACAATATAGTGGGTTCGAACGTACCTCCAAACATCTTAACGATACTCCCTACATTGGAGAATACATTGGCGAGCATCTGTGCATCCATGTACCGCGTAAACAAAAGCTCCGAGGACTTATAGCCATTTTTAAAGATATCTCCATAGGTAGCTTCACGCTTACGAAGTGGGTCATTAAGGACTTCATCTGCCAACAGGATGGCTGCATTCAAATCGCTATCAGTACCACGCATCAAAAGCAACTCGGCCTTATAAGCCTTGGCTAATAAGTTGGATGGTCGATAGACCGTACTGAACGATGGACTTGTAGCGATGACAAAATCAAGGTCCTCAAACAATAGGTTGTAGGACTCTTCTACCGTAGAGCGTGGATAGTTATTAGTAGAAACACGTGCCGGCTCTCTACGCATCAATGCCCCATAAGGCGATGCAATATCCCAAAACTGGCCGTAATAGCGAAAGATATAATATTGCGCAAAGAAACGCATGAACCGGGCTTCAGAAATAATTTCAGCCTTGCGATTTCCTGCAAACTTCGTATCTGGCAATTCGCCAGTCTTTTTGATTACTGCATTTGCGGCATTGATAATCTGAGAACATTCATCCCAGGCATCGCCTGTGTTAAAAGCATTTTCCTCAAGATCCCTATCGAAACTCCGGAAAACACCGGAAGTAAAACCGACCATATGACTTCCGTCCGAGATATAACCTGCACCAAAAGGCCCAGGGTTCATTGCCTTAAATGGCACATAAATACCAATCAAAGCGGCCTCTGCACTGGCCGCATCTGTAATCGCATTATCTTCTACAAGACTGTGCGGGGGTAACTTATCAAGATAGCTATCACAGGATGTGGCACTTAATAAGGCACATAATCCAAAACTATATATAAATGTTCTTTTCATTTCTTTTCAATTACAGGTAAAACTTAAAACATGATACGCGCACCGACTTTGAAGGTACGTTCGTTAGGATAAGCGGAATTATCCATCATACTGCCTTCTAAAGGATTGCTACTAAAGCTCTCGACATTGTATCCCGGATACTTGGTGAATGTAATCACATTGCTAACTGAAGCAAAAACATTCAAACCACTGATAATCTTTGTCTTTTGTAATATCTCCTTAGGAATATAATAAGACAGATTGATTTCCTGGATCTTTAAGAATGAAGCATCATACAACCAAAAATCATTGATTTTATTCGTATAATAGCTGTGGCGCATCAACGGGTATTTGGCATTCCGATTTTCAGGAGTCCAGCGCTCCAAAGCCAATGCATCCACATTATTAGGCGAGATGTAACTCATCTGAAGTTGATTTTCACCGTATTTCCAATATTTGACACCGCCTTTTTGGAATGTACCTGTGATATCTAACCGCAATCCTTTGTATTGCAATGAGGAATTAAATCCACCATAGAAACTTGGCTGTGTTTTTCCAATCACCCGTCTATCCTCGTGGATATCATCATCTTTACCCGTCCCCGAAGAAATGTAACCGTCGCCACTTACATCGACAAACTTGATATCGCCCGGCATCGAGTAGAAGTTTGTTTCCTGGTATCTTCTTTCAGAATTTAAGGCTTCATAGCGGTCCACTTCTTCCCAGCTTTGGAAAAAACCATCCGTCTTATAACCGTACACCAATCCCATAGGCTGTCCTTCTTCGATGACATAATGCGTTAGCCAGGTTGCTCCAGAAGTAGCTGATGCCCTATCGACTCCAAGTTTTGTAAGTTTGTTCGAGTTTTTAGAAATATTGGCACCTAGCTCCCAAGTAAAGTTATCACGCTGTACAACGACACCGCTTAAACCAAGCTCAACACCTTTATTACTCATGTTCCCAAAGTTCTGATAGACAGAGACGACACCTGTACTAGGAGCCATCGGTATACCGATCAGCATATTATTAATATTCTTTTTATAGATATCAATCGAACCCCGAATTCGACTATTGGCCATAAAGCCAAAATCTAAACCCACGTTGTATTCACTGGTAGACTCCCACTTTAGGTTGTCATTTCCCAAATCTGTAGGCCTTACTCCCGGTAAATCCATATAGCTTACTCCACTCTGATATTTTGGCAACCAACTATAAGCCCCTACTCTATCATTTCCAGTTTTACCGGCACTCGCTCTAAATTTCAACAAATCCACTGTATTCTTGATGGTCTCAAAGAAAGGCTCATCAGATATAATGTAAGCAGCAGATACCGCTGGGAAAAATCCGTACCTATTGGCTGGTGCAAAGCGTGAAGAACCGTCGACACGGAACGACGAGGTCAACAAATAGCGATCCTTGAATTTATAATTCAGACGACCGTAATATCCGATTGCGGCAGTTTCGGTCACATCTCCACTAGCAGACTGGTACTTGGCAGCCTGCCATACCGCATTTTGAATCTTATCGTCCGCAAAATTCATATAGCGCTCATTAACATACTCATTCTTTGAGGTGTTGAACTCTGTACCCAATACAGCAGTGATATCGTGCTCCCCTACAGTCTTTAAATAAGACAGGTAATTGGTAAATGTAGTATTCAGCCCACTGTTATGGTTGTCTTGAAGAACGCCAGTAGCATTACTGTAGTTTTTACCAACTTGAGTAGTTCTTGGATAATACTCTTTACCAGCTCCTTGGTTATAATAATAATTGTAGCGTGTTGTAAACTTGAAATCCTTTAAGAATTTAAATTCTGCATAAGGGCTAATATTTAACACCTTCCCCGTTCTTCTCTTGGTGACATCATTCGCGAGAATAAGAGGATTATCCAAATAATACCGTGTACCATTAAAATCGTAACTAAAAATATGATAGCTACCATCCTCATTGTACACAGGGATATCAGGACGCATACCAGTCGCGGTGCCAATAGAAACCGTTCCATTGGTTTCATCTGTAGTCCCCATCAAACTAAAGCCTACTTTAACATAGTCACTAAAGTTTTGGTCATAGTTCATGTTCAACGTATTTCGATCAAAATTGCTACCGACTAGCATGCCATCATCTTTATTCTTTCCATAAGAGAACGAGTACTGCGAGCGTTTATCCCCACCACGGAGCGATAGGTGGTGCGTCTGTGAAGTAGCCCGACCAATCATAAGGTCTACCCAATCGGTATTGGCCGAACCAAACTTGTCATCGGGTAGATAACGTTCATAAATATTCACACCGCTAGTAGGGCTAGTAAATGCTTTGACCGCTTCATCTCCTCCACGTACATTATAACCACCTGCGATATAATTAATCAATCCTTCTTCAAAAAGATCTTTAAACTGATCTGCATTTAAGGATTTAACTTTCTTTTCTAAAGCCTTTACACCTAAATTATAACTATAGGAAATCTGTGGTTTAGTATAGGCTGTACCACGCTTTGTACGGATTTCTAATACCCCAGCAGACGCACGCGAACCGTAGATAGCCGTAGCTGACGCGCCTTTTAAGACATCCAACGCCTGAATATCGTTTGGATTGATGTCATTGAGATCAAAATCGCTTGGCATAGGTACACCATCGACTACCACCAAAGGATCCACTCCATTACCTAGACTGGCATCGCCCCGGATACGAATCCGTACAGGAGCGCCTGGTGAACTGGAACCGGTGATTACCTGTACGCCTGGCAGCTGCCCCTGAATGATATTACCGATAGAAATTGCTGTTGATGCTTCTAAAGTCTTCGGATTAAGACTGGTAACGGCATCGGTTACGTCCCTACGTTTGATAGTACCATATCCTGCGCTTACTGTGACACTCACTTCATCTAGTGTAGAGTCGTCCAACAATAAAGTGATATTTCCCAATTGCTCCTTTGCTTTTAGCTCTACAGCCTTATAGCTCACATAGCTAATGGTTAGCACAGCATTTCGATCAACTGCTGCTAATCGAAATGTCCCATCCCGCTCTGTCTGTACGGATTGACCTCCACCTTTGACATGTATGGATGCCCCACTCAAAGCTTGTCCTTTTTCGTCAACAACTTTTCCAGTGACCGTAATTTTATCCGTCTGGGCAGCGCTAACACGTGGAGAAGATGATTTTTCTAAGCGCAGAGCTACAATCTTATTATCGATAGAGTATCTGATATTAGACCCTGCAAAACATGCATTCAGGGCTTCTTCTACAGTAGCATTTTTAACGTTGATGTTGATAGGATTAGCTTCTTTAATAAGAGAAGCATCACCTAGGATGTCATAGCCACTCTGAATTCGGATTGTCTTTATCACTTTTTCAAGGGGAGCGTTTTTTTCCGAGATTGTAATCCGTTGTGCATAACTATTGGCCTGTCCCTGGGACAATCCGATAGTAAGCAACACAATCACAAACCGCATGGATAACAATGTTTTTCTTGGCACACAAGCACGCAGCCTGAACCAATAGAAGTAATGGTTTTTCATATTATAATTTGGGGTTAGTTATTATTTCAAAACAGGGACCGTTGTCTAAGTCCACAGAATTTAGGATAGTATGCAGTACTATAGCTCGTTGGCTACACCTCTACTGCTGTGTTAATGCGTTAGTTTATCATCTTTTTAGTTAATTTTTAAGGTTAGTTTTCTAGGTTAAATAACGGTGACTGTTTTCCCGGATATCTTAAATTTCACCTTTCCAGTGCGTTCGAGTGCATGCAGTACTTCAGAGATATTCTTTGAACGGGATACGGTACCTATAAAGGCTATATTCTTTGGTTTGGACTCATACACAATATCCACATCATACCACTTGGCAATCTTTTTCATGATGCTTTCAAAATCTTCATCATCAAACATAAAGTAACCGTTCTTCCAGGCAACTGCAGACTCGGTATCCACGGTCTTCACCGCTATCAATGAATTTCCTAATTCGGTTGTGCTTTGCTGATTAGGGGATAGCATCTTGAACATACCATTACCCGGCAACGCTATTTTCACACGCCCTTCCAACAGGGTGGTCTTTATGGTCTTCTCTTCCGGGTAGGCAGCGATATTAAAGGATGTGCCCAGTACTTCGACGACCTGACCTGCATTGATTACCTCAAAGGGACACTTTGCGTCTTTGGCGACTTCAAAATAAGCTTCACCTACCAGTTTCACCTGCCGCTTACCGCCCACAAATCGGGTCGGATAAGTCAATGACGATGATGCATTGAGCCACACTTTGGTGCCGTCAGATAATACGACACGGTATTGCCCGCCTTGGGGAGTACTGAGCACTGCCGATTGTACCGTAGCTGTCTCTTCCATCAACGGAGTGCCATCTTCATAACGGTAATTGCCATTGACCGCAATAATCTCTTCTTTATCTTCCGACAGCTCCACAGTGGTTCCATCCGACAATAACATCGTAGCACGATTACCGCCAGCAGGTATATCCTGGTTATAGACCTGTGTTCCGTCCTTTATCTCTACTACCGGATTTCTCTCATACATGGTGTGCACTGCAAATCCAATCAATGCCAGCACAGCGGCCACACTGCCCCATTGCAGGGCAATCTGCTTGAGACTCCTTTTCTCTTTTACACTTTCCTGATTCACTTGTTGGTTGATACGCCCCAAAAGTTGCTGTACACGTGGTTCTAAATGGCTAGGCACTACAAAATCTTCCTCTACTGCGATATCGGATGTTCCCAGCACTTCTTCCATCTCTTCATCGGTACAATTGCAAAAAAAACGCATTAAGACCTCCCGATCGCTATCAGAAACAGTCTTCATTAGATATTGCTGGTATAGTTCTTTAAGTTGCTTTAGATTTCGCATTGGTACTTCCCTTTATAAACACTACGCCTAGAAAAGACAAATAGGTTAGTCTAAGTCGAAAAAAATAAAATAAAATTTAAGAATGACGACAACACCTAAGAATTTAGGAATCGCTCGGATAGTATCAAAGCAACAGCCAAAGCGCCGGAGATGTATTTCTGATGTGTAAACAAATGGCTCTTGACAGCCTGTGTTGCCTTGACCAAATGTACATGCACGGTCTCAGGGCTGATTTCCAAAATTTCTGCTGCTTCTTTGTAGGATTTACCTTGGATTTTACACAGCTGGAACACTTCCTGTTGCCTAGGTGTGAGTCCTTTCATTGCATCATCCAGGAGCTTTTGGGTTTCTTTTGCCGCAAATGCTTCTTCGGTAAAATTAGTGGCCCTGCTTGCTTCATCTACTATTTCTTTATAGAGTAGGTTATTGCGGGAAACCCGCCGATAATGGTCGATAAGCATACGCTGAGCAATGCGATAGAGGTAACCGGCAAAGGGCTTCTCAGGATCGATCTGCTCTCGCCGCTCCCAAAGCCTGACAAATAGCTCCTGCACGATGTCGTCCACTTGAGCTGTCTCAGGCAATTTGCCATCGAGTTTTACCAATAGCTGAGGACTGTGTCGATTATATAGTGCCTCAAACGCAGTATGATCTCCTTCACGAAGGAGCACAACTAAGTATTTGTCATCACCAAAAGACCTATTATCCACGACTGTTGAACAGATTAAGGCCTCAAAGTTAAGTTATTGTTCTTTCAAAAAAAAATCGCCCAGTTTCTATAGATAATGAGTAAAATTACAAACTAGAATAGCCTCGCAAAAAACAAAAAAGCCCAGAAGCTTGAATTTAATTTTCAAATTTCTGGACTTTATTAAATCTCAAACTAATTTTTTCTAGATCTTGAATCTATACATATAAAGCTAATTTATAAAAGTTCGGCTAATAACTTGTCTAATTCATCAGCTGCCTCTTTACCACTACCAACGAAACGTTTGATGATATTTCCATCCCTACCAATCAAAACCTTAGTAGGATATGCGCTGACACTATAAATAGATGGCACATCTGGGCCTCTACCCCCTTTTGCGGTTCCCAACAAATTGACCCAGGTCATCTGATCTTCGTCCAAAGCCTGCGTCCACTTTTTATAATTCTGACTTTCGTCACCTCTTTCATTTGCGACACCTAGAATTTCAAAACCCTTGTCTCTATGCATCGCGTACAGCTCACGTAGGTGTGGATGGGTCTGCCGACAGGGAAAACACCAACTACCCCAAAAATCTAAAAGAATAACTTTTCCTTTTAAAGAAGATAGTGACACCTCTCGTCCCTCTCTATCTTTTAATGTAAAATCAGGAGCAACAGTCCCTTTTGCGGTTTTTTGTGCTTGTTGCAGTCGTTCGGTATATTTCTGTCCCTCTACTGAGTTTCTTAAAGCCGGTTGCAATTGAACAAAAAAAGGTGCTATTTCTGAAAATTCAAGCATGCTCCGCGTATAATCCTGTAACAGATCAAGCGCTATGCCTGATTGCGGATGACTAAACAAGAAGTCCTTTTCGATGGAATCGATTTTTCCACTCGTCGCATAACTTTGCTTTAAATAGGCCGCTATAGCGACGCTATCCTTTTCTCGGTAAGCACGGTCGCCATATTCTTTATAAAGCTTATCATTACTGGTATAAAGCGGTTTCAACAACGCATCGAGCCTTTGTCTATCGCTATCTGCAGCAGATCCCTGAACAATTGTGCTGTTCATTTTTTTAGGGGCATTGGCCACCAAATGCCCCCCATCAATATAAAACTCGTGCGCATAGTCACGCAGAAAACGAGTCTGCCTATGGTACCTTTCAACACTATCCGCGACTTTGAGCTGAATAGTGGCTTTTGTAGGATACATAATCTCCCCTGAGAACGAATATTCTCCATTGCTTAACTTGGCACTATCGATAAGGGACACCCCATTCTGCGCAAACTTAAGATAAATCATATTATCCCCCCCCCCTCTACATCTACAACTTTACCTTTTAATGTAAATACTCTTGCACTTTGTCCTACTAAAAAGAAGGGCGAAAACAGTAACATTAGCAATACAAAACGTATATTTTTCATCTTTACATTTTTTCTTTATAGAACATACTCTTGATTTTACCAAATCCTTCATAGGCTTTTACTGGTTGATCCAGTCCCCCTGTTGCTGCGATATCAAACTCTAACACCCTACCTTTATTATTGCCATAAGTAGCAAGATATAATTTCCCTGTAGTTCGTATCGCTCTATACCCGGTCTGATACTGAGGAACTCTTGATACAGAAAGTTTTAAATCTGTAATATCTTCCCCACCAACAGCATTATAAACCACACGGGAAGTATTGGAAATATAATCATACAACATAACCTTATTATCAACTACATAATAGATGTGAGGCAGACTGGTAGAGCTGGCAAAATAACGAGCATCGCTCATATTCGCAGAAGCAGGGATCTCGGCATAAGCTCTGGCTGCATTCTGTGTAGACACCGGATACAATTGGTAAAAATACATTTTATTATCCGGCCCTTTCATAATCCAATTATATAGCGTAGCATCATTTGAATAACCCGCATATACGCATTTCTTATGGATATTGTTAGGATCAAAAGCCCCAGGTGTACTGATATCGGTCCCGTAAGTTTTTATATGACCAGAGTAGAAACCTGAATACCATACGAAACGCCCATTTTTTTCATCATAACCTATAAAATAAGTTTGGTTTGGAATATAATTTCCTCCTGCTGTTGTCGTAATGACAAAAGGAGCTAATCTATAGTCACCCTGTAATTCCCCTTCTAAGTAAGGATCTTTTCCTCCACTGGAGCCCATGATAACGACACCATTGACTATGCTGTAAGTAGCGATAGAGCTAGGCTGTCCTATTATATCATCTAATTCAGTAACCTCGCTTGAAGGTGTTGCTAACATATTGGAGAAATTTTCCATTTTTTTATAACTCTCTGGATCTAACTCGACAGTATTCTCCCCCTTAGAGGTAAGAAAAATGTAAATAGGCTTTTGAAACTGTTTTCCTACAGAATAATAGAAACCCTTTAAATCCGACTGCAAGACCGAAATGTATTCTCCATTATTTGCTCCGGAGAATAAGTTCTTATAGATACGGCCATCAAAACCAATATGACTGATATCTCCCCCTTTTGAGGTCTCTTCTAAAACAACAATTCCACTTCCATACTTAGACACTAATGTAATATGTTGCTCTCGCGTAGCAGTAATACCTGTTCTCTTATCCTCGACGACATACATTAAGGTGTAACCACCTATGGGTGCATTAAGTGGTACGTCTAGGTCTTTTTTATCAGATAACTCAATGAAAGGCGCTTGGGAATCACTAAACATATACCATCGATAACCATATTGGGAGAAATCTCCGTCTTTTTGAGATATCGAAGTCTTTATCAATAACTTTTCTCCCAGTAAAACATCTATATTTTCGTCTTCACTCAATTCCTTTATTTCTATTTCATTGATTGCAGTCAGATCGTAATTACCTTTATCTTTAGCACAGGAATTCAACAGAACAAAAGTCAATATATATACTATAATATTAGATTTCATCATCTTTAAATTTATATTATCGGAAGGACTACTGGATTTCCTAACTCATCGAGCATAGGTGTTCCGTTCTCTTTTTCATACTCGTATAGGGCTTTCAACAATTTAGCATAATAGGTATACATTTCTACACCAGTAGGTGCATCTGCACCGTCTCGAGCACGTGGTCCCCATACCGTTCTTCCGGTCACATCGAGAATGAATTTCCATTTCACATCACTATAGTTTCCAAAAAAATACTTAAACCAACTTCCACTCGCATCCCAAGTATCCGGCTTCAAAAGCTGATCATTTAGTTTGATGAGATAACCAGGTAAAAAAACGACAGAGGGCTCGCCATTATACGTATTATTCGTTTTTGTCTTATCAATTAAATAAGGAAAGTCTTCTGATTGTCTAATCTCTAAATAAATATTAACCTGTATATTTTTTAGATCAGGAGCTCTCTTCACTATAAGCGGGACTGTAGAAACTATACTGTCGGCATCGATCCAAGTTTCTATAAGCTGATAATGTACACCGGCTTTGGCGGTAGTACGCGAATCATCGATCACTAAAGGAACTTTTCTTTTTACGGACTTGGGAAACCCCGAAATCTTTACAGGTATATAGATGGTATCTAAGTCTAGGTCGTCTGCTTTTTCGGCGAAGGAATAAGACATACTATCTCTTCGCCCAGAGAAAGTCTCTTTATTGATATATATTCCTGGCTCATCATTGTACATTAATTCCTTATTGGAACAAGAAGCAGCCATAACCAAAAGTACAATAGAAGTAATTATCCAAAATATTCTACTCTTATATGTTATCTTATTCATATATGTATATTTTTTAAAACTGTCATATGGAATATCCAAAGCTGTTTCACAGGTGCCTGTGCAATCTGTCTTAGATTGATATTGCATATCTATTAATAACTAGATTAACGATTCCCAAATTCGATTTCACTATCTGGAAGAGGAAAAATAAAACTGGATTCTTTGAGTGCAACGGTAGCACGTGGAATGGTCAAGATGCCTAATCTTTTATAGTAAAAGAAAGTCTGACCTTCCGCATAGAACTCCTTATTATATTCTTTAGCCAATTCCTGCATCTTAATAGTTTCGTTGAAATTAGAAGTTAACTCAAGAAGACCGCGATGTGAGCGCACTTCATTTAACCAATCTCTGGACTTTTCAATATCCGGAGTCGCTTCTGCCGCGATATAATACATTTCCGAAACTCGGATCATAGGCATCTGATTTGCCAATTCTAACTTGGTAATACCATCTTGCCAAAACTTGGTGCTATAGGAGTAACCGTTTGCTGGTCGGATATGATATAAATACCGGTAATCAGTAGAACCTCCATTTGCTATCTCGTACAGATTATTCATATTATTCGTAGACAGGAAAAAGGAAGTGGTCTGAAAGCTAGTATTCCCTTCAAGACGAAACCTTTTATCAACCAGCGTTTTCATTAAGGGTTGATTAAGCGCAAATATATGTTCTGTAGAAAAAGTACGATCCTGATTAGAAGTCTGATTAAACGTGGTACGATTGACAAAAGGGAACTTACCAGATGCAATAACTTCTTGAGCATATTTTAATGCTTTTTCTTTGTTACCCGCATAGAGATATATTCGGGCTTTTAACGCTTTAGCTGTCCAATAGTTAAAATGATTACGGCTATAAAAATTAAATTCATCTTGATTGTCGCCGTTATCGTAAGCTATGTCCTGATCAACGGACAAAAGCTGCTCGGCTTCATCGAGGTCTTTAATGCACTTTTCTATAACCTCAGAAAAGGTACTCATATCTGTCACTTTATTATCAAAGGCGGTTACATAAGGAATAGCTGTTTTTGCCTCATTATTAAGTGGTAGAGGACCAAACATACGCAACAAATCGAAATGCATATAGGCCCTTAACCCCAACGCCTGTCCTTTCACAAGGTTATAATGTTTTTTTCTAAAGATAGATTTAGCATCGTCTACATGTTCCAGTAAATTATTAACGCCACCGATAGCCGTATACATATTGCTCCAAATAGTCGCAACAGTACTCTTTACATCCGGGTGAACATAATTGTAAAGGGCATGTTCGCGAAACGGGTGGCCAGTAGCCGTAGTTTGATAATTCTGTCCCATAGCACTTATGGTCGTCATTGTCAAATTATCTGCATATAACCCCGTGCCCATTTGGAGATAAGCCCCCAATATGGCTTCATTAAATCCCTCTTCGGTACTGAACAGTTCATCTTGAAGAACCTCCGTACCTGGACGTACATCTAGCCAGTCTTTACATGATGTGAGAGAAACTCCAGCTAATAATGCAATTAATATATAAATAGGCTTTTTCATAAAGCGTTGTTTTTATTAAAATATGCTAGTAGATATGTTAAAAGTAAAACTCCGTGCAAATGGATAATCAAGTCCACGTTCCCTTTTTATTGTAGAAATATAAAAAGGATCTGCCATGTATAATTCTAATCTGGTATTAGAAAGACGAGCCCTTTTCATCCATTCGATATGTTGTGGAAATTGATAAGAAAATGACACACGTGACGCCTCAATCATAAATTCTTTTTGGACAAAACGTGATGTTGCTAATGTGGTTTCAACAACCGGTCTGCCATCTGCACTACCTATGATACCTTTAAAAAAAGTATGATCTCCGGGAGCCTTCCAACGATCATTGGCTACTCTACGATCCACATTATAGGTAATATCTGCATTTTCTACACGATCCACTAAAGTCTGGTTATAAAGACTAGCCCCTAATCTATAAGAGAAATAAATATTAAAACCAAAGCCTTTGTAATCTATGCCTGTATTGATTGTACCGGACACCTTAGGTCGTGTGTCACCTATTGACACTTTATCATCTGCATTCCAGACGTAGGTTCTGTTTCCATTTCTATCCAAATAGATCTCCTGCCCATTGGCTGGATCAATCCCTAGACTGCGTACTGCATAAATAGCGGTTAATGATTGTCCCTCTTGATAATAATTCTTAGGCTTGTTACGATCAGGATCTTCTACATCTTTATCTTTGGCATCTGCAGCTTCATTCAGCTTACGTAAGGAATTGGATATCTTAGTGATCGTATTGGTATTGGCATAAGCAGAAACACCAACCCGCCAGAAAAGCTCCTTCTGTGCATCTTGTATAAGATTGACATTTACATTTCCTTGCCAACCTAGATTCTTTAAAGCTCCGGCATTTTCCTTATAGGAACTAAAGCCCATAGAAGGTGGCGTGTTAATATCGAGAATCAAATCATTGGTTGTATTGTGATAAAAATCTGCTGATAGGCTAATTCTATTATTCCACAAAATAGCATCCGTACCTATGCTTCTTTTAATACTCTTTTGCCAACCTAACGCAGAATTACCATACCCTGTCATGTGCGCGCTAAGCTGATTGATATAGAACTGATCCGAATAATAATTATAAGTACTTAGCGCCATGTAAGGCGGAAAATTCTGATCTCCAGTGGTACCAACAGAACCTCTGACTTTTAGAAAATTAATAAAAGACACCTCCTTCAAAAATGACTCCCGATGTAAATTCCACCCCAAGCCAAAAGACCAGAAAGGAGCTAGTTGTCGATCCTTACCGAATTGCGATGAAGCATCCATACTTAACGAAGCATCCAAAAGATACTTATTATCATACGAGTAGTTAGCATTCATTCTACTGCTGACCAATCGGCTAATTCCTTGCGATCCCGAAGGCTTTAAAGTAGCAGGATCGTATTTACTAGCAAAAATAAGCTCCGCTACCTTTTCGTTCGGAAAACCTATAGCGGACGTGCTATACGTTTGTTCCTTTCCTTCATTGATATTTAAATTTCCAGTAAAGAACAATAGATTTTTAGCCCAAGTCTTACGGATATCAAATCCGATATTGGCATCGATCAAATCACTCGTTCCAGACGATTTGGTATAACGCCCCCGTTCTGTAAGAGGTAACGATTCGAAACTTGTATGACTAGAAGAAAGATAAAGATCCGAAGTGTTATTATTATGTGTAATACCTAAACCTCCAACCAATTTTAGCCATTCTAAAACGGACCACTCAAATCGGAAATTATTGGTAAAGCCCAATTGCTCACTAAAATCCTTATGGGGTAAAATAGCATTGTATAGCGGATTGTCATAATTCGAATACATCGGTCCTCCTCCTGAGTTCCTTCTTGGCTGCCCTAGAAACCGAACTAAGTCTCCATTTTCATCATAAGGGGACCAATATTGATTAAGCTTAGTATAATCAGAAAATCTTCCGTAAGGACTATTCTTCGATTTAACGCGATTGATACTTAAATCATTGCTAAAAAGGAGATTTTTGTTTCGATATGTTAATGCTACACCTCCAGAGAGCTTGTTACGTCCCGATCCTTTCATGACACCAACATCATTATTAGTATTTAAATTGATTCCATATCGTACCACTTGATCTCCCCCGTCTAAGAAGAATGATTGCGAACTACCAAATGCATTCTGCAAGGGCTGAGATAACCAATAGGTATCAACTCCACTCACTACAGCTTTTAATCGCTCATTATACTCTGCATCGCGAACGGTTTGCAAATAAGGCCAGTCACGACTATCTTTATAATAGCCTACCTCTTTTTCAAAAGCTAACTTTTCTTTCGCATTCAAAAGATCGTAACTACCTAGATCCGCCAAGGTAGCTGTTACTCCGCCCCTATAAGATACACGAACTGTGCCTTCTTTCGGTTGACGTGTATCGATAACAATAACCCCGTTGCTAGCTCGAGAACCATATATAGAAGTGGCTGCAGCATCTTTTAGCACGGTAATACGCTCCACCCTGTTCATATCCAAATCATAGATCCGCTGTAAAGTGACCTGAAAACCGTCTAACACAAACAGAGGTGCATTCGGCTTATCACCGTATACATTGCGAAGGCTCGCACTACTGTTGGATATCGCTGATTGATCCGGAAAGTTATTCTGGCCCCGCAGCTCGATATCTGGCAATCTATTGGGATCAGAGCCTAGATTAATATCCTCAGGCATGCGGAAAGAGGGGTCTAAAACACTAATAGCTCCTAATATATTGGAAGATGCCACCCGCTTCAACTCTTCTGCTGTGATGGTTCTAGCGGATCCTGTATAATTTTCCACAGGACGCTTATACAATCCCGTGCGCACGACTACTTCGTTCAGATCGTTATTTTTTGTATAAAGCCTAACTTTGATTTCTTTGATTTTGCTATCGATTTTTATTTCTTTTGTTTCATAACCTACATAATTGATACGTATAAGCTTGGTATTCTCTGGTACTTTTAATTGAAAATATCCTTTATTATCCGTTAAACATTTATTATTATGTCCCGCAACAGTAATAGTCGCACCGACAAGTGGAATCTCGCCATCGTCAGAAACGACCGAACCTTTTATAATAACACCATCTTGAGCCTCCATGCTATTCACGATAGAAGCGTTCTTTACGTTAGGCAACAACACTATTGTATTTTCCTCAATCTTGTAGGTTAGCCCCTTTGATGCTAGAATTTCGTCCATAGCTTTAGACAATGGTGCATTTTCCAAATCGACAGAGATACTGCTCTCTACATTCAACATATTGGTGTTGTATAGAAATCCGTACCCTGTTTGCTTGGTAACAGTACGTAGGGCATCCTTAATTTTTACACGCTGCCCCTTCAATGTGACTTGCTGCGAATAGACTGATGCACTGATATGTAACAGCGGAACAAGCGTTAAAACTCCAGTTAATTTCATAATTCTCCAGATTTTTCGTGTCCTCGATTGATGAGTATCCGATGATTCAATCGGAGAGGACAAATTAATACGGCATAGCCACCTTGCAAAAGGTGCTTTTTTATCCGAGTAGATTTGCATACTTTTGGTTAAGAGTTAGTTAATAAACAGTGTAAAATGGGTAGAGACTAGCTCTAATATCAGTCCCGATGGCCGTCGGGACTTTTTATTTCTTATCGTCGTATCAATTGTTATATCACATAGGCATTTTCTTCATTTTTTAGGTTATCATTATAAATTGTTAGTTTTTATCTTTTTTTAAACGAGACACAAGAACTCTCCTTTCTTTAATATCAAAAGTCAACTGTTGTGAAGCGCTAAGTATACGCAGCACCTGATCGATATTTTCTTTCTTAGGTACCATCCCTCCAAATACACAATCGCTATAATCCCCCTTTTCGAAAGCGACCTCTATATCATACCACCGCGAAAGCGTCTGCATAATCTCCCTAATATTGCTATTATCAAAACTAAACATCCCTTCTTTCCAAGCCAATAGACTTCCCAGATCTGGAATATTATCAATCCCCAACCCTCCATGTTTCTCATTCCATAGACACATTTGTCCTGGACGCAACTCAACTTCTTGCCCACCTGCAGAAACTGCCACACGACCTTCTAGAAGACTCGTTTTTACAATATTCTGATCAGAATAGGCATTTACATTAAAATGGGTACCTAATACTCTGATAGTCTGCTGTCTTGTCCGAACAATAAAAGGCTGCCCCTGCTTTTTAGCAACTTCAAAATAAGCTTCGCCAGTAATCTCGACACTACGGGTATCTTTATCGAATTGGGTCGGGAAAGTAATGGATGACTCTGCATTAAGCCATACTTTGGTCCCATCTGCCAATACTACGGCAAACTGACCACCTCGAGGTGTACTCAGTATACGTTGACCTGTTTCCTTTTGCGAAGCTGGTAGGTCGTCTGTCTTGAAAGTCATCATACCTGCACTGTCTTTAGACAGATAACTGTCTTCAGCACTGTCCCCTACTAAACTGTCTAAATCTAGAACACGACCATCTTCGAGATGAAGAATAGCCCGGTCGTCGCCTGGTAATATGGTAGCGTACATGGAATCGGTCGACGTAGTGCCTGAATCCATGTCACCTAAACCTAGCCATCCGCCTACGCACAATAACACCGCTGCGGCAGTCCCGATACTCCAATAAAGACGTTTGACCTTTCGCTTGGCAGTGTGAATACGATCATGCAATGCTACAGAAACACGAGATAGAATAACCTGTTCGCTAGCAATAGGAGCATCTTCTTCCCTCTCGAGTTCGGCTAAGATCAAGTCACGTAAATACGTGGAGTCATTTTCTTCTTGAAAATGGTCCAACAGCTGCAGAAGCTCGCTAGACGATGCCTGTCCCGCAAGATATTTGGAAAATAATTCTTTTAGATTCGTTTCTAGTTTCAAACTGATTAGGTCCTTTTATAAGCTAATACGGGGTTGTATTAAAAAGTACCTACTCTAAATTTACTTTTTTAAAAAAAAATATTAGTGGTATACATATCATCCTGTAACGTCCGGCCTAGCCCGTTCCATTTCCTGTAGAATAGTTGCTGTCCAAAAATCTAACTCTAACTCTTTCTTCCGGATCATCTCCAATGAAAAGCGTCCTTTCTGATAACTGTCAGCCAATTCTTGCCGTTGATAATCGACCAGGTTTAATTCAAGTTGCAAGTATGCCCCTTTTTCGGCAGTCTGCTTGGTTAACAATATGTAGTCGATGTTAGTATTACCTAGCTCAGATTACTTCGATAACCGATTTTCTAAATTAAAAGATAGCAAAGCAAAAAAGCACAATGGTTGTCGTAAGAAACACAAGCAAAAAAAATAGTTTCTCTAACTCTTGCATAGTCTCCTATTTTAGACCGCAAAAGTAACCAGCCAAAACTCCCTGGATATTGACTTAAGTCAAAAATGAAAAAATGCGTTATTTTAAGAGATCGAATAGCGCAAACGCGATCAAAAAAGACAGAAAAGGAAACTCTTTCTTCAAAATACTATTCGCTTTGGTAAGATGGTTATTAATAGTAGACTTACTGATGCCGAGCAGCTCACTGATCTCCACATAGCTCTTACCCTCTAATTTGAAGAGGATGTATACCTGTCTGCATTGAGGAGGTAGCTTATCGATAGCATCCATCAAGCGTTCCTCTGTCTGCTTGAAAATGATATCTTCTTCGATATGCCCATACAACTCTGAATAATTACGCACAAACTCAGCACGATATCGCTCATCAATACTTTGCTTCCTAAAATAATCGTATACTAAGTTTTGGGCTATTTTGAATAGATAGCCTTTAAAAGACTGATCGACATTAATCTGTCCCCTTTTCTCCCAGACCCGAAAAAACAGATCCTGTAAGAGCTCCTCTGCAGTATCTGTCTGTCCGAGCAGACGGATCAGCCGTCCTAATATCCGAGGACTGTATTCGGTATAGAGCGCATCAAATGCAGCGTAATCCCCCCTCTTCAAAAGCAATAATTGCTCTCGCTCCTCCATATCGCTACTAAAACTATTCCTCCTGAACATGTGACCTCCACTATTTTTCTCGTCTCGTATTGTCTCTACCGACACAACCGATTGGGGGTCAAATATAAATCATATTCAAAAACAATACAAGTCAATTATCGCCTAGGTTAAATCGTCTCTTATTTAGCTACCGCTTCACTGTAGCCGATCCGGAAACTGATCTACTTTTTCGATACTCAACTGTTGCATCAGTTGATAAAGTTGAGCTTTGAACAAGTTAATCGTATGGCTCCCCCCTGATTCTCCTAACGCCCCTACACCGTACATAAACGGTCTTCCCATGAAATTGAATGCAGAACCGACAGCATGAGCTCTCCCTAAATCTACTCCCGAGCGGATACCGCCATCCAACATGATCGTCATCTGCTGTTTGTATCGTTCATTGGCCGTCAGGCGCATCAATGAATGGATGGAAGATTCTGCTGCATCTAATTGTCTCCCTCCATGATTGGATACAATAACCCCGTCGACGCCAATATGTAATGCATCTTCCATATCTTCTTCCGTAGCAATACCTTTCAATACGAGTGGTCCTTTCCAGATATCGCGGATTGCCTTGATTTTATCAACGGTAACTTTCCCTGTAAACGTACGGTTCATAAACTGACCAAGCTGTGCGAGATCGAGTCCTTTTTCCATATAAGGCTTTAGCGTAGCAAATGAAGGAATACCATGTTGCAAAGTCTTTATCCCCCAAGTCGGACAACGCATCGCCTGTAATATCGTAGAAGGTGTTAGCTTTGGAGGCATAGATAGCCCGCTTTTTATCTCTCGGTAACGGAGTCCAAATGAAGGAACATCGACCAATACAACCAGTACTGGACATTCGACATCTTTTAACCGCTGTAAAATATCATCACGCAAACGGTTTTCAGTAGGATGATATAATTGAAACCAGGCTTTACCTTCCGAAACTTTCGCTATCCTTTCAATACTAGCTGTAGACACCGTACTCAGAATATAAGGGACATCCTGCGCCGCGGCAGAGCGCGCAAGTATCTCTGGAGCATTGGGCCACATAAGCCCCTGTAACCCGATAGGTGATATTCCGAAAGGAGCACTATACTTCTTTCCGAAAAGCTCTACAGACATATCTATTCCACCTACTTCCTGTAGATACCGGGGCTTTAGAAAAATAGAATCAAAATCATTCTCGTTACGAAGCAGGTTCAATTCTTCGTTACAGCCTCCCTCCAGATAGTCAAACGCAAATTTAGGTATACGGGATTTAGCTTTTTTCTTCAGGTCTGTAATGGAAGGATATTTTGGATTGTATAACATATTGGTCTAATAACAAATGGATCAATAAAACTACTCGGGTTTTCGATCTGCCTATAACAGAATATTACCCAATCGATACACTTTATTAACACACAAGGAGCTTCTCAGCCCCTCGTGTATTTTATTTTTAAATCTGCTCGATGTTGAACCCAGCTTGTTTGACAAGCTCGGCCACTTTCTCGGCACTGAGACTATCTGTACTTACTGTAAGTACCTTATCCTTGTTGGCGGTATCCACCTCCCAAGATGTGATGCCTTCTACATTATCGAGATGCGGTGTCACCTTTGTAACACAGCCGCCACAGTTGATATTGGTTTTAAATTGAAATTTTTGAGTTTCCATTGTATTATTGATTTATGAGTATTTAATTATGTTTATTTTTTGAGTTTAAGTCTTAAACTATTACTGACTACACTGACACTACTCAGTGCCATTGCTGCACCTGCAATCATTGGATTCAACAGAAACCCATTGACTGGATAGAGTAACCCTGCTGCCAAAGGAATACCGATCAGGTTGTAGATAAAGGCCCAGAACAAATTCTGCTTGATCGTTGCCACAGTCTGTTTGGATATTTTTATTGCCTGAGGAATTTTCAGTAAATCGGATGAAATAATAGTCATCTTAGCTACGTCCATAGCAATATCCGATCCTTTGCCCATTGCAATACTGACGTCTGCCGTAGCAAGCGCACTACTGTCATTGATACCATCGCCGACCATCGCTACAACATGCCCCTGAGCCTGCAGCTCTTTGACAAAATCGGCTTTCTGATGTGGCAGCACCTCTGCCCGGTAATCCGTAATCCCGGTTTGTGCTGCAATCGCAGATGCTGTAGAATGATTATCTCCGGTCAACATATAGACAGATATACCTTTCTGCTGGAGTTCTTTTATCGCTTTTCTCGAAGTGTCTTTGACCTTGTCCGCAATAGCCATGATTCCTAAAACGGCCCGGTCACTGGCAAACCAGATTACAGTCTGTGCCTGAGCAGCCCAAGTATTGGCCAATGCGGATACTTCCTTAGGAATAGCTATAGCATAAGTAGCCAACAAAGCTGGATTGCCCACGAGATACTTCTGCCCATCCAGAACCGCTTCTACACCTTTGCCCGTAATACTCTCAAAACTAGCTAGAGGTATAGACGTATAACCTTCCAAATGATTCACTACGGCATCGGCCAATGGATGTTCGGATTTCCGCTCGATAGAAAAAAGAACTTGCTTGGCCGCTGCACTTCCCTCTTTCCAATATTCTGAAACGACCTTAGGTTTTCCCTCGGTAATAGTACCTGTTTTATCTAGAACTACCGCAGTAATATTTTTGGACAGTTGTAGGCTTTCGGCATCCTTAATCAATATACCACTTTCAGCAGCTTTTCCCACACCGACCATAATAGCCGTCGGTGTAGCTAGTCCAAGCGCGCACGGACAGGCAATAACCAGTACAGTGACCGCGGAGATAAGCCCCATTACCCAGGCATTGTCGCCTCCCAACAGCCCCCAGAGTATAGCCGTAAGGACCGCAATCCCAATTACGACAGGTACAAATACTGCAGCAATCTTATCCACGAGCTTCTGAACGGGGGCTTTAGATCCCTGTGCGTCCTGTACCATACGGATAATCTGTGCCAACATGGTGTCCTTTCCAACTTTATCCGCTTTAAACTGGAAACTCCCCTTCTGATTGATTGTACCTGCATACACCCGGTCGCCCTCTTTCTTTTCCACTGGTATAGGTTCACCGCTGAGCATACTCTCGTCGACATAGGAGTCTCCCCCATCGACACGCCCATCGACAGCGATCTTTTCACCAGGCTTTACCAATACGGTATCGCCTACCGCCAACTGTTCAATAGGAATAAGCTGTTCCTCGCCATTAGGTAGAATGACCAATACCGTTTTGGGCTGTAGCCCCATAAGCTTTTTAATAGCGGAAGAGGTATTACCTTTTGCCTTTTCCTCCAATAACCTCCCTAACAGGATAAACGCAATAATAACGGCTGCTGCTTCGAAGTATACGTGTGCCTCAACACCTCTTCTGGTCAAGAAGTCCATCGCGACCATATTGAAAAGACTAAACACATAAGCGATACCTGTGCTCAGCGCAACTAAAGTGTCCATATTGGCTTTTTTGTGCTGCAGCTGTTTCCAGGCATTGACAAAGAAATCTTTTCCAAACCACAATACCACTGGGGTAGAAAACACCAACATAATCTCATTGGCGTATGGCATATGCATAAAGAACATCCCGATAATGACTACAGGCAGAGAGAGTACGATAGCGCCTATTGTCTTACGCTTGAGGTCGGCATATTTCTTTTCATGGATTTCCTCCAGAACTTCCTGCTGTTTCTCTTCCTCTGCAATCAGTATATCAAATCCGATCTCTTGAAGAGCTTGCTGCAATCTTGTTGGATCGGCTTGCCCTTCCGCAAAATTGACCGTAACAGTGGCTGTAGCAAAATTGACGGAGGCGTCTATGATTCCATCCACAGTCTGCGCCATGCTCTCTACGCTCGAGGCACAGCTCGCGCAGCTCATGTTCAGCACCGGGAAGGATTTCTTTATTTGTTTTGATTCTATTACTTCCATAATCTTCTAAGTGAATTAATAATACAAAAGTGGACAATCGCTGCCCGATTATATTATAGTATTTGGGAAATGTGTTATAGAATTACGAAGAAGCAAGGGCTAACAGGTCTTCTTTGGAAAGACTATTGAACCAATTTGCATCTGTACCGACAAGATTGCTGGCCAGCTTCTGTTTCCGCTGTTTGAGGTCTATGATTTTTTCTTCAATGGTATTGGTACAGATTAAGCGTACAGCGGTCACTTTTTTGTCCTGTCCAATACGATAGCTCCTATCTATGGCTTGATTTTCTACTGCTGGATTCCACCAGGGATCGACCAGATATACATAATCAGCTCCAGTGAGATTCAACCCTAACCCTCCGGCTTTTAAACTGATAAGGAAAACACGAACGGATTCATTCTCCTGAAAATCTGCAACTATAGACTTGCGGTTTTTCGATTGTCCTGTTAGGTAGGAATAAGCTATCTGCTGGCGATGTAACCGTTCTTTAATCAGATCCAACATCCCTACAAACTGGGAGAACACCAAAATCTTGTGGCCCTTCATTTTATCCATTATCTGCTCTAAGAGCACATCTATCTTGACACTATTCGCAGCAGAATATCCATTCTGTAATAGTGCTGGAGAATTGCACACCTGACGAAGCCGGGTTAGCGACGCCAAAACATGCAGACGGTCTTGGTCCAGCAACTCGGAGTCAATACCGTTGATATAGTTTCGAACTTCCTCTTCGTAAGCAGCGTATATAGTGCGTTGCTCCTCGTTCATATCACAATAAATGACCGATTCGGTTTTCTCCGGCAGGTCGTGCACGACCTGTCGTTTAGTACGTCGTAATATAAAAGGAGCGATTTTTTCTTCAAGTTCTAACGCACGCTGCTTAAACTCAAACTGATCAATGGGAATTGCATAGGTATCTTTAAAAAACTGTTTATTGCCCAATAATCCGGGACAGGCAAAGGAGAATAGTCCGTAAATATCAAAGGTGCTATTCTCGACAGGTGTGCCAGTCATCACTATCCTATTCGTTGACTTTAAAACACAGACAGTCTTATAGCGCTCCGAATTTGGATTTTTTATCAATTGCGCCTCGTCGAGAAAGACATAACCAAAAGATTGATCTCTGAAGAAACCAATATCTGAAGATAAAACGCCATAACTGACTAGAATAACATCGTAGTTGGTAAGCTGCTCTACCTTTTTCGAGCGGGGCATCCCGTTATAATTAAGGACACGCAGGTCTGGAGCAAAACGTGCAAGCTCGTCTTCCCAATTGAACAGCAAAGAGGTCGGGAGAACGATAAGGTGAGGATGCTCGCTTGCCTTTTCCTTAAGATACAGTAAAAATGCGATTACCTGAACAGTCTTGCCCAGTCCCATATCGTCTGCCAGACAACCTCCAAACTTAAACCTGTCCAAGAAACATAACCAGCTAAAGCCTTCTTGCTGATAATCTCTCAAAACAGTCTGTAATCCTCTAGGGGATTCTACTTTTGGAACCGCGGCTGCTTCTAGAAAATCTTGCCGGAGAATAGTCAGTTCCTCCCGTACTTCGGTGGACAACACATCGCTTTCAAAATGCGATTCGACTTCAGAAAAGCGAATTTTGGGTATATGCAACAGTTCTTTCTCGAGCTGAGCCATACTAAAATATTTGCTTATTTTGTTCATCCACTCATCGGGCAATACCCCTAAGGTGCCATCGTCTAGTTTAACGAATCTACTTTTATTGCGAAAAGCCCGTTGGACCTGCCGCATCCGGGCTACCTGCCCTCCAAAATTGACTTTGACATGTACATTGAACCAATCTTTGCCACTGTTTATTTTGATATCGACTTTGGCTGTGTAAGGATTGATTCCTGTTCCACCTAGTTCTTGAAAGCCAAGTATAGTGATTCCTGCCTGACGCCAGGCCTCAAACGCAGAGAGAAACCACGAATCATCAAAAAACTTATCCTTGTGTAGATAAAAATACTGGGCATAGTGCAGTTGCTCTTCAAAATCGGGATGTTGGCTCAATATAGCTGCCGTAAAACGGTCTTCATATACAGTATCTCTATTTCCCTTGAACCTATTGCCTGCAGCGTCTACGATGTACAATTGCTTACGCGAATAGACAGGCAGTTCGGAATCGCCATAACGAACGACAGGGGTAAGCGAGATAAATGTCCCTTCTTTCTGTAAATAGAGTAGACACTCCCGCTCCAAGTTGGTTCCTGCAACCTGGGCTGGACTGGCTTTATGGATATACGCGTATTCGACATCTACATAGCCTTCTATAGGAGTTAAAAACTGTGCCTCAAAAGCATCGTACTTTGAACTATGTACAAGCAAGGTCTCATTGTTGCTTTTTAGAAACCGTATGACCCGCAAAAGATCCGGGTCCGGCACATAGATATATTGCTGCTTAAAAAAAATGAAATAATCGTTCTTTAGTACCAGCTCGGAAATAGGCACTAGCGTATCTAAAACAAATAGAGCACTATTTATCTCATAAAAAGGTTCTTTTTTTAAGACTTTTAATTTTAATTCAGGCTTGACAATTGCTAGTTTCACAGGAAACAGACTTTTTGCAACGATGCTCTCCGATCTTGATCTGTCGTGATAATAAACATCCAATTTCATAGGATTGGATGCAATAATCTTCAGTGCTAATATTTCGGTATCATTAGCCTCGCTCTCAAATCTGTTTTGGTAACTAAGCAGCGCTGTCAAAAAACGCACCGTATCGGCAGTATTCTCCTGCAATAACTGTCGCGCAAGGTCAACGGGAGTTAATGGGTTTTTCAGTTTCCCCTGTTGGGTAAGTTCGGCCTCAAATAACAAAAAATTGGTCTGCTCGTAAAACCGATGCTTGCTCAACACGAGTATCCATTTCTTGATATCACTTGGTTCTACCAGTTCAGGCAATGTAGATTTGCTTCGTTCGAAAGAAGATTGTTTTAGAAAAGTATGATCGACGCGAAACAGTTCTCTTTGCTTGCTAAAGATAACAGCCTGCCCCTCTTCAAACTGCAGCTGGAAATAAACATCCATATCTTCCTCTCGGTCCAATCCATACCCTTTGGCCAGACTACGTAATCGCGTATCCCGCATACGGTCATCAAAAAAGATACGATAATCGTCTCGTTTTAGAATGGCATCCAGTACCTCCATCTGATGGATACATACCTTATCAAGCGGACTAGCACAGGTACAGGTCAGCGCGAGCGTAGTATCCTCCTGTCGTACCCCTACCTGAGGAAAAACCAACTCACCGGTATCTTTACTGAATAAGCCTTCGTCCAATGCCAGATGGATCGGATATACCAATGCACTCTCGCCCGAGTCGACATAACTACTGCCTGGAGCAAGGTGCCGCATCAGGTCGTAAATAGAACACGTCCCTAATAAGGTATCTCGTAGAATGATGACATGAGATTGCTCCATGCAGCCTAGAATAGTTTTTTATACAGCGCAATATCCTACTATTTATGCACAATGCGTCAATTTTCTATCTAAAAAACAGAAACATTGCACAATCATATCCTCTATTACTTAACAAAAGGGGAATGCAGCATAAGATTGACCATCTTGTCAATTCTTTCCCTAGATGCAACTGTCAGCTTCCGCTCGTCCGTAAGCAAATCTTTTCGTTGCATCGGTAAGCTATAAGGCAATGTCCATCCACGCAATGATTTTGCGACATCATCCATCCCATTAATACCCTGCATCGCCTGCACCCCATCGGCCCAGCAAACGAGACCTATCAATTTCCCTGTTAAATAGGGAGATTGTAATTTTGCGCTGCACTCTAGCCAATCAAGACAGTTTTTCATTACGCCAGTCATCCCCCCATGATAAAGTGGGGTTAACCACACATGTAGGTCGGCTTCTCTAAACATGATATTCATGCGATCTACCGCGTTGGGAACTTTATTCAGGGTCGTATCAAACAATGGAACCCCAGAGTCTGTGACTCTAAAAACATCGACAGAAGCATTTTCCGCCAAGAACCTCTCTTCAAAATACGTTGTTATTATTTCGGAAGTAGCTCCTTCTCTTCGGTCCAACGAACCGTTAAATAATAATACTTTCATACATCTATCGTTTAAAAATAACTTTAGGCATACCCGCCTCACCATACATCAGCGTCGCGACCACAGGACGCAACTTATCTACAGCTACCATAAAGAGATCGGGATCAATATTAGGATTAGCTTTTACAACAACTTTCGCTCCTTCCAAATGTTCAAAATCAGCACGCACAAGCTCTTCTCTCCATAAGAGGCTCTTCACCTCCTCCGCTGTTCTATAATCTACACGCCTCGCAATACAATGCAATCTGTCGGCGAGCATAAAATAAACCCAGGTAGGAATGATGGTATCTTCGCTACAGCCGATGGCCACTGCTCTGCCAGTCAATGCTGCCCAATCGTAACGAGACAATTCTTCTTTAAACTCCTTTTCCTTTATGATAAGCCCCATAAACAGAAAATCTTTAATATCCAGAAAAAAAACTTCTTCCTGTGGTTCATAATCCATCAAGTCAATTGTTATAATACCGGATGCATGCACCTTGTTAAAAAAAACTTCTTCTTCCATACTCCATTTTCTAAAATATATTAATAACCAGAGGCCAATCGAACGAATGGGCCGGCCTTATAAGCCCAATATTACCTGTACAATGTAACAGTCGTAATGAATAAAGTTAAAGAAACTTCGATATTCCATAGTGCAAAAATGAGAAATGCTGATTAATAAAACAAGTCAAAACTTGTTTTATTAATCAGCATTAAAAAAATAGAATTATCTTTACGCCGAAACATAAACGTAACAAATAGAACAAATGAAAAAAGAGAGTGTGGACCGTATCTTAATGATTATCAAAATGCGTGGAGAGGCTACACTTGCATTAATAGCATCAGAGCTAGGCATTACCAAAGAAGGTGCCCGCCAACATCTCAATGGCCTGATCCAATCGGAACTAGTGATGTCCGAGCAACGGAGTGAGGGCGTAGGGCGTCCAACGATATATTACAGCCTCACGGACAAAGGTTTTTCACGCTTCCCGGACACGCATGCCCAGGTTACTGTAGATTTATTACAGGCGGTAAAAAGTCTGTTGGGCGACGACGCCTTAAATCTTTTGATTTCAGACCGCGAACAGCAGACTTATAACCGATATGCCGAAGCACTAACAGGATTAGATACGATAGAAAGTCGACTGGATAAACTCAGTATGCTGCGTAGTCAGGAGGGGTATATGGCAGAATGGAAAAAAGAAGAAGATCTGTATTATTTTATAGAGAGCCATTGCCCTATTTGTGCTGCGGCAACAGCCTGCCAGGGATTCTGTAGGGCCGAACTGCAGAATTTCATCAAACTATTTGGCCCTGCGTACGAAATCAAACGATTAGAGCATATTCTGGCCAAGGATAGACGCTGTGTGTATGAAATAAAAGAGTTGTCCAAAGTAACTCAATAGCTATACCGATCCTTAGGCCAGCAAATATGTTGAAACATTTTATGACCTAACTGTTTACAGTTCAAAATATTCTTTATATCTTTGCGGACTTTAATAGTATTTTTAAACAAAATTTAAAAACAAAAACAGGTAAATGCCTACTATTCAACAATTAGTTAGAAAAGGTAGAGT
>JBEBQJ010000027.1:0-37524 GCA_040395455.1 Sphingobacterium yanglingense | reverse complement strand
GAACGGATTTAAGATTGCTGTTAATATATTGAATATCGGACGTATCAAGTTGGGAGCAGCGACTATTGGTTCGGCACGTGCTGTTATCTCTACTGCTATCAATTATGCTAACGAACGGGTACAGTTCAACCTATCGATATCAAAATTTGGTGCCATACGCTATAAGTTGGCTGAATCGGCGATTCGTCTTTTTGCAACGGAATCGGCAGCCTACCGCGCAGGTCAAAATATTGACGACGCTTATGATGCGCTGGTCGCAGGAGGGATGGAAGATGCAAAAGCTAAACTGAAATCGGTGGAGCAGTTTGCAATCGAATGTGCGATTATAAAAGTGTGGTGTTCCGAGATGTTAGATTATGTGGTCGATGAGGGCGTGCAGATCTATGGTGGAATGGGCTATTCTGCTGAAGCTCCGATGGAGCGAGCTTATCGCGACTCGCGTATCAACCGTATTTTTGAAGGAACGAATGAAGTAAACCGTCTATTGGTCGTGGATATGCTCTTGAAGCGTGCCATGAAGGGAGAGTTGGATTTGATGGGGCCTGCACAGGCTGTAGTTGGTGAGTTGATGGCTATCCCTGATTTTGGAGAGGAAGATACCACACCTTTTGCAGCAGAGAAGAAAATTATCGCCAATCTAAAAAAGGCAGGATTGCTAGTCGCGGGTGCAGCGGTTCAGAAGTTGATGATGTCTTTGTCTAAGGAACAGGAAATCCTGATGAATATAGCTGATATTATCGGTTACGTATATGTTGCTGAATCTGTGTTGTTGAGAGCAGAAAAGTTGTACCATAGTCAAGGTGAAGAAGCTACAAGTCTACAGACCGATATGGCACGGGTATACCTGTACTCGGCTATAGACAAGGTGAATGTAGCTGCAAAAGAAGCGTTATATTCTTTTGGAGAAGGAGATGAACTGAATATGATGTTGGTAGGTCTGCGTCGATTTACAAAAGCACAACCTTTCAATGTAAAAGATGCTCGTCAACGTATTGCCCGTAAATTGATTGAAGAGAATAAATATTGCTTTTAATTAAGCTCCTATGTTATAGATAGGAAGAGCCTGTACGGATTGTACAGGCTCTTCTTTTGTTTAAGGAAAGGGACGGAGGACACTTTAATTTTAAAACTGCCTTGTTTTTGATTACATTTAATAAAAACGACCAAATTGAAAAAATACGATGCAGTTATAGTTGGATCTGGACCGAATGGCTTTGCTGCGGCGATTACGTTGCAACAGCAAGGTCTATCTACCTTGTTGTTGGAAGGTAGGGATACGGTAGGCGGAGGGATGCGTACCAAAGAACTTACTATGACAGGCTATAGACACGACCTATGTTCGGCAATACACCCTATGGCCATGGCGTCTCCATTTTTACAGTCTTTACCTTTGGCAGACTATGGGTTGAAGTTTGTTCATGCTCCTTATGCCGCAGCTCATCCTCTGGAAAGCGGTGAAGTCGGACTCTTATGTCAGAGTGTCGAACAGACTGCTGCCTATCTGGGCGTGGATGAAAAAAAATATAAAGATCTCATTGCTCCTGTAGCAGAGCAGTGGGAGACATTAGCGCTCGATATCATGGGACCTCTTCGTTTTCCAAAACGTCCGTTTCAGATGATGGGATTTGGCTTGGATGCGCTTTTACCAGCAGATTGGTTAGTGCATAGCTTCAAGACGGAAAAGGCGAGAGCCTTGTTTGGAGGGATGGCAGCACATGGGATACAACCTCTGTCCAATTGGGGAACATCCGCAATCGGAATGGTGCTGATGGCAGTGGGAAATAAGTATGGCTGGCCTATTCCGGTGGGAGGGTCACAATCTATTGCAGATGCTTTGCAAGCTTATTACCTTTCACTAGGGGGGCAGGTACAGTGCGACTTTTGGGTGGAGGATATTCGGGAACTCCCACCGCATGGTATGTTACTATTAGATCTTACGCCTCGGCAACTTTTGACATTGAAAGGGATAGAATGGAAAGCGAGCTATCGAAAGCAACTTGAACGCTACAAACAGGGAATGGGAGTATTTAAGGTAGACTGGGCTTTATCCGACCCTACACCGTTTAGGGATAAACGATGCAATCAGGCCGCTACGGTGCACTTGGGAAATACCTATGAGCAGATAGCCTATTACGAAAAAATGACACAGCAAGGAAAAGTGATAGCCGACCCTTTTGTTTTGTTTGCACAGCAGAGTTCTTTTGATCAGACGAGAGCACCGGAAGGAAAACATACCGGCTGGGCGTATTGTCATGTGCCGAATGGTTTGGATGTGGACCGAGCGGAAGCTATAGAAGCACAGGTAGAGCGATTTGCACCGGGATTCAAGGATACAATTATAGGAAGGTCTACGATGAATGCTGTGGAAATGGAAAGCTATAACCCCAATTATGTAGGAGGGGATATCAATGGAGGCTTGATGGATATCCGGCAGTTGTATACGAGACCTGTACGTTCATTGACCCCCTATCGCACGTCAAATCCAGCAGTCTATATCTGTTCGTCATCTACGCCTCCTGGTGGTGGTGTGCATGGGATGTGTGGCTATGCAGCAGCAAAAGCTGCGCTAAAGGATCATCATGATATTGATGTGATGCTGTGAGGCCCTGCCGAAAATTGGGTGTCTTATCTAAAGAAAGGTATCGAGAATTGTTAAAAAATAGAAGAAATACATTTGTTTAGTGTGGAGTACAAATAGTGGTGAATCAGCCATGAAGCGGATGATAAATGAAAGAAAATCATATGTGTATGAAAAAGGTTATACTAGCAGGAGGTAGTGGGTATCTCGGTCAACTGTTGGCCAAGATGCTGTTGGCTTCGGGGATAGAAGTCGTGGTTCTTTCACGAAGTAAATCGGAGGAGAGCCTAAAAGAAGTCAACTATGTTTATTGGGATGGAGAGACTCTAGGCAATTGGGTGGACGAATTGGAGGGAGCGGATTCCTTAATTAATCTTTGCGGAAAAAGTATACAATGCCGATTTACGGAAAAGAATAAGAAAGCGTTGACTGAATCAAGGGTGGTCCCGACCAAGCTCCTAGGAAAAGCTGTCCAATCCTTAAAGAATCCACCTCGGTTGTGGATTAACTTTTCAGGAATTTCAATCTTTGGCGGAAAGAAGGGATTACACGCTGAGGATAGTATCGATTATGGAATAGATTTTTTGAGTGTTTTGGCTCAGGAATGGGAAGAGGCAATGGACAGTATATCATTACAACAGACGAAGAAAGTGATATTACGTATCAGCCCGGTTTTAGGTGTGCACTCAGGGATGTTTGCGGAGTTGCACCCCCTAGTGAAAATGGGAATGGGAGGGCAAGTGGGTAATGGAAAGCAAATGGTAAGTTGGATCCATGAGCACGATTTTATGCAAATGGTAAAGTGGATTGTCGAACTGGAGAATCCTGCGCCCCTTTATCATGCATGTAGTCCAGAGACAGTAAGCAACGCAACGTTTATGGAGGTCTTTCGAAAAGAAGCTAAAGTTTCCTTTGGGATACCACTTCCTGTTCCGATAGCTTATATTGGTTCTTTTTTGAAAGGAGTTGACGTAAGCTTATTGTTGCAAACGGTGCCTGCCACAACAAAAAAAACGATAGAAGATGGTTTTAAATTCAAATATAGCTATCTTCACAGCGCTTTGGCTCAACTGATAAAATCAACATAAATTATGTCATCAAAAACATTTTCCTTCACAGAAGATTGGGTAGTCGTTATATTAGGTCTTGCCGTCATATTTTTAGCCTTGTCTGGTGTCATTGTTCCCGTACCTAGTTTTGGCTGGAATGATTTTAGCGAGTTAGGGAGTAAGGTCTTTTCCACGACCAACCTGTTTGCTATTTTATGCCAATTTATCTTAGTCTATGGAGTGGGCATAGTGGGCGCTTTTTTGTTAAAGAAAAATGTCAAAGCTTTATTGGTCGTATTCCCTATTGTGTATTTATTGACAATAATAGCAGTCGTCCTAGCGGGAAATACGGTTGTAAAGGAGTATAATTTAGAGGCTGTTATCTTTAGTTTAGGGATAGGCCTCACGATAAGTAATTTCTTTGTCCTACCCGATTGGTTTAAGAATGCATTGAGTACGGAGCTCTATGTCAAAATAGGCCTTATTTTACTCGGATCTACGGTTATATTTGGCGATATACTGAAGGCAGGATCTTTAGGGCTTATCCAGGCACTCGTTGTAGTTATCTCGGTTTGGTACTTTGCTTTTTGGGTCTGTAAGAAATTAAAAATTGATAAGGAAATGTCGCTGATGCTCTCCAGTGCGGTGTCTATCTGTGGGGTGTCTGCCGCAATCGCGACGTCGGGGGCTATAAAAGGGGACAATAAGAAGCTATCGTATGTGATTTCGTTGGTTCTTATTACCGCAATACCGATGATGATATTCATGCCTTATCTTGCCGATAAGATGGGGCTTTCCCAGGAGGTTACTGGCGCTTGGTTAGGAGGTTCTATAGATACTTCTGGAGCGGTAGCCGCATCAGGAACACTGGTAGGCGAGAAAGCCTTGGAAATAAGTACAATCGTAAAATTCTCGCAAAATGTGTTATTAGGAATTGCTGCTTTTTTTATCAGTATTTATTGGACTTATTCCAACTCTGTCGATGAGGAAACTAAACGTGACAAGCCAACACTAAAATTGATATGGGAGCGCTTTCCAAAGTTTGTTATAGGCTTTGTATTTGTTTCTCTTCTTTTTTCCTTTGTGGTGCCCAGTGAGACGCACGAGCTCGTAAAAGATAGTCTTAAAAGTTTACAGGGTCTTTGGTTTGCTTTGGCATTTACTTCGATTGGTTTGGAGACCAATTTTAAAGATTTGTTTAAACAGGACAATAAGAAGCCTCTTTATGCATTCCTTATTGCCCAAACATTTAATGTTATTGTAACCTTGATCATTGCATTTTTGTTGTTCAGATAAGTACTTCTTTGTTCTGAAAGTGTTCGTATATGAATACTTTTTGAGAAATTAATGGACTATAGTTGGTTTGGGCTGGCGCTGTCCGAATGGCGAAAAGCTATTTTGAGGAAAGTGTATTTTATTTATGGAATTATGTATCTTAATACATCTTTAATATAGAAAGAAGGACTGGATGAATGAAAAGGAGTTACTTGAGGAGTACAAGATAACCGGAAACTTAGATGTTCTGGGGAAGCTCTATGCGCCCTATATGTCGCTTCTTTACGGTGTGTGCTTCAAATATCTGCAGGACGCCGATCGGAGTCAGGATGCGGTTATGCATATTTTTGAGGAACTAGTGAATAAGCTGAGGTTGCATGCCGTTGATAATTTTAAAAGTTGGTTACACGTTTACACTAAGAATTATTGTCTGATGCAGCTGAGGAAGGATAAGCGGGCTGTGCATTTAGATATTGAGGATAATCTTTTGGAAAGTGAGCAGAAACTGGTGCGGGATGATGGTTTTAAATGGGATGAAGAGGATTTTGAAAAATTGGACTCCTGTTTGGAAAAACTGAATATGGAACAGGGAGAATGTGTGCGCTTGTTTTATTTAGAACAAATGTGTTATAAAGATATCGCTGAGCGTACAGGATATGATTTGAATAAGGTTAAGAGTGCGATTCAAAATGGAAAGCGTAACTTAAAAATCTGTATGGAAAGTAAAGGAAATGGAAAATAATTATCAATTATCGCGAATTCATAACTACGTCAATGGTTTAATGAACCGTGAGGAAATGCATGCGCTAGAGCGAGAAGCTTTAGAAGATCCATTTCTGCAGGATGCTATTGATGGTTATGGGCTGCAAGAGGGTGTCGATGTCAAGCAGTTAAGTTTGTTGCAACAGCGGTTGGCAACCCGTATAGCAGAACAATCAATCGGTAAAAGTAAGCGATTCTATGGCTGGCAACGTCTAGCGATAGGGGCGACTGCTGCGGTGATGTTTGTTGCGATTTGTACACTTTTGCTGTTGCGGTATCTGCCACAACAGAAATCGAAGTTGACAGAAGTTGAACTTATGCAGGATCAGGTGTTTTCGATAGCAGTAGCCAATACAGGACAGTTTGATGGAGAACCAGTGATTGGATGGGCAAAATATGAGCTTTACCTCACACATGATTATACAGGGAAGGGGCACAAGGAAGGAGAGGTTTTGGTTCGTTTCAAAGTAGATGAACAAGGGAAACCATTCCAGCTATCTATTAATGGAAAAGAAAATCTAACGGAATATAACGAGCTAGTGAAATTGTTGGAGGATGGTCCAAAATGGAGAGGACATGAGGTGGAGATGCGTATTGATCTTCATCAGTTGAAGATGTAAATAAAAAAGAGCAAAGACATTCAATCTTTGCTCTTTTTTTATTATTCTTCCCAACGAATTTTGTCTTCAATGGGGGTTCTTACTGGCTCACGAGCATCAGCGTTATGATGTCCTAAATAAAAGATACCAATACATTTTTGGTTCTCTTCAAGATTTAAGAAACCACCCAGGTGATTGATTAATCCTGGCGTCGCCCAATATCCACCGATATTCAGCGAATGCGCAGCTAGCCATAGATTTTCTACCGAACATGCTGTTGCAGCCAGCTCTTCCCACTCTGGAACATCTCCCGTGTAGTTTACAACAATAGCGATCGCGACATTGGACATGGTTGACTTTTTCGCCATATTCTGTTCTGTTACCTCGGTGTATTTCTCAGCAGGAGTGATAGATTTGTAGATACGCGCGAGCTCTGTGCCTAGACGCTCTAGTCCTTCTTTGCGAAAGATTACATATCGCCAAGGTTGCGTGCGCTTGTGTGTTGGGGCTGCATTAGCAGCCTCCAATATGGTCAAAATGTCTTCTCTACTTACTTCTTCCGTTGTAAAGCTGTTTTGGTTTACTGTTCTTCTAAAGTGGATTGCATCTAAGACATTATTTGCTTTCTTCATGATATGATGAATTAATCGTTATAAACGAGATGATTTGGAGTTCTGTATTTTCTCTAATTGTATGTCGAGTTCAGTATCGTCTACTATTTCGATGATTACAGTTTTAGAGGCATAACCAGGAGCAGAGAATTTAATTACTTGCTTGCCTTCCTGTATTACAGTATGGTATATTCCCGTATCGTTGGTTTGAACGGTCTCATCCTTACCTTTTATAGTGACTGTTATGTTTTTGATAGACTTATTGTTTTCGTCGGTGACTTTTCCTTTAAGTTCGACTGGCTCCTGTGCAAATACACTACTTATTAAACAAACAAGAAAAGCTATTACAACTGTTATTTTCTTCATAATCTAATATCGTGTTAGTTCGATTTTTCTTCCCAAAGTGCAGCGATATGCAAAATTGTTTTCACTGCTTTCTCCATATCCTGTACACTCACCCATTCCATTTTTCCGTGGAATGCATGACCTCCAGCAAACACATTGGGACAAGGTAAGCCCATAAAAGATAGTCTTGAACCATCGGTACCACCACGGATGCTACGTTTTTCAGCTTTCATACCTGCTCGTTCAATTGCTTCTAAACCAATCTCCATGATTTGAGGGTATTGGTCAAGCACCTCTTTCATGTTTCGGTATTGCTCTTTAGTCTCAAAAGTGTATGTACAGCCTGGGTATGTAGCGGTAATCTCCTTGACAAGTGCTTCTAGTTCATTTTCATGTTGTTGAAGGTTGTTGGTCGCGTGGTCCCTGACAATAAAATCTATAGTAGCTTTTTCGACTGTCCCTGAGATGTTTGTCGGGTGTACGAATCCTTGTTTCCCTGATGTACTCTCTGGAGATAAGCGATCAGTAGGAAGAGATTCTACAATCTTTGCAGCGATCTTTATCGCACTTTGCATTTTGTTTTTGGCAAAGCCTGGGTGTACAGATACACCGTGTATGGTGACTTTTGCTGCGTCGGCGGAGAATGTTTCATCTTCAATCGTACCCGCTTTTTCACCATCCATAGTATATGCAAATTGTGCACCGAGGTGTTCTAAGTTGACAAAATCAACACCACGACCTATCTCCTCATCTGGTGTGAAAAGAATTTTGATATCTCCATGTTTAATCTGTGGGTTGTTGATTAATAGTCTCGCAGCCTCCATGATTTCAGCAACACCAGCTTTATCATCTGCCCCTAAAAGGGTCGTGCCCGATGCGGTGATGATGTCATTTCCAATTTGTTCGGCTAAATCCTTATGTTCTGTAAATCTGATAACAACACTGCTGTCATCCGGAAGAACAAGATCCTGCCCTTGGTAATTCGTGTGGATGATGGGCTTTACATCTTTTCCTGAGCAATCCGGAGAAGTGTCTACGTGTGAACAAAAACAGATTACAGGAACTTGTTTGTTTGTATTGGACGGAATTGTTCCGTAAACATAACCATTTTGGTCTAATTGAGCGTCTTTTACACCTATCGCTAAAAGTTCTTCAACGAGCAGTTTGCTTAAGTTGAGCTGTTTCGCAGTAGAGGGGAAAGTTGCCGAGCCAGCGTCCGATTGTGTATCTATCTGTACGTAACGGATAAAGTGATCTGCAACTTTGAAGTCTTTTATTGTATTGATATTTGAGTGATCCATGTTTTATTGTTTATTATCTATTTCTGTTTATCTACCCAGCCAAAGACATCATTTAAAATGTTTGAGTTTCTAGCTCCAACCAAGTTCTGTCTGATTTTGAGTTCTTCTGCAGCGACCTGCACAAAGAGCCCTTCTATCGCTTTTCCAGTCACATAAGCGTTTAAATCAGTGTCTACTTTATTGCGAGCGAGAGGAAGGTTATTATATGCCGAGGTGAGTTGTGTCCAGTAGCCACTAACATTGTTTTTGCCTAAGGCGGATTCAACAATGGGGCTAAATTTTGAGCTTAGGGCAGCAGAAGTCGTACGCTTGAAAAAAGAAGTAGCAGCGTCCTGCTCTGAACCCAGTAGAATATTGAATGCGTCCGTTACCGTCATCTGGGATAAAGCACTCACGAATACAGGAGCAGCTTCTTTGACCGCAGATTCGGCAGCTCTATTTAAACTCATGACGAATTTATCACAGAGGCTTCCCATTCCTATGGAGCGTAACGTTTTTTCTATTTGTTGCGCTTCTTTAGGCATTAATATCTTTACTGCTGCATTTCCCAAAAAACCGTCTTTGACTGATAATGTGTTGATGCTATTAGTGAGTCCGTTACTTAATGCTTGTTTAATTCCGGTAATCGCTTCTGTTTGCGTAATCGTATTTCCTGCATTCTTTGAAGAAGTAGTTTTGGATTTGGAACCTAGTTTGCTTGCTAGGGAAGATAGTGGACGTTTGGTCTGCCCGATAGCTTCTATCCCACAAAAGAGAGGGATAGAAACCAAGCTTATCGCCAGTATATTTGTCGTTTTCATGTACATCTTATTGAGATGCAAAAATACGAAAGTATATGCTAGAAACCTACCATTTCAGAACGCTAAGTATAGGGAAGTGATCTGAGGGAAACTTGTTCATATATGTATCAGTAAGTACCCCGTATTTTAATACCTTGAAAGGTTTAGTGATGAAAATATGATCGATTCTACCTGTTTCTTTTATACTTTTCCCCCATCCATTAAATGTAGAGTTAGGAGTGTACTTTATCGGAGCCAGTGTATAGGTGTCTTGAACTATTCCACTTTCGGCAAGTGTGAAGTAGGCCTCATTTTTTTCATCTACATTGAAATCACCGGTCAGAATAAGGGGAAGATCTTTGGCAAATTCTTTTGCTTTTGCTAAAATCTGTTTCGCACTTTCTCGTCTGGCCTCAACGCCAACATGGTCAAAATGAGTATTCATGAAAATGAATTTCTTACCATTTTTTTTATCTTGAAAAATACCCCATGTGCATATTCTCGGCAGGGCGGCATCCCAACCTTTGTTTGGCCGCTCCGTATCGGTGCCGGACAACCAAAATGTGCCGTTTTTCAACATTTTAAACCGGTTGTTGTTATAGAAAATTGCAGAATGCTCTCCCTTTTCTGCCCCATCGTCACGCCCCACTCCAATATAGGAATAATCAACTAGTCGATCTTTCATATCTTTAACCTGTTCAATAAAGCCTTCCTGTATGCCAAAGATGTCGAATTCGTGGAATAGGATGAGGTTACAAAGAGGGTTTTTGCGGTCATCCCAAAGATTGCCCACATCCTTATCCGTCTTTAACCGGATATTAAAACTTGCAGTACGAATTTCCTGTGCAATCCCCTGACACAGAAAACCTATAAGGAAAAGGAATACTATTGCTTTTTTCATATGTAAATGATTATTTCATGATCCGCCAACTGGCGGACCGGTTTGTCTTTTTAATCGCCATTAACTAGTCCTGACTTGTCGGGATGGAATATCCAAACTGTATTAGCCGATTTCTTATTTCAAATGGTAGGCATGCTGCGTCGCGGTCATTCGTGTTTGTGCAGTCAGTGCTACATGGATATTTTATGTTATTTTTGGTTTAAGACAGTGTGTAATAATTCGGGTTCGTCTGTAGTAATGTAATTGATCTTTTGCTGCATGAAATACAGCATATCTTCTTGCTTATTCACTGTCCAAACATTGGTGTTCAATTTCTTATTGTGAGCTTCCTCAATCCAGTTAGGGTTTGCTTTTAATGCATTAATATTATAATCGAAGCCGGATAGCTTTGCTTCTTTTAGTGCTGTTGGATTTTTGTCGCCATTTAAATAGTGGATTTTTATTTCTTTATCTATGCTGCGTAGTTTTAGGCAGGCGTCCCAGCTAAAAGCAATAATCTCGACCATTTTATTCGCATGTAGCTTGTTTATCAGTGCTAAAGACAGTTCGGCAGATTTTAAGGTTTCTTCTACACCAAGACGGTTGGTTTTGAGTTCGTAAATTAATTTTGTTTTTTTCTGCTTTAAACCTTCTTTGAGGTACTCTTCTGCAGTTGGTATTTTTTCACCGTTAGGGTGCTCTTTTGCTAAAAGTTCTTCGTAGGTAGAAGTAGCTATATCGATACCATAAAAATCCTTGTCATGATTTACCACCAGTATGCCATCTTTGGTCATGTGCACATCAAACTCGCTACCCCATACCCCCTGTTTGATGGCTTCTTGTAATGCTGCAATACTGTTTTGAGGTGCGTGCGTGTTTTTCCATGCGCCACGGTGGGCAATGATTTTTGAAGATTGAGCACATACATTGTTTAATGCGAATGCCAATAGGAAGAAGGTTGATAAAAGTTTCATAGGCAAATACTGGTTCTTTCAAGTGAGATTTAATTCGTCAAATAGATAATGTTTGATACGGCGCGTTCGCCTTGATGGTCAAAAAGTTTATTGTCACTGGGGTAATTTACGACGCCGTGGTCTGCTTGTCCTTTGATATACATAGTTGTGCTTCCGCCACCGTCGAGATTCATTGCTGACTGACACCCATACCAACGGAATATTTTTTCTAGTTCACCTAAAGTCAGTCCTTGCGATTTTGCATTTCTGCCATCTATAGTCATAAGAATAAGTTTATTGTCTTTTAGGGCTATGGCAGTTCGAGGATGTCTATTGTCATTGAATGCATTTTTTGAAAGAGGATATGATAGTCCGTCTTTTAGTAAGAGCGGTCCTGCTAATAGGACATTCGGGTAATCACTGATTTGCGTGGAGTCATCGGTAATTAATAGTTTTTTATGATTAAATGCCAGATAGGCATTAGCGCGGGCAGATTTGGCTACCGTCATGTTGATGATTTGATGGTTCACTTTGATAAAATCTACTGCGCCACCATTTTTCATATCAAAAAAGCCGCCGTTAAGTGCTAATATAGCATTATGCTGTTGAGCTAATATGGATGTCTTCTCCCGACTTTTAGATAAGGCGGCAAGATGTATCTTTTTGTTGTGCTTTTTTAAGTCAATTTCGATAATGTTAATCTCCTGTTGAGTCTTGAAGATTCCTGGGATATTCGCTTGTTTCCAGATAATTCCTTTTTTTATTGGATGGCTGTGCCATTCAACGTTTGAAAACAGAATAGAATCTATGTTTTGGGCATGTACTTTTGTCCCCGTTAAAAGAAAAAACAAAAATATAGCAAAGAAAAAGGCAGTATGTTTAGATTTCATACTGCCTAAATTAAGAATCTTTTGTTAATTAATGGTTAACTTACTTTAAACCATTCCATTCGTCGTAGAATTGTTGCAAAAAACTTTCCATGTATTGATGTCTTTCCTGCGCTATTTCTTTTGCCGTAGCAGTATTCATTTTATCTTTTAATAAAAGTAGCTTTTCATAGAAATGATTTATCGTAGGGGCAGTCGTATTTTTATAGGACTCTTTGTCCATCTCTAACTGGATAGGAATGTGGGGATTGTAGATTTCTCTATTCTTAAATCCTCCGTATGTAAATGCACGGGCTATTCCTATAGCGCCTATAGCATCTAGTCGGTCAGCATCTTGCACTACTTCCAATTCTTTGGAGTGAAAATCTACAGTTCCTAACGAGGCCTTGAACGACATGTTGAGAATGATTTTCTGTACATGTTCTATAATTTCTGGAGCTACCGAGATGGAAGCTAAAAATTCTCCCGCGATTCGAGGACCTATTTGTTCGTCTCCATTATTGAACTTACTATCAGCTATATCATGGAGTAAAGCAGTCAATTCACAGACCAGGCGATCTGCCTGCTCTGTTTCCAGGATTAATTTGGTATTGTTCCACACACGCTGTATGTGCCACCAGTCGTGCCCTGCTTCAGCATCCTTAAGGGTTTCCTGAACAAAAATGACCGTTTTATCGATTATCTCCTGCATCATTAGTTCTCTCTAGATCCGTCGTAGAGTTCGTATTGCAACAGTCTACAATCCAATTTTCCATTGAAGAATTCAAAACGTCTGGAGGCTTTAAGACCAATTTTCTTGGCGAGATCAGGGTTCCCAGTAAATACATAGCCCCGATAACCTTTACATTCTTGTTTCATGAAATCTCCCATTCTTTTGTAGGTGATCTCTAGTTTACTGTGTGTACCTAGGCGCTCGCCGTACTCTGGGTTGAACATGATTACTCCAGGTGTGGCAGGTACCGTTGTGTCTGCGAAATCGCAAACTTGAAAATCTATGAGGTGTTCTACTCCAGCGGTTTTTGCATTAATTTTTGCAATTTCTATGGCTTGTTCAGAAATGTCCGAAGCGATTATTGGAGGTACGTTCGATTTATCGGTTTTTTCTTTTAATAGTTTCCGTTCGTTAAAGAAAACATTTTCATCATAACCTATCACGTGCATGAACGCATAGTTCATGCGTAGTAACCCGGGTGCTCGGTGTTGAGCTATCAAGGCTGCTTCTATAGCCAGTGTGCCTGAACCACACATTGGGTTTATAAATGGTGTTTTCCCATCCCATTTGGTTGCCAGTATCGTGGATGCAGCTAAAGCTTCAAGCATAGGAGCTTTCCCAGGATGCTTTCTGTAACCGTGTTTGGCCAGGGTCTCTCCAGAACTATCTATAAATATCTCCGCACGATCTTCCATCCAATGTAAATGGATTACAATTTTTGAAAGGTCTGGTCCGGAATTTGGACGAACTCCCTTTTTGTCTTTTATACGGTCAACTATGGCATCTTTCACTTTTACATTGGCAAATAACGGAGTGGTTATAGTTTCATTGTGTACGTTAGAGGTCACAGAGAAATAACCGTCAAAAGGAATTATGTTTTCCCAATCAAGTTTTATTAGATTGTCATATAGTTCCTTAGGGTCTTTTGCTCGAAACGAGGCCAGCTCATATAAGACCTGACTTGCGGTTTGTAGGTTCAAATTTAATTTCACACACTCGTTTAGAGATGCGAATAGCTCCAGTCCTGTATTAAATAAACGTTTGATATCGAAGCCTAGAGCTAGTACTTCTTCTTGCAAGTAAGGTGATAGTCTTTTATTGCATGTTATGATCACCTTTTTCTGGGTGTTGAAAACTTCCTTCATATTTATGCAAAGTTAGTTAATCTAAAACGCAAAAAATGTGTAATTTTATCGTTTAATAATTTTGAATATGGAAATCAGAGGAAAAGTGCACGAAGTCGGTGCTTTACAGCAGGTTACAGAGTCTTTCAAGAAAAGAGATCTTATTGTTGCATACGCCGAGAACCCACAGTTTGTAGAGTATATTCGCTTTGAAGCGACACAAGATAGAGTTAGTATCTTTGATAACTTGTCGGTAGGCGAAGAAATTGAGATATCATTTAACCTTCGTGGACGCCCATGGACTAATAAAGATGGCGTTACCACATATTTTAACTCGTTGGTCGCATGGCGTGTAACGAAATTGGCAAACACAGGATCGGGTGCATCAGCACCAGGCTATGGAGAAATGCCTGCACCAGTAGATATCAGCTCTTCAGGAGCAGATGACGATGATTTACCTTTCTAAGTCAATTCAATAAAAAATATAGAAGGGGCTGTCTTGTAATACTCAAGACAACCCCTTTTTCTTTATACCGAAAAAACTATTACTTCACATTTCTTAAACTAAAATAGGTTCAGCTTGATACCAACTAGTGTACACTTTATTATATAATAAGGATTTCATACGGACTTTATTCGGAGATAACAGGGACTTCATTCGGAGTAAAGCGAATAAACCCCTTGTTATCTCCCTATTATATTCTGATTTATTACTTGTTAAAAAATAACGTAGTAATAACATGGTTCCTAGATGTTACTATATAAGTACCAGCTAATTAAGCGTAAAACAACATCGAGAGAGTAGAAAATGGAATGATGGGCTCTGCTCATAGAAAGCCCAGATCTTTAAATTATGCTGGATGTCAAAATCAATCTAAGAAGTAAATTTTTTTGTTTATCTATTTTTTAAATAATTGTCCACGATTATTTTTTATTATTTTAATAAACTTTCATTTTTAAGGTAGTATTTATTATAAGTTGTATATTAGAAGCAATGGTTGATAGAATAAATTGTCAGCCTTTATAGGACCTGTTTTATGAGTATTTTAGAAAATCTTTTATCAAGCTTATCTGATCCTAAGCAAATCCGTGCCATGCAGAAGAAAAATAGACTGCTGCGTGCTGTCTATGACAAGGAGGCTATTTCTGTTAATGAATTGATGAAAGTTTTAGGTATAAGCTTTCCAACATTGAATACATTGATTGTGGAGCTGATAGACCAAAAATTACTTATTCAGAATGAGAGAGGAGAATCTGTTGGTGGACGTAAACCTAATTTGTACCAATTGAATGATGGTATATTTAAGGTTTTATGTGTCGAAGTGAATCGATTTTCTGTTAAAATTTCATTTATAGATAATAACAATAGGGTTTTAGCTCCTTTTGAGGTATTTGAATATGATTTGTCGGTCGGAGTAGAAGGGTTGAGTAAGTTTGAGGATTTAATTAATAACTATGTCCTCAGCCATGCTTTGAATTGGCAGGATGTGTCTGGACTGGCTATTTCTATGCCCGGGCTGATTGATAAATTAAAAGGGAAAAATTACTCTTTCTTCTTCGAGACTGATTTCGACTTGAAAAGTCATCTGGAGAAATCTTTTGCTAAGAAGGTTTATATTGTCAACGATGTTAAGTTGACGACTTATGCGGAACAGAATTTTGGAGCGCTGAAACATGTTGAAAATGGATTGACGATTCTTATGGATTGGGGGATGGCATTAGGTATTGTTGCTCAGGGAGAAATTTATATGGGTAAGAATGGATTTTCGGGAGAGATGGGACATATGAATTTTATTGAGGACGGGGAGCTCTGTTACTGTGGGAAAAGAGGATGTTTGGAAACAGTTGCTTCGGGGATATCTTTGGTCAAGAGGGCAGGACAAGATATTAAAAATAATGTCCCCACATTATTGACTAAAAAATTTAATAGTGAGAATATTCTGCCGCAACATATTATAGATGCGGCCTTGGAAGGAGATCAATATGCTATTGAATTAATTACGGAATTGGGCAAAAACCTGGGTAAGGCGATTGCGTTGTTTGTTCAGATCTTTAATCCAGAACGGGTTGTACTCGGTGGCAAATTCGCTAAGGCAGCAACGCTGATTACAAATCCTATCCAGCAGCAGATACAGACTTATGCTATGGGACGAATTCTGAATAACTGCGAGGTTGTGCTTTCAACATTGAGCGATAAGGATATCACCTGTGGACTAGCGCGGTATTTCATTATCAATTGTTTTGATAATGGTTTGCTGTCCGCAAATTAAGCTTAACCACTTATATACTTACCGTAAGGGATTTTTCGGATTGCAAAAGTGATTAAGATAGATGCTATTACTGTGCTTAATGTCGCTAGAGGGATGACCCATTCAGTGCCCATGTAGCGTGATAAAAGTGGGTGTAAAAAGTTCAAAGGGATAATATGGCAAAGATAGATGCCGAAACTGTATCTATCTATTATTAAAACCCATTTTGGGATGACACTCGTCTGTTGTGTATACTGTTTGACCAAGAGAAATATACTGCTAGCGGCTAGTGCTGTAGTGGGAAATACATAATTATAGAGTATAGTATTCAACTGGTTGCCTTTTTGATTGAGCATGTAAGTGCCTGTTGCTGTAATAATGGTGACTAATAGATATCCTAATAATGGCGCATATCGGTGCCAATTAAACTGTTGTATCGTCAGGTAATGCCCTAGTACCAAGTAACCGATATAGCCTGAAAAAAAGGTCAGATCAAATTTTGGCATTACCGTATAAAATCCCTTGTTGGCGATAAACATACTCAGAAACCAAAACAGTAGAAATAGTTCTATTTCCTTTATGCTGCAGTTTGTGATGATCTTTCTTAAAAAGGGAATGGCTAGATAAAGTCCGATAATCATGTATAAGTACCATAGATGTGCATTGGCACCGTGCAATATTTTGTCTTGAGCGATGGTGCATATCGTTTCAAATGACAATGTCGCAAAATTGGTGTACCGATAAAAGTAGTAAATCAGGTAGATGATTGTCCAGAATAGAAAAGGGTAAATCAGTTTTGGAAGTCTTTTTTTATAAAAACTCCAAGTGTTTTCTTCTTTTTGCAGTAACAAAGCGCCCGAAATAACGACAAATAAAGGGACAGCACATCGTGTTGCGGCATTTATCCAATTGGCGTAATTCCAATCGAAGGCAGTTGTATCTATTCGATAGAGAAAACCTGTTGAAGCGTGGATCAACACAACGAAGACTGTCGCAATGACACGTAAGTAAATAATGTAACTGTTTTTTTCTGCCATGATGTAAAAATATATATAATTGGAACAAGAATTGGATATCGATGTAACAATAGCTTTTGGTGGAGCTGAATAGTTGGCTTTTTTACCAAAAAAATAATTAAATTGCATTATGGGTTGGGCCACAAAAAAGAGTAAACGTTGGGAGTTGGGACGATTGAAATGGACATTTTTGTCGATTTTAATGTTTGCACCCCCTATTCATCCATTGGTGATGATGTCTCAGGCATCTAAGGGGAAAGTCAGATCGTGGTATCTGTTGTCTTGGCTGTTGCTTTTTGTTCAATTTGGTCTTTTTTATTCCTTCTATGTTTTCGCTGGAGCGATGTCACAGGGAATGTTGCTTACAGTCTGTGGGTATATCACCTCTTATATCGTAGGGAATGGACTGTTGCTCAATCAATCAAAATCCTATTTGCAACGACTAGAGTTGGGCGAAGTCCGTCCGTTGACATGGATTAATACGCCGGCGGATCAGCGCCGACTGGAATTGGCACAGGCACAGATAGAGACACCGCAATCATTCGTCACTAAATTGATGTATTTTCAAAAGGAGGTGGATAATCGAAATATACAACAGTATGTGGCTAAAATTGTTCGCCTTTTCCATTTGTTAGAGCAAAGAGATGTTCAAGAGGCTGAAAAATTCTTGGTTAGACACGGGACGGTTGTAAATGTACTGCGAGAGTATGATGATTTGGAAAACACGAGACTTCATAATCAAGTGACACTGGATTCTAAAAATAAGTTAGAAGCAGTACTTGCCCAGGCAGCTGCAGCCATTGAAATTGATGTCACGAACTTAATAAAAGCACGTCTATTGGATGTGTCTGCAGAGTCGGATGTTTACTTACAGACCTTAAAAAATAAGAACCTCTTAAAAGATTAATAGAAACTATGAGCACAATAGATTTGACTTCCTACGAAGATAACAATCAGGATAAAAGTAAAGATATGCAGGTCAGCTTTTCGGATGAAGAGAAAGCCTTAATTCAGCAGTATAGAGATAAGATAAATTTGAACTCAACAACGGATATTATTCAATTTGGTGTCGCTAGTCAGACCAAGGTGAGTAATTTTTCGAATGAGATATTAAAGCAGGTGCGTACTAAAGATATGGGCGGAGCTGAAGAGATTCTGTTAAATCTTCGTTCGGATATTAAATCTTTTGATGAGAATCTGAATAAAAAACCACTGATCCCATTTTTTGATTCTTTAAAGAAGAAAATCCAACGCATGCGTACAGAGTATGCTTCCGTTGAAAAGAATATTCATCAGATTGAATTGAAATTAGAAGGACACTATAAGACCCTATTGAAAGATGTTAATATCTTTGATAAACTTTTTGTCGAAAATCAAAACTATTTCAAAGAGTTGTCGCTGCACATCGCTGCGGGAGAGGAAAAGTTGGACGAAGTACATCGTATTACGCTACCCGAATTGAAGAAAGAGGCAGAAGAGTCTGGAGACCAACACAAGATACAGGCCTATAAAGATATGGAGCAACATGTCGTTCGTTTTGAACGAAAGATTCATGATCTGAAGTTGACACGCATGGTTGTGTTACAGACGGCACCGCAGATTCGGATGATACAAAGCAATAGTAGTTCGCTGATGGAGAAAATACAGTCCAGTATTGTTAATACGTTGCCTTTGTGGAAAAACCAAATGGTGCTTACCCTAGGTATTGCTCATTCTCAACGTGCCTTGGAAGCACAAAAAGCGGTAACGGATGCGACAAATGAACTATTGCGTAAAAATTCCGAAATGCTTAAAGAGTCTACAATCAGTGTAGCTCGTGAAACAGAGCGTGGGATCGTGGATATCGAGACTATAAAAAAGGCAAATACTGATATCATAAGTACAATCGAACAGGTGCTTCAGATACAGCGCGATGGACGGGAAAAAAGAAAGGTGGTGGAGCAAGAATTGCTACAATCTGAAAACGAATTAAAAGCAAATCTATTGAAGTCTTCGGACGATTCAAAGTTGATAAACTAAGCAAAAGAGCCACAACGATTGTTGTGGCTCTTTTGCTTTTTTCTACATTTCCCAACGCTTTTTGGGGACGCAGGTAATATCTTTAGTCTTGCGTAATATGATTGGTCTAGAGTCAAATTTGTTTTCCAATACGACCGAATCCTTATCATGATATACTAATTTGAATCGAGGTAGGTATTGGCCACTTTTGTAGCAGCCAGATATCTTTTGTTTCCCATTTTCTTTGGTATATATACCTTCGGCTATGATACTGTCGCCTCGTAGCACATATACTGCCTTAGCATATTCGGTCCATGACCCGTTATTGAAACAGCTGTCGGGCATGGTCTTCGTTTTTGCATGCATGTGCATTTTCGCATACAGCGAGTCGCAGGTGAAAGTGAACTCATGCAGTGTAAAATTAAGCATTTGTTGCTGCTGCGGGATGCTGTCCTGCACCCACACTCCTTGGAGGAAAGAGACCCCCTCGGTTTGCATTTCAGAATGTCGCTGGCATCCTGAAAAGACAAAAAGCATACTTAGGGAAAGTCCTAAGTATGCAACTATGTTTAAATGTTTTTTGATAAATATCTGCACTCGGTTATTTTAAGCTACCTACCATTTCTTCAGGTTTTACCCATTCGTCAAATTGTTCTGCTGTAACATAGCCCAAAGCAATAGCAGTCTCTTTTAGTGTAGAGTTGTTTTTATGAGCGGTTTGAGCAATCTCCGCAGCTTTATAGTAACCTATTTTGGTGTTTAATGCAGTGACTAACATCAATGAGTTGTCAACCAGTTCTTTGATGCGCGCGTGATTCGGTTCGATACCGATTGCACAGTGTTCTTCAAAAGAAATACAGGCATCACCAATTAAGCGAGCAGATTGCAAGAAATTAGCAGCCATTACGGGTTTAAAAACGTTAAGCTCATAATGACCTTGTGTGCCACCAATTGTAATAGCCACATCATTACCCATGACCTGTGCTGCTACCATTGTTAATGCTTCACATTGTGTAGGGTTGACTTTTCCAGGCATGATAGATGAGCCTGGTTCGTTTTCAGGGATTATTATTTCACCAATACCTGAACGTGGGCCAGATGCTAACATCCGAATATCATTTGCTATTTTATTTAATGCAACAGCGAGTTGTTTTAATGCGCCATGTGTTTCTACAATTGCATCATGAGAAGCTAAAGCTTCGAATTTGTTCTCTGCTGTGATGAACGGGTGTCCTGTGAATTGAGCAATATATTTTGCGACAAGAACATCATATCCTTGCGGTGTATTCAGTCCTGTTCCTACTGCTGTTCCGCCAAGAGCAACTTCTGATAAGTGTGCGAGTGTGTTCTTGACTGCTTTGATACCATAGTTCAGCTGTGCTACATAACCGGATAATTCCTGACCTAGTGTCAAAGGTGTCGCATCCATTAAGTGTGTACGCCCAATTTTAACGACATTCATAAACTCTTCGGACTTGCGTTTTAGGGTATCACGAAGCTTTTCGACACCGGGGATTGTTATTTCAACAACTGCTTTGTAAGCTGCGATATGCATTCCTGTAGGGAAAGTGTCATTTGATGACTGTGATTTGTTGACGTCATCGTTTGCTTTGAGCACTGGTTCGCCTTCTCCAATCGTGCCTCCAGCCAAAACTTGAGCACGATTGGCAATAACTTCGTTAACATTCATGTTGGACTGAGTCCCTGATCCAGTTTGCCAAATTACTAAAGGGAATTGATCGTCCAATTTACCCGCTAATATTTCATCACATACTGCTGCGATAGCATCACGCTTTTCGACGGGAAGTACACCTAATTCATGATTAGCATAGGCAGCAGCCTTTTTTAAGTAAGCAAAGCCATTGACAATCTCAAGGGGCATAGAAGCTGCAGGTCCAATCTTAAAATTGTTGCGCGAACGTTCTGTTTGGGCTCCCCAGTATTTATCTGCTGGCACCTGAACTTCACCCATCGTATCTTTTTCTATTCTGAATGACATAATGTTAAAGTAAAAAGTTAAAATTCAAAAAATAGGATTCCTTAATCTTTTCCTGTAGATAGAAATCTTAAAAACAAAGTTACTTAATAATAAAGAGAATAGGCAACTTGTAGTTCGGAAAATCATATACACATCGCCTAAATACCCAATCTCTTTTGAAGGTATTCCTGGACATGATGATATAGTTGTTTGGGTTTCAATGTCCGCCAAGGAATATCATTTAAGAATCCGCCAAAATTGATGAAGTAATCGATGTTATTGCTTTGAAACTCCTGTATTACATGTTCGCGGAAGTGTATTCCAGCGATCCATCCATCTTCGATATCTTGAAACCATTCTTCATAATAAGAGTCGTCTGAAGCGTGGAAATTTAGTACATTTTCTCCTATCAGTATGTGTTTTGTGATACCTTCCTGTATCATTACATCGATAATCTCTCGTTTAAGAAGCATGATGTCGTTGTAGATAGCGTCATTCCACTCTCCAATAAACTCTATAATCGTATAGCCAATATCATAGTCGACATAGAGTATTTTGAGATAGAGAGTTTGGGACCCAAAATCATCCCACTGTGGATGCAGGAGGAAATTATAGACCTGCTTGTCGAATTCAAACTCATTATAGATTGTGCCATAAAATGGAGATTTTTCATCGTCAGATGAAATATAGTCGTGCCTCCACTGATAATAAGGTTCAATCTCATGCATATGTGTCATTTTTTTTCAAACCTAAATAATTTCATTTTTATCTGCAATGTAATTATACAGCTACACTTCTGTTCGATAACACTATTTTTGACATAAAAATTAGCAATTGTTAGCTGATTTTAAATTGTTTGGAAGTTATTTTGGTATCTTTGACACATCGTGTTTACATGGGCAAATTACCAATAATGTAACACATGAATCCTGTTTTAGGTGCATAGGAATTAAATAAATGCAAAAAGGTACTGGACGGAATATTTTTGTGGCTGCAACTTACGCGGCAACTCTATTTCTAGGATTGATTCTTGGACAAAATTACGTAGACCAACAAAGTAATAACCCGGGGAGCTCTTTGATGCCCATTGGACTTTCCGATAATTCCTATAAAATACAACAAGTTCTAGATTTGCTATCAAATACTTATGTGGATAGTCTAAACTTAGATTCTCTACAAAATGGCGCTATCAACCATATTGTAGCTCATCTTGACCCTTATTCTTCTTATTTATTACCTAACGAATCTAGGGCTCAGTCTGAGGCTTTGGAAGGGACATTCGAAGGTATTGGTTTGGAGTTTTTTAATCTCAATGATACGTTGATGGTTGTCGGTGTGATTGGGGGAGGGCCAGCCGAGAAAGCTGGTTTGAAAGTCGGTGATCGGATTTTGAGAATTGATTCAACATATGTGTCTGGGAGAAAAATTGCACAGAAAACAGTTGATAAGATGGTTCGTGGAAAAAAAGGATCAGCTGTTGCCATCTATGTTGCTCGAGACAACGATATTAAAAAGGAACCTTTTAAAGTCATTAGAGATCAGATTAATGTGAGTTCTATTGATGTAGCTTATCTGATTAAGCCGACTATTGGTTACGTGCGTATCAGACGGTTTGGATTAAAGACAGCTGAGGACTTTAAAACGACTATAAAAGAACTTAAAAAACAAGGGGCCCAGAGTCTTATTTTAGATTTGCGAGACAATGGAGGTGGGTACTTTCATATTGCTATTCGGTTGGCGAGCGAATTTTTTAATGATCGTAAGATGCTGGTGTATACGGAGGGAGCTCATGAGAATAAGCGGGAGTATTATTCGGAAGGTGAGGGGGAATATACCGATGGCAAGCTGATTGTTCTGATCAATGAAGGTACAGCTTCTGCCTCTGAGATTGTGGCTGGAGCGGTACAGGATTGGGACCGCGCGACTGTTGTAGGACAGCGGTCTTATGGTAAAGGAATTGTGCAGGAGCAATTCGATTTTTTAGATGGTTCTAGGGTAAACTTAAGTATTTCTAGATACTATACACCATTAGGTCGTAGTATACAAAAAAAATATATCGCAAATTGGTCTAATATGATAGATTATGCTTCCATGTATCGGGGATTGTGGGTGCTTGATACCACTTTTGCAAATGCGCAAATGTACAAAACACTTGCCGGTAGAGAGCTATTTAGCGGTGGGGGAATAAATCCTGATATTGAGATTTCAATAGATTCCAACGCATTAAGCTTACTTTATCAAGATATTGTGAAGTCTAGTTATTTGGAGCAATTCGTGTATGAGCGTTTTACGAAGCAGTTGCCTGCTTATTCGATAGAAAACTTTATTCAGGGGTACCATTTACCTCAAGCGGAGTATGATAAGTTTATCCTTTATTTGAAAGAACGGGATATTATAGTCAATGAAAAGAGAAGTAAAGACCTTTTAAAATTGATACAATCAGATATCGAAGCTATAGTGGGACGCTATTACTTTGGGCGAGAAGCTTATTTTAAAGTCAAAAATAGAAGGGATGAATACGTCAGACGGGCTGTAGAATTATTGCAGCCACCAGTTAGAATTCCCGTAGAGCATTAATGTATCAAATCTGCCCAGATGGGGTAGTGGTCCGATAGGCGCTCTTTGATAATACCATAGTTGTCCACGGTAATAGCTTTGTCACACAGTATATAGTCGATTTGAAATAGAGGTAACATGCCGAAATGGGTGACGCCCCAACCAAAACCTTTTTCCTCAAATGCATTATACATGTTCTGCCCTACTGTATTGACGCTGTAAGACATAGGAGTATCATTAAAGTCTCCCATTACGATGTAGGGGTAAGGGCATGACTCAATATGTTTTCTTAAAGATTTTGCCTGCTCGCTACGATTGGTGAACGCTCTTTTTAGTTTGCGCCCGACCTGTTTTGTTTTTTGTTCATCTTTGACCTGAGCAGCAGCAGATTGCTGTATGAACTCCTTGTCTTCTTCTTGTAAAGCGAAAGAACGTAAATGTACGTTATATACGCGTAGGGTGTCTGCCTCCCTTTTGATATCAGCAAAGATAATACGGTTGATGCCATAGCCATTTTTGAATATTGTACCATGGTCTATGATGGGAAATTTTGAAAATATTGCCTGTCCATATCCTTCATAGTCATTTTTGGAAACAGGTTCAAAATAATAGTCTTCAAAATTACCTTCCTCCTTTAATATTTTTGTAAACTGTCGTGAGCCTCTAATCCGGCTGTAAAATTCCTGAAAGCAGATGATATCGGGGTTTATAGTATTTACTAACTCTGAGGTCTCCTCTCTAAAGTTATCCTTTGCGTTATTGTACTTTTCAAAAAGGTGGACGTTAAAGCTCATAACTCGAAGTGTTGTGTCTGCTTTAACAACAATTTTATCATTGTTATTCTTAAAATTTATATGCTTACTCAATAAGTTCCAACCGATTAGTATCGTTACTAAACTCAATAATATATAACGTTTCTTTCGTAGAAACCAATAGATAATAAAGCCAATATTAATAACGAGAATGGGGAGAAAACCAAGGCCAAAGAATGCAATGGGCCAAAATTGTTGGGGGTCTATAAAAGAAGCTGAATAGCTCAATAGAAGAGCTGTCACCGCAAGAATATTTGCAATAAAAACAGTCTTGCTAAAATAACCAAGCCTTTTACGGAAAAATGATCGGTTTACCATTACTGATCCTGCTTACTGGCCTTGAAAAGGACCTCTTTCTCTTGCGAATTTAGACTTTCGTAACCACTTACCGAAATTTTGTCAAGTATTTGGTCGATTAGATCTTGGTTGGGCAGATCTGTTGGATGTTTTCTTTTCGAGGTCGTTTCATAGAGGTTGTTTTTCCCCTGTACAACCTTTAAATGTTTGATTCGCTGTTTCTTTTTTAAAAGCCTACTCCAGTCATTTCCCTTTTGCAGTTGCCATATAAAGGTTGCACCGAAGGCAGCGGTGAAGGTGTATGTTATGGCAGCCGCTGGGTTGTTGATAATTAAAAGAATGAGCTGAATAGCTAAATAGACGATGGCTATGGTCTTTAGACTTATATCACCCAATAAGAACATTCTGATCTGAAGTCGAGGTGCCATTATGGCCACACTACTTATGAGAGCTGATAGTCCGAAAGTTGTTGTACTCCAGTGTTTTGCGTGGTTTGATAAATAAGGAAGCGAGCTAATGCTGCTATAGAATAGTCCCCCTATCAGTAAAGCTCCTAAGAAGACGGTGAGTAGTTGTCTGTTATTTAAAAAGTTTAGAAATATATTGCCTACCCAATAGAGCCAAAGACAATCGAATAATATATTGAAAATGCTTTTATACAGGAAGGGGTGGGTGACTAGTGACCAAGGTTGCTGTAAGAAAGAGGAAATTGAAGGGGGAAGGCTGAGGTATTCGTAAGACAATCTAAATAGGTCGATTGATATGACTTCGTCAAATGTCAAGAGCTCAAATACATGAATCAATATGAACATAAAGGCTTGCCCAGTAATAATGTAGGGGATAGCTGATGTGTTTTTGTATGTGTCCCTAACAAATGATTTTAAGACATTTTCCTTCATGTTAATCTCTTTAGATTAAATATTTCTTATCCTTTGAGCGATACTAATGATATCCTTTTTTAATTTTCCAGGATTTTATCAAAAGATAACCAAATAATGCCCCGCCAACGTGCGCCAAGTGTGCAATAGATGAACCTGAATTGTTGAATCCAAGATAAACTTCTATCAAGATATATGCTCCAACAAAATATTTAGCTTTTATGGGAACGGGAATGAACATGAAGTATAGCGGCATGTTTGGGAAAAGGTATGCAAAAGCAAGTAATAACCCAAATATGGCACCTGAAGCACCTACCATGGGCGTACCATAAATAGAGATTAGCGTACTAAACTTGTCTTGTGTCAATTGTAAAGAGGATGAAACTCGGTCCTGTGCAAAATCAAAGTTTAGAAAAGTACTTGCTCTGATAGTTCCTGTTATTTGTTTCACTTCTATTGCTTGTACTCCATATTGAAGTACTAAGGCTCCTAAGGCACAGATTAGGTAGTAATTTAAAAAACGTTTAGAACCAAACATACGTTCGATGATTGGACCGAACATGACTAACGCAAACATGTTAAAGAAAATATGGCTGAAACCGCCATGCATAAACATATAGGTTATCGGTTGCCATATGTGAAAAAAAGGTGAATCAGGGTAATAAACCCCAAACCATCTGCTTGCTGGCTCAAAAATGACTGTCCCTATAAAGCATATGATATTTATAATTAATAGGTTTTTTACTACCGGTGTAAGATTATCAAGTAAGTTGTTCATCTATGCTTCTCTAGTTTTTATTAAATTTTTCCATCAATTCCTGTAGAGTGATGGTGATGATCGTTGGTTTTCCGTGTATGGAAATATTAGGGCTCTCGCAGGCAAATAATGCATCGATTAAATCTGATATGGATTCGTTATCGAGAGGGGTGCCAGGCTTGATAGCGGCATTCTTTGCTAAACTTCTTGCCAAGTTTTCTCTTTTACTAAGTGTAAGTTCTGATGCATTATTTTTATAATCTTCTAAGAGTTGGTCTACAATTTTTGCTTCATTAATATTCGTTCCCAAATCTGCCGGGATTCCATCTACAATATAGGTGGTTTTTCCGAAAGGACGAAGTTGGAAACCTAATATTTGAAGTTCGGGAAGTAATTCGTCCATTAAAGCAAAGTCTGAAGCTGATAGCTCCAGTGTACTTGGGAATAGACTTTGTTGACTAGTGCCTTTATTGTTTTCTAGATGTTCTTTATATTGCTCGAATAATATACGCTCATGTGCGGCCTGCTGATCAATAAGCATAAACCCCGAGTGGATTTGAGAGATTATATACTTGTTATGAATTTGGAAGAAAAGCTTTTTACTCTCACTCTTATACTGTAGAATATCCTCTGTTTCAGTGTCTTCGTGATGGAGGGGCAATTGAGTGTGTTCATCCTGTTCTGTGATTTGATACAAAGTATCCCAGTTTTGAGGAATTCCTATTTTCTTTTCAAGTCCCCTCGAGTAGGTTTCCGCTCTTGCCGCTTTTGAGGAGGTTGAGACATCCACTTCTTCCTCAAAAGGATTAAAATTGGGATTGAACGAAATTGTAGGTGCTTGTATCTCCTCCAAAGGTTTGGTTGAAATCAGATTACTAAAGCTAGTTTCTTGGTTAAAGTCTAGTGATGGGGTGATATTATACCGTCCTAACGACCTTTTGACCGTCGAACGTAAGATGGCATATATCGCCTTTTCGTCTTCATATTTTATCTCTGTTTTAGTGGGATGTACGTTAATGTCAATCTTTGCCGGATCTATCTCTATAAAGAGGACATACAAAGGAAAACTATCTGTGGGTAATACCTCCTCGTAGGCATTCATTATCGCATGATTGAGGTATGGATCTTTTATGAATCTTTTGTTTACGAAGAAGAACTGTTCTCCTCTGGTTTTTTTTGCATATTCGGGTTTTCCGATGAAGCCTTGAATATTGATTATGCTGGTTTCCTCTTCTACAGGTACGAGCTTTTGGTTATAATTATTCCCAAATAGGTGGACTATCCGCTGTTTTAAAGTTCCTGGGGATAGGTGAAATAATTCATTGTTGTCACTATGTAGACTAAAGAATATGTCTGGGTGAGCTAGTGAGATACGTTGAAATTCATCGATGATATGTCGCATTTCTACAGAATTGCTCTTTAAGAAATTGCGACGAGCAGGGATGTTATAGAAAAGGTTTTTTATAGCAATGCTGGTTCCCGATGGCAGGGCCTCTGGACGTTGGTCTACAACTTTCGAACCTTCAATCTCAATAATGGTTCCCAGTTCGTCTTCCACACGCTTGGTTTTTAATTCTACCTGTGCAATGGCTGCAATAGAAGCCATCGCTTCTCCACGGAATCCCATGGTACGAATAGCAAACAAATCGGCCGCTTTTCTAATTTTACTGGTGGCATGACGTTCAAAGCATAAACGAGCATCGGTAATACTCATCCCACAGCCATTGTCTATCACTTGAATCAAAGTCTTGCCCGCATCTTTAACGATGAGTCTGATGCGGTCAGCTCCAGCATCGATGGCGTTCTCTATAAGCTCTTTCACAGCAGAAGAAGGCCTTTGGACCACTTCACCTGCGGCGATCTGATTGGCAACGGAATCTGGAAGTAATTGTATAATATCAGACATACGATGCAAAGTTACGAAAAAACCTTTAGGTGTGGTGCCAACTCATGGCTTTTAGCTGTAGGGTAAAGGCTTTTTCTTACGGCAAACCAACGTAGCTAGTTTGCCGTAAGTACTCGCTATTACAAAGTGATTTGTCTTTTTACACTCTCTTCTAAGGAGATGATGGTTTCTGTTCGCTGTATGCCTGTTAGGCCTTGGATGTCCTCATTGAGAACTTTGCGTAGATGTGCGGTGTCTTTACATATTATTTTAGCAAACATGCTGTATTGACCAGTGCAATAGTGAAGTTCGACAACCTCTTTTACCTGCTTAAGTTGCTCGACGGCATCAGCATATTGCGAACCTTTCTCCAAGTAGATACCCAAGAATGCGGTGATATCAAAACCGACTTTCTGAGGATTGATGATAAGGTTAGAGCCGTGGATAATACCTAGCTCTTCCATTTTTTTCATGCGGACATGTATAGTTCCTCCAGATACAATTAATTTCTTCGCTATTTCTGTGTATGGAATGGATGCATCTTCCATTAAAATGGATAAAATCTGAACGTCAAGATTATCTAAATCGTAATTTGAATAGTTTTTTTCCATAAGGGGTAAAATTTATGCTGTTGTTTTATCGTGTTTGTAAAATTATAATAACCGTTTTTCTGACATTTAAATCTTAAAGACCATGTGTATAGAAAAACAGATTTAGTACTTTAATATTTTTCAAAATTAACAACAAAAAATCATATTGTATTTTTATTTTTTGAAAAAAATGAATTGTATTTTGTGATATTTTAATAATCCATCGGTTTTCATAGACTGTTGCTTTTATTTATCTTTATAAAAATTAAAGAATTAAGTAGCGGTTTATGGAGATTGACGATGTAAAAATTTCACGAAAGAAACCTATATTTTCTGTTGGTGCGGGTTTGTTAAAGTATTTGAAAATGTATCAAAGAGAGGCCAAATTACCAATATCCTACTATGACTTGTTGCACTTTCAAGAGACAGCGCCTGTGATGGATAAATTTGGCAATGATACCTTTTGGGAGACACCTTTATATCCACCACATCTTCAAGACCAATTGTATGAAGGCCTGAAAGTTGTCTATGCAGTCCTTAAAGCATCTGGCAATACGCGAATAGTGCAACATAAAGTAATCGATAGGATAGAGTATTGTGCCTTTGGAAATACAAAGCCGTTTCGGGTACGGATTGTAAACCGATTAAATGATGTATATGACTATTTTTATATTAAACAAGCAGATGCATCTCGGATTTACGGACTTGAATTGGAAGAGATATTATCTCCAAATCAGGTTAACTACGTTTATGATAGAGATACACTTGTAGAAGAACATATTGTAGGTATACCTGGTGATATGTTTAGTAAGGGTAGGATTGATCACCCTGACTATAACCAAACAAGAATAGCAAAGGAGTTTGTTAAGTTTAATGAACGTTGTATCATTTCATTGCTAGGGGATATGCGGGCTTACAACTTTGTGATGCAGATTACTCCGGATTTTGACGACTTTCAATTTAGAATCCGGGCCATAGATTTCGATCAACAATTTTACGAAGGAAACGCTAAGGTGTATATGCCTCAATTTTTTAAGGAAAATCTTCCGTATGTTAAGCTATGTATGGAGCATTTGAATGATAGGACAGTACAACAATATCAACAGGAGGAGCGTTCATCTATTGTACATCGTGTTCGTAGTGAGCGACATCGCATAAAGGATTTAAGAGATGCATCACAGACACAGAAGTTGTCTTCTGATGAAAATATAATTCAACTTCGTGAAGGTTATGCCAAATACTATGATAATGAAAACTATTTTAAATGCAATAGTATGACAGATATCGTAGAATTGAATGTCAAAAATGTAATTAGACAGGTGCAACTCTAACGGATTCTGTCTTGGTTGTCTTTGAGAAAAGCAGACCAATTGGAGTAACTTTTGGCTCCAGTGGTCGTGTTCTGCTGGAAAGAGTGACACACTGCTACAGCAAGTCCGTCTGTGGCATCTAGGAATTCAGGGGTTTCTTTAAAACCTAATAAGCTTTGGAGCATCGCGGCTACTTGTTCTTTACTGGCGCTGCCGTTACCTGTTACAGATTGTTTTATTTTTCGAGGAGCGTATTCGAAAATAGGAATATCCTTGGATAAAGCTGCTGCCATAGCTACACCTTGTGCCCGTCCCAGTTTTAACATAACTTGGATATTCTTGCCATAAAAAGGAGCTTCCAAAGCTACGCAGTCGGGGTTGTATTCTTCGATTAAGGCCAATGTCTTTTTGAATATTCGTTGAAGTTTGAGGCCATGGTCATCTAGATGCCCCATTTTAACAACACCAAGCGTTTCTAAAGTCATTTTTTTACCGACTTCCTTTATTATCCCATATCCCAAAACAATAGTCCCAGGGTCGATACCCAAAATGATTCTTTCTTTCGCCTTTTCCTTTTGCATAATACAAAACTAAGTAATTATTCGTTGCTTTTGCACTGATGTAATTTGGATTTGACTGCTGTTCTAGATATTGTCTTTGTACTATTCAGATAACCTAAACTTTAAAATGGGAGCTACTGAAAAAAAATGCTTAAAATTGTGCTTTCAAATTTTTTGAATTGACGAAGACACAGAGAAAATATCTTAATTACGGGATTAAAATTGGTATTGTCGGTTTGGCGGTGTGGTTTATCATAACCAAGATCAATAACCAGCAAAATCTTGTTGCATTTACTTCGCTGATGAAGAGTATTCCTTCATCGACCATGTATATAACACTGAGTGTTGTCGTAGTTCTGATGCTTTGCAATTGGTTCTTGGAGGTTGTGAAGTGGAAATATTTGAGCCGTAACCTCGAGTCTCTCAGTTATTGGAAAGCATTACAGTCCGTGTTTTGTGGCTTGACTTGGGCTATATTTACCCCCAATCGAATCGGTGAGTATGGCGGGAGGGTACTGCTCCTACAACCACAAAATCGTGCTCGAGGTGCCGTATTGATGGGAGTGGGATTGTTTGCACAATTAGTGTTGACCAGTTTTTTTGGCGCACTGAGTATTGCTTGGTTTGTAACCGTATTTATAGAGGCGCCTACACCGGTTATTTTTGCTATATGGATGATAGCAATTATTTATGCCTTTGCTTTTCTGCTTTTATATTTTAACGTACATTGGATAGATCATCTCGTTGGGAAGCTGAGGTGGTTGAACAAAGTTAGTCCTTTTTTTGCTGTTCTTAGGGATGTACGTTTTCAAGAGCTGCTCCATGTACTTCTCCTTTCATTGGCTCGGTTTGTTATTTTTACTTCGCAGTATGTGATACTGATGCTGGTGATTTTGCCGGAAATACCGTTGATATCTATGATATTAATGATTTTTATTCTTTTCTTTGTGCAGGCTGCGGTACCGTCGTTGGATATATTCGATTTTAGTGTGCGTAGTTTTGTGGCGAGCAATCTATACAGTTATGTGACTACGCAAGAGATAGCAGTTATGGCTATTGTGTCCTGTATTTGGTTTGTTAACTTGATTTTGCCCGCTATTATTGGTTCTTTTTTTGTACTGAATGTTAATTACCTAAGTGATAGTAATTCTTAATTCCGCCTTAATTTTTTGTGCTATAATCTATGTGTTTCTCGTCTTTTACATGCGAAAAGGCTGGGCAAGGATACCTTATTTCAACTCTAGTAAAGTGACCTCCGAGCGAGTATCAGTATTGATTGCCGCACGGAATGAGGAAGAGAATATCGCTCGTACGATAGATTGTATATTGAATCAGGACTTTCCGAAGGAAAATCTGGAGCTTATTATTGTCGACGATCACTCTACGGATTCGACTGCTGCTATTGTCCGGTCTTACGCTGATAGAGGAGTGAGGTTGTTGCAGCTTTCTATCGGAGATAAACTCAATTCGTATAAAAAGTATGCTATTACTAAAGCGATAGAGATGTCTACAGGTGATATTATTATTACTACAGATGCGGATTGTCGGATGGGAAAAGATTGGTTAAGAACTGTAGTTCAATATTTCGAAACCCATGACAGCTATTTGGTGTCTTCACCCGTGCTATATTCGGAGGAAAAGACACATTTTGAGGAATTGCAAACTTTGGAATTTATGTACCTTATAGGGTTAGGTGCAGCGGGTATTGGTAATCATTCTCCTACAACATGTAATGGCGCGAATTTAGCCTATCGAAAGTCTGTCTTTTTTGAAATGGGCGGTTTTAATGGTATCGATAATCTAGCTTCCGGTGATGATGAATTATTTCTGCATAAGGTAGCCGAAAAGTATGCTGAGAAAATAGGCTTTTGCAAATCCAAAGAGGCAATAGTCTATACGGATGCAAAGCCTGATTTGAAATCCTTTATTAGTCAACGTAAACGTTGGGCTTCAAAGAGTACAAAATATAAGAACAAAAAAGTGGTTGCCTTGGGCGTGACTATTTGGTTATTCAATCTGGCACTTTTGATTTCTCTATTTGCGTTTTTATTTCGCTTGCCCGAGTTCAATTGGATTTTATTGACCGCCTTCGCTTTGAAGATAATTGTAGAGTTTTTATTTATGGAATCAATAACTACTTTTATGGGTAGGAAGGAATTGCTGAAATACGTGCCTATCCTATCTATTGTTCATAGTTTCTATATCGTATACATCGGTATTGCTGGGAATACAGGTAAATATGACTGGAAAGGCCGTCAAGTAAATTAGCGCTCTACTTTCTCTCTTATCATATCTTCGGCCTTTTTGACAATTTCTTCTGCGGTTAGTCCTTCTGTTGATATAGCTGGAAGTACTTCCCATGTCATTTTGGTAAAGGGTCTCAGAGGAAACATTCCGTATTTTACCATTTGATAAGATCCGTTGATAGCTACTGGGACTACTAATGCGTTAGGGTTCTTCTTTAAAAGTGTGGCGATACCTCCTACAGAAAAACTTTTCATTTTTCCTGTTTTTGTTCGTGTTCCCTCAGGGAATATTACTGCCGACCAGTTTTTCTGTTTCATATTGTTGGCTAGCTTCAATATTTCAGAGATAGATTGTTTGGAATCTTTTCTGTCGATATTGGCAGCGCCTCCGTGCAATAGATTGAAAGAAATACTTGGAATTTTCGCCTCAGCCAGTTCAATTTTGGAGATAAATTTGGCGTGATATTTCCGAAGGTAGAATATCATTGCAGGAATATCAAACATGCTTTGATGGTTTGCTACAAATATAATCGGTACGTTAGTCGCTAATGCTTTATGGCCTGTGAAATTCACCGTATTGAATAGCGTATAATTGCAGGCTGTCAAAAAGAAATTTAAGATATCTACGCTTCGTTTATGTGCTGCATATCCTCCTAACTTGAGGCATAGCCATTGGATAGGGTGAAAAATCAAAAGCGATACTGCGAAGCAGCTATAAAAAATCGGAGTAAGGATATACCCAATAAATTTTCTCATATTAAAAAATCAAGGAGCAAACTTAGATAAATTAGTGCTTATATGCAATATACGGTGCTAATCCCGACTAGCGTATACTGTACTACGTGTATTTTTGTTTTTCATGTCTTTTTGTGAATAATGTTAAGGTTGTTTTTAATAAAATCAATATATTTGTTTATATTGTTTATTTTTATTTAGTTTTTGTCGATATATGAAGTTGCCTATATACTGCCCAAGCTGTGAAGAAAAGCTGCAGGTTGCCAAATTAACATGTTCTACGTGCGGTACAGAAGTTTCTGGAAATTACAAGTTGCCTGTTCTAATGTTACTCGATCTCGAAGATCAGGAGTTTATGATGGAGTTTTTATTGAGCTCCGGAAGCATTAAAGAAATGGCTGGTAAAATGGGAAAAAGCTATCCAACAGTTCGTAATAGATTAGATGATCTGATTTTAAAAATTAAGGAGCTACAAAATGGCAAATAGGAATTCTTGGAGAGAAAAACAAAGCTTTATGTCTGTTTGGCTGTTTAGTTTGTTAATTGTTATCCTTTTTATAGCGTGTAGAGATGTTTATCAAGACTACAAAAATACAGGCGAATGGACGCTGAATTTGGGAGTATGGATAATCGTTCCGGTATTGATATATTTTATAATCAGTCGCCTTTATACTACGATCGATGACAAAGGAATTGAGATTAGTTTTGTTCCATTCGCTTGGCGTAAACGATGGAATTGGGATAGTATAGCAAATATTGAAGTTCGAAAATACGATTTGATTGAGTTTGGTGGCTGGGGGTATCGCGTCGGTAGAAATGGTGTAGCATATACCTGTAAGGGCAGATATGGTATTCAGATGGAGTTAAGGAATGGAAAGAAAGTCTTGATTGGTACCCAAAAACAGGATGAAGTAGACGAGTTTGTTAAAGAAATCATAAATAGTAATGTTTAAAAATAGCTGGAATCCATTTGTACACAATTCTGAACAGAAACTGTTGGTCATAGGCTTGGTCGGTTTTGTTTTTGCAGCTCTATTGAGCAGTTATAACCATGTAATGTTGTTAGGAGCATTAAAGATCGTGAATACAAAGCCGATGCTTTGGTATATATCGCTTTGCAATCTTGGGATTACCCTATTAGCGAATATACTTGTTTTGTATCTATTTGCTATTCTAAGATTTGCAAAGACCAGATTTATAGATGTGGTCAATTCGGTGTTGATAGCCCATCTAGCGATGTATCTTTTGCTCCTTATTACAGTTGTTCCTTTCGTGTCAGATTTTTTAAAGTCTATGGAGTTTTTAGTGTTAGACCACATAAATAACCCGACTGGCATATCGGTCGACAAAATAGGATTAATGCTGGTATTTGCATTTTTTTCGCTCGCATGCTTGATTGGTTTTTTTTCACTTTTATTAAAAGGAATGAAAATTGCCATGAATAGCAAAGTAGGAGGGGATACGATAGTTATCGTATTATTGACCCTATTATTGAACACCGTGCTACAGTTTATAAATATATATCTATAGGTAATGAGAGGAGTAGTTTTTTTGTTTTTCGCATTGATCCAGTCGTGCATTGGTTTTTCACAACCTTATGAAGGTCTATGGCAAGGGGATTTGAGGTATGGCAGCGCTAGTTTACCCTTTGTTTTAAAGCTAGAGCAAATTGATGGGCAGTGGAACGTTACGGCAGATAGTCCCAAACAAGGAGTAAAAGGAATACCTGGAAAAGTAAATTTTAAAGGAGATTCTCTTTTTGTTCAGTTGCAGGGAGGGATACGAATATCGGGTGATTTGTCTGGTGTTGACACGATAAAAGCTACGTTTGTACAGAACGGGGTCGAACTACCACTCGTTTTATTAAGGCAGACTGGAATGCGGGAAGAACCATTCCGGCTAAATAGGCCGCAAACGCCGCAGCCCCCCTATGGGTACGATACGGTAGATGTTAAGTTTACTAATGATTATGATAATATAGTCCTAGCTGGTACGATGACTTACCCTAGAAAGGCAGGGCGTTATCCTGCTGTTGTATTATTGACAGGGTCTGGAGCACAAAATAGGAACGAAGAACTATTTGGGCATCAGATTTTCAAAGTATTGGCAGATTACTTAACAAAGCAGGGGATCGTTGTATTACGATATGATGACCGAGGTACTGGTGAGAGTGGGGGGAGATTTGAAGCAAGTACAATAGAGAATTTTAGTAAAGATGCTATCGCGGCTATTGCGTTTTTGAAGAAGCAAAAACAGGTGGATGCCAAAAAGATAGGAATAATTGGTCATAGTGAAGGTGGATTAATTGCCGAATTGTTAGCGGGACAGAAATTGCCTCATTTATCCTATATTGTTTCATTGGCGGGACCAGCCATCGCTATCGATAAGCTTATGGTGGAACAGTTATACGCCATAGGCAAAGCGGGGGGAATGAATGACCTTAACCTGGAGATAGCGAAACAGATTAACATCAAGAACTTTGCTGTAATAAAGAGTAATGCAACTACAGCTGAAGCTTATAGAGCCCTATTGAATAATGTAGGTGTTTCTGTTGAGGATAAGGGAAATACAGAATTGAGGGGTGAACTAATGACTATGTTGACACCCGCTTATCGTTATTTCATTCGTATAGAGCCAGAAGCGTATTTGTCTAAGATTACAATTCCGGTTTTTGCAGCGTTTGGCTCGTTGGATGTTCAAGTGCCTGCTACCCCAAATCTGAAGAGTTTGACGGACCTTTTGCCAAAAAACAAAAATAGTGATCTAAAGGAGTATGAGGGGGTGAACCACTTGTTCCAGCGGGCCAAGACAGGACAGGTGGCAGAGTATTCCCAAATAGAAGAAACGATGAGTCCTCAGGTGTTGAAGGATATCGGCGATTGGATAAAAGGACTGTAAAAAATAAAAGAGCATGACGCTCTTTTATTTTTATGGTGTAGTGTTGGCTACCGGAAGTATTTTTCCGTTGTAATATTTGGCTCCATTTTGCGCAAAATCTGCAATATAACGCCCCATTTCAAAAGCTAAGGTTCCAGCCTGCATGCCTGGAAATGCGGTTTCAAACATCTCTGTCTGAGCTGATCCCAATGCTAAGCAGTTGACATTTATTTTTTTGTCTTTAAACTCCTCAGCGAGACATTCGGTCAATACAGCGAGTGCTGCTTTGCTGCTCGAGTAAGCGCTCAATCCGGGAAATTTAGATGCACCCTGCACTCCACCCATGCTACTTATATTGACAATGTGGCCTCCCTCGGTCATTAGTGGCACGATGTGTTTAATCATGTTGACATGCCCGAGTAAGTTACTTTGTAACATCTGCGCGAAATCATCAGTCGATGTCTCTAGGAATGGCTTGTTTATTAGTGCTCCAGCATTATTTATGAGTATGTCTACCTTATCAAACTTTGAACTGATAAATGGTATTAAAGATTCTGTGTAATTGTCATATACAATGTCAAATTGGGCAGGATAGAGTGTTCCTCCATCATGATTCAAAGAAGAAGCAATCTCATGTAGCTTGCGTAGTTTGTCTGCCGACCGAGCTAAAGCAATTACATTGTTGTCTTTGTTTGCTGTGAGGTCTAGTACAGCTTCAAATCCGATACCGCTGCTTGCCCCTGTAATAATAATATTTGCCATTATATATTGTTTTCTTCTAGTGTCTCTTTATCGATTTCTTTTTCTACTTCGGCTGCTGACGGCAATCGGTCTGCACCTAGACGCTGAGGCCTAAAGATATAATAAATGCCCGAACAAGCAACCAGAAGTGATATGATATAAAAAAACAAGCTGACCAAAACAG
>JBEBQJ010000026.1:0-37620 GCA_040395455.1 Sphingobacterium yanglingense | reverse complement strand
GTGAAGCTGGAATTGTGCTTGCATTAGGGCATACCGATGCGGTATATGAAGATGTGGTCCGTGGGGTGGCACATGGTTATCGTCTCGCTACACACTTGTATTCGGGTATGTCAGGAATGACCCGCAAAAATGCATTTCGATATGCAGGGGCAATTGAGTCCTGTTTGTTATTGGAGGATATCGATGTAGAGATTATCGCCGACGGTATCCATCTACCTGAGCCTTTCTTAAAGCTGATCTGTAAGAATAAGAGGAAGGATCAGATTGTTCTTATTACTGACGCTATGCGAGGTGCAGGTACGTCAGATAGAGAGAGCATACTGGGGAGTAAACAGAATGGAACTCCTGTAATAATAGAAGATGGGGTCGCAAAACTCCCGGATTTGACTTCATTTGCGGGGAGCGTCGCTACAGCAGACCGTCTGATTCGGACGATGGTCGATATCGCTGAAATCCCATTAATAGATGCGGTACAGATGCTAACACTCAATCCGGCACGAATTATGAAAATAGATAATCAAATAGGAAGCATCGAGAAAGGCAAACAGGCCGATCTGGTATTATTTGATGAAAGGATAGCGGTTAAGATGACTATTGTGGGAGGAAAGATAATTCACAAAGCCTAATCTTGTCAGACGGACTGTCTCTCAATTAGTTTTCCGGGGATGACTATCTCTCGAGGTTCAAAATCTTTATTTTTAATATGTCGAATCAATAATTGACAACTCCGACATCCAATCTCAAAGGCGGGTTCTTCGATAGTGGTGAGATTGGGTTCTATTACTGTGGCGATGGGGTCATTGGTAAAACCAATTACGCCAAAGTCTTGTCCTACACGAATACTGGCCTGATTAAGAGCCTGTATGGCACCTACAGCTTTACGGTCGTTGACTGCGAAAATCGCGTTTGGTGGCTGGGGGAGGGTAAGAAGAGCTTTCGTGTCATCAAATCCATGGGATTGTCCAAATCCTGAAAAGATAATGTACTCTTTACGATGGGGTATCTTGGCATCGGTGAGGGCCTGTAGATATCCGCGGAGTCGTTCTTGAGTGAATGAAAGTTCTGAGGGGCCTGCAATGTGGGCTATTCTATCATAGTTTTTGTTGATTAAATAAGTGGTCGCTTGGTATGCGCCATCAAAGTCACTTTGTACTACTTTGGAGGCTTGTATCTGTTGCGGAACGCGGTCGAAGAAGACAATAGGTAGTCCGGTACGCATCATCGATTCAAAGTGCTCAACGATATGGGAATTGGAGGAGATAGAAATGAGTAATCCATCTAGGCTACTCGTAGCTATGTTTTCAATGAGTTTTTTTTCCCGATCTATATCGTCGTTCGTGACGTAGAGGATGATGTTGTACCCCTGATTATAGGCTTCTTCCTGTATGCCGGATATTACTGTCGAAAAATAGTAATTGGTAATGAATGGAATGACTACTCCTATATTTTTTGTATTACCTGAGGCTAGAGCCGATGCATTTTTATTGAGTTTGAAGTTTAATTTTTCGGTAAGTTCTAAGACACGTTTTTTTGTTTCGGAATTGACATCATAGGCATCTCGGAGCGCACGGGATACTGTAGAGACAGAGATACCCAACATTTTTGCAATATCTTTTATACCAAAACTCTTTTTCATAACCATGTAAGGACAAATTTATAACCCCTAAAAATACACAGAATGTATAGTAAAGTTAGCTATATGTTGATTTTTTTTGTTTAAATATAGAAAGTTATTTAGGCAATACATTGGAAGTAGAGTTCCGCTAGGGGTAAAGCGTAGATATAGTAGGGGTATAGTATGTCTTATGCGGTCATTATGTAAAGCTATAGACCTACATAATACCTACATAAAGCCTACATTATACCTGCATAATAGCTGGATTATTGGTATGCTTAAGGGCCGACAAGACTCAAGACTTCCTCTGAACTTCCTAAGAACCGCCTATGAACCAGAAACACATATAAAGGGAACAGGAAACACACATAAACGGTACATGCCCGACACATGTTTGACACCTATTCAACACAATAACGGTACATGTTTGACACATCAACCACACAAGGATGACACAATAAAGTGCGGTAGTAAAGATTGCTTCACTGTCGTTCCTCCAATTCGCAATGACGCGAGTGGTACGTGCAACGATGGGGAGTTGGAGTGTGCTATCTCTTTCGATTCTGACGCTTTTAAGAGGCTCTGTGGCTTTCAAGTAGCGGAAGATGTGTCTTTATGTGCGAAAAGAAAAACAAGGGCATGGAGGAGTTTAAATAAAGCCGTTGGTCATTGCGCTACGTTCCAACCTGTCGGAAATCGGAATGCAATGTAGGAAAGCAATTCTAAATGCCGATGTAGATTGTTTCGGAGTGTTAGATTATTATTTCAACATGATAAAAAAAGTTGTACATGTTATCTTACAATAGTTATAGCCCGCTCTAAACAGTTTTTTACTGTATTTCCCATAGATTTCAGTAAACACTTAGTAAAAGATGAATTTTAGAAAAAAAGTAAAAAAATCTAAACGTTTATGCGGTGTGGCTGTTCTATTATCGAAACAACATATTAAAAATCATAATAATAGAAAGGAGAAAAACTATGAGCAAATTGACTTGGAAAGGCCGTTGGAATGAATTGAAAGGAAAAGTAAAGCAACAGTATGCAGATCTGACAGATGATGATTTGTTGTATGCGGAAGGAAAGGAAGAGGAATTGCTAGGAAAACTGCAACAGAAAACTGGGAAAACTAAAGATGAGGTCGAAAACTGGTTGAATAATTTGTAGTCTATAGTCTTAATATAGAGGCCGTAAAAGAGCTCTGTCCTTAAGGATAGGGCTCTTCTTTCTTTGAATGCAGAATGTGATGATATGGTTATGTCAAAGTAGGCTCGAGATGTTTTTTAAAATATTTATACTCTTTTAAAATATGTAAAAACGAATTGTAAATTTTGTATTGATTTGAATCTATTTATGGTTTATTTAGTTTCTGTATTTATCATGAAGTGCCACATTGTAGTGTACTGCATTTAATTGGAGATGTATGGGACAAAATAAACAATTGAAAATAAAAAGAGTTATTTTGAAAATGTATGGGGTTCTATCTGCCTTGTTAGTAACAGATCTTGTAGCCTACTTTGCATTTAAGATTAGTCTACGGGGATATTTTGCTGATATTATTCTTTTTTGGTTGTGGTGTTTAGGAAGCTTTTTGATAATTGTCATTTTTTGGAAAACACTTTTGGCCAAGGTATTCTTGCTAGGTATGGTGTCTTTTGTCTTATTGAGTATGTTGCCGATGGGATTGCCATTTTATGCACTCGCACTGTCTACGACACCTTTGGGCTTATGGTTGAGTAAGGATCTGAATTCAAGCTATAGGGCACAGATCGTATCCTATAGCGTGATGGTTCCTCCTTGGTTGGAAGTTATGGAAAAGAAAGGGGGAATAGAAAGACGTGTGCTTCAATGTAAAGACAGGGAGTTGCTCGATGATCGGTTAGATGTGGAAATCCGTAATGCAAGGGATATATCTTTTGAAAGTGAAACGGATACTACACTGACCTTGACACTGTTCTACACAGGGGTACAGAAGACACTGGTTTTTGACAAAAGAACTGGAGCGATAAGAAATAAGTCCTACTAACCGGTGTATTTATTTGGTTGTTATAAACCTTTAGGCTTTTCGGATGGTTACTAAGATGATTGAATATTTTAATAAGTGATAGCAACCGTTAAAAATAAAAACAATTATGTTTCTGGCTTAAGAATAAAGTCGCTACTTTGGTAGCAATCTAAAATGAAATAGGCATGAAATTGCGGTTATATAGTTTGCTCCTGGGGCTTTTGTTAAGTAGTTCTTATGTATGGGCTCAGACGGAAAAGAAAGAAGATAAAACAACCTCTGATTCTATAAAAAAGGAGATTATCTCAAAAGGTGAAAGCACGTTGCTGGAGATGCGTAAGCAACAGAATGACGATTCGATACGTAGGAAATATCTTGAAAATGAGTTGCTTTCCTCCAGAAAAACAGATGTGTATGAACAACGAAAGCTAGTAGAGGAACTTGCTTTCTTGAAGAGTAAGGACTCTTTGTTAGTCGCTAAGCGACGACTAAAAGTAGATTCATTAAGAGCAGTGAATAAAGGAGCTCCGGTAGCCCCATTTAAAGATACTCTTTTCACCGTTTTCAATTCAATAGGTAGTTATTCTGCTAAAGAACGTGCTGCTGGAACTGCAGAACGAATCGAGAAACTTGAGGCTAATTATGAGTTTAAATCAGATTCATTACTAATCCAACAGACAGAGGATAACTGGCTTTTGTTGTGGCGCGATCAGGTGATTTTGAGTGTAAATGAGCAGGACGCGTTGTGGGCGAATAAAGAGGCTGGAGAATTGGTCGCTTCTTATAGAACAACTATTGCGCAAGCGATTGATCAATATCGAGAAGAAAATAGCTTTAGTCGGTTGCTGACTTCTACCGGAATAGCAATTGCTGTTATACTTGGTGTAGTCGTTATTATCGTTGGACTTAGGAAATCTGTCAATTTATTGAAATTGAGGATGATTAAGTCTAAGAAAAGGCGATTTAATGGTATTGTAATAAAAGGTTATCAACTAGTGTCACCAGCGCAAGAGATGAAGTTTATCTGGTTGATTACTGGTATATTACGATGGTTGTTGATATTGACAGTGATATATCTAGCACTCCCCATATTATTTAACCTATTTCCATCGACCAAAGGTTATGCTCCTATTCTGATAGGTTATTTTATGTCGCCTCTTAAGAAAGTAGCATTGGCGATGATTGACTATTTTCCAAACTTTGTCACTATCATCGTAGTTTATCTGGTATTTCATTATGCATTAAAAATGTTTAAATACTTTGCTGATGAATTGGCCAATGGTTCACTAGTGATTAAGGGATTTTATGCAGATTGGGCGCTTCCTACTTATCATATTTTGCGCGTATTGCTCTTAGCTTTTTTCTTTGTCGTTGTATTTCCTTATTTGCCAGGGTCTGAATCTCCTATATTCCAGGGGATTTCTGTCTTTATTGGTGTGTTGTTTACCTTTAGCTCTGCAGGTGCTCTTGGTAATATTGTCGCCGGTCTGATGTTGACCTATATGCGGTCCTTTGTCATTGGTGATCGAGTTAAGTTTGGTGACGTAACGGGAGATATTGTAGAAAAATCACTGTTGGTTACGCGTATACGTACACCGAATAATGAAGTTGTATCGATTCCCAATTCTCAGATTATGAGCAATCATACGATAAACTATAGTGCTGAGGCCGGTCAACAAGGGTTGATCATTAATACGAAGGTAGCGATGGCCTATGATGTACCATGGCAGACATTTCACGAGCTTGCTAAAGCGGCTGTGGCACGTACGGAGCTTTTAGAGTCTACGCCAGAGCCTTTTATATTTCAAAGCAGTCTAGATGATTTTTATGTTACCTATCAAGTAAATGCTTATACAAAGCATCCGCATAGGCAAGCATTTATTTATTCGGAATTGCATAAGCACATAATGGATGTATTTCATGAGGCTGGTATAGAAATGGTATCTCCAAAATATCATGCGGTACGGGATGGGAGTATAAAGGATATGCCTGAAAAGTACAGGGGAGTTCCCGTGCGACCATTTCACGTGGATGTAAAAGAGGTCAAGGATAAAGAATAATTTTTTGTTCTAGTTTTAGAGTTCGTTGATTGAAAAGAAATTCAAATAGGGAGTCGATAAGATGATGTTTAGCGCTACGTATAAGAATATCTTGTTGGATCTGGATGGAACGCTCACGGATCCTGCAGAGGGGATTACTAAAAGCATTGCCTATGCTTTGGAGTCGATGGGGGTTTTGGTTGAGGACCTGAATGACTTGAAACGTTTTATAGGTCCTCCTTTGAAAGATACATTTATAACAGAATATGGCTTTGATGAGTCTGCTGCCTTTCAAGCGGTATCGAAGTATCGTGAACGTTTCGCGGCTGTAGGGCTTTACGAAAACCAACTATTCGAGGGTATTCCTTCGCTGTTGGAATCGCTAAAGCTAGAAGGCTATGATTTATTTTTGGCTACTTCTAAGCCAGAGGTGTTTGCGATAAAGATTCTACAGCATTTTCAACTGGATTCCTTCTTTAGTTTTATCGGTGGCGCTGCACTTGATGAGTCACGTCCAAGCAAAGGACATGTTATTGATTATGTAATGAAAGAATCTAATCTAACCCTGGTTGAAAAATGTGTGATGATCGGAGATCGTGAACATGATGTATTAGGTGCAAAACGTTTTAATATGTCTAGTGTAGGTGTACTTTATGGTTTTGGGAATCGAGAGGAATTAGAGCAGGCTGGAGCTGACTATATTGTAGATAGTATACCTGAATTGGAACGACTGTTAAGGAGTTAAAATAACGGATTCTTATTGTTTTTATAGGCATTGTAAACTCGCTGTTAATTCGTTTTTTTAAACAGTTTTTTGTATATTTATAGTTGTGTAGTCGAGGTGTTTTACAACGATATATGTATAGTGAGATTGCCTTTAAAAACCCGTTACATTTCATGCATTTTAAACTCTTCTATCAATTTACAAAGATCGGTCTGTTTACTATTGGAGGTGGCTATGCTGTCATCCCTTTAATAGAAAAAGAAATCGTCAACCAAGGATGGCTTGACCGTACAGAATTTTATGAATTGCTCGCGATTACAGAATCTCTCCCTGGTGTATTTGCTACTAATATCGCAGCCTTGGTTGGGTATAAAGTATCTGGTGTCCGAGGGGGAATTTTAGCTGCTCTTGGAACTGTAATAGCTCCCTTTTTTATTATTATACTGGTTGCTGCATTTTTTGGAAAGGTGCAGGACAATCCCTATGTTGTGAAAGTGTTTAAAGCCCTACGACCCGTAGTAGTTGGACTGATTGCAGCCCCCTGTTATACGGCCTTCAAGGCTAATAAAATGACCCTTAAAAGCCTGCTTATTCCTCTAGTAGCTTTAATACTTATGTTTTTCTTTAATCTTTCTCCGGTATGGATCATTGTTTTTGGATGTGCTGGAGGAATTCTCTACCATAAGTTCAGGGGAGAGCAGGGACGAATACCTAAAAATTAGCTAAAAATGATATTTTATAAACTCTTTTGGGTATTTACAAAAATAGGCTTTTTTGGATTCGGTGGAGGTTATGCCATGCTATCCCTGATTCAGGAAGAAGTTGTAGATCGAAATAGTTGGATGACTAAGCAGGAATTTACCGACCTAGTCGCGATTTCGCAGCTTACTCCAGGCCCCATTGGTATTAATACAGCAACCTATGCTGGGTATAGTGCTTTGATACATGCAGGATATACCCATCCGATAGCCATTTTGGGAGCTGGGATGACGACCATTGCTTTATGTCTACCTTCTTTTGCTATGATATCACTGATATCTTATTTCTTCTTAAAATTTAGATCTAATAGGTATTTTTCGTCAGCGATGGATGGTATCCGGCCTATCAGTCTTGCTTTAATTGCTTTAGCAGCTCTCTCGCTCACCAATGGAGATAATTTTATTGACTATATGAGTCCTATCCTATTTATTACAGCTATAGTGTGTTCGGTCAGATTTAAAGTTCATCCCATTCTTATACTGTTAGGGGCAGCACTTGTTGGACTTGTTGTATATTGATTGGAGTATATTTGTGTTATTTTAGATTAATAAACGGCGCGATTTATGTTTTGACTTTCTATATTTAATTAATTTAGTTTAATCAAAGAAATAGATATATGAGATTTGACACACAACCTACTCTTGAGAACGATCAAGTCATTCTATTGCCGCTACAGGAAGGAGATTTTGAAGATTTGTATCGCGTAGCATCCGATCCAGAAATATGGAGTCAACACCCTAGCAAAGATCGTTGGAAAAGAGATGTCTTTCAAGTTTTTTTCGAAGGAGCAATGCAGAGTAAAGGAGCTTTTAAGATTATTGATAAAAAAACGGGCAAGGTGGTAGGAAGTACAAGGGTATATGACTTTGATGAATCTAATAATAGTATCTTTGTTGGTTATACCTTTTACGGTGTGTCCTACTGGGGCACAGGTGTTAATAAAGACGTAAAAAAGCTGATGTTGGATTACCTTTTTCAATTTGTTTCTAAAGTTATGTTACACGTCGGTTCGGGAAACCTAAGGTCACAAATTGCTGTAGTACGTCTTGGTGCGGAAAAAGTTGGAGAGGTAGAAGTAGGATATTATGGTGAAGTTCCGAAGATTAACTACGTTTATGAAATCACCAAAAGTAGCTGGAGTAAAAATACGATATAATAGAGCCAATGGAAAAAAAAGAACTTTATCCTTTTCTTAAAGATATACAGATTAAAGTAGCTCAGAATGATAATCAATTGGATTTAGTAATGGTTTATGATAAGGTTGATGCGGTGATTAAGGACCATGATTTTTATCACCAGACGCCTTACTTTTTATCAGAGTGGCTTATTCTAAAAGAGCAGATTTTAAGATCTGACTCCGAGTCATTGGGATATTTTGAGCGATTTTTAGAGAATATAATGTATGAAAGTGCTACAGGGGTATATGCAGCATACATGGATAATAATCCCTAGAGAAGCTGTTCCGAATAGTGGATTGGGGGATGATGTTAACTTCTTTGACTATTCGTTTGTAATAAATCTCTGAAAGGAGAATACTCCTGTAAGACAGGTTGCTAGTAGCGCATGTATTACAAACTCAACCTTTCCTACAGGAAGGATATAGTTGGATATGAAAAGCATAACAAGGAAGTAAATTGCGAAATAGGTAAATAGCAGTATTACAAAAGGCTTGATCTGTAGCATAATTTTAAATATTAGCTGTGCATTGAAAATTAATTTCGGGCATTTGAACTATTATTGACTTCTTAACACGATGCACAAAAACAGGTTGTTAAGGAGTCTTTTACTTATAAGAACGCTTTTTTCTTAGAATTGTTTAGTTTATGAGCCATATACTTGTTTTTCCATGATATAAACTTTGTGTACCTAAGCAACTCTTGAATAAAGTTAGGGAATATAAAACCAATTTTGAAGGGCTTTACAAAAGCATAATAATTTGATAATCCGTATGATGTTTTCGACTATCGTTTTTAAAATGATAAAAACGGTTTTGTGATTGTCTTCTAATTTTTTACTTTTGCCTCATCGATCATTAAAGTTGAATAGATTAAAAATAAAAGTCATGTAATACTTTATCAATATTCAGAAAGAGGGTTAGTTGTTTGGAAGAGATTTCGACAGCTGCTATTCTTATGGTTTGATAGATGTATGTTATACTTTGAATTTTATAAAATGGAATCAACAAAATATGGTCGTACCTACCATTTCCCTTTTTCACCGGGGACAAGCAGTGACGATCGTTTTAATCATAATTATTGGGAAGATATACAGCGCTTTTCGGAGTTGTTGTATACTGAAAAGTTGGATGGAGAAAATAATTGTCTATCCAAACGGGGCGTGTTTGCAAGATCCCATGGGGCTCCTACAATTTCACCTTGGACAGCACAACTGCGCGAGCACTGGGCTATTCTTAAAAACGACTTAGGGGATTTGGAGTTTTTTGGTGAGAATCTATATGCTGTACACTCGATTGAATATACTAAGCTAGAGCATTATTATTATGTATTTGCCGCACGTATCAAAGATATGTGGCTTTCCTGGGAGGAGGTATGCTTCTATGCAGCGTTGTTTGACTTGCCTATGGTCCCTGTATTGAAAAAGACAAGCGTAAAGGAGCTAAGTGCGGATCAGCTTCGGTCAGATGTAGAGAAATTGGCAGTTGAGGCTTCGAAGTTCGGGTCTATCGATCCAAAGACAGGAGAGGTATGTACTTCTGAAGGGTTGGTATGTAGAAATGTGAATGCTTATTCCGTGGCCGAGTTTCCGCATCATGTTTTTAAATATGTAAGAAAGGGGCATGTGCAGACGGATGAGCATTGGACAAGATCATGGAGAAGAGCGCCGCTGATTTGGGAAAGGGGGGAACTGTAATGATTTGGAAATTGACAGAAAGCAAGGAGTGGGAGATTTTAGAAAAGAAATTCTCTTGGGTTGATGATATGCAGAATGTACCTCAGGACCCTTTGCATCATGCAGAAGGAAATGTAGCTGTACATACGCAAATGGTCATTGATAGTCTGCTGAAAGATCCTGCATTTCAGTGTTTAGATGAGCAACAGAAAGAAGTGCTCTGGACATCAGCGTTAATGCATGATATCGAGAAGCGGTCTACGACATTAATTGACGCCGCGGGTCGGGTGAGTTCGCCTAGTCATGCGCGTAAAGGCGCTCAGGCTACACGTAAAATTTTGTTTAGAGATATTGATACGCCATTTAATATCCGGGAGAAAATTGTGTCACTAGTACGCTATCATGGACTTCCTCTATGGCTGATGGATAAACCTGACCCTATGAAAAGTGCTTTGGAAGCCTCTCTACAATTGGATTTGAGCCATTTAAAAATCTTGGCCAAAGCCGATGCTAACGGCCGAATTTGTCAGGATATGGATGCATTACTGTATGCGTTGGAGATGTTTGAACTGTATACTAAAGAAATCGGTTGTTGGCAATCTGCGCCTAGTTTTAAGACTCCTAATGCGCGTTTTACCTACTTTAATGCCTTAGATAGTTATGTGGATTATGTCCCCTTTGATCGTTTCAAATCGGAGGTCATCGTATTATCAGGGCTACCTGGAATGGGAAAGGATTATTACATTTCGAAGTTGGATAAGGATTTGCCTGTTATTAGTCTGGATGATATACGTAGACAATATCGTATTGACCCAACGGATAAGAAACGGAACGGTTGGGTAGTACAGGAAGCAAAGGAAATGGCGAAAAAGTATCTTCGAGCAGGTCAGGGATTTATATGGAATGCAACCAATATCACTGCATTGATGAGAAAGCAACTCATTGATTTGTTCGTCGATTATCAGGCTTATGTGAGGTTGGTTTATATTGAGAAGCCTTATGGTATTTGGCGGACGCAGAATAAGAATAGGGATTATCCTTTGCCCGATATGGTATTGGATAAGATGTTACATAATCTGGAGATACCCCTGCTGACGGAAGCGCATGAGGTTCATTATGAAGTCTATTAAACTGACTAGTGTTGTTTTTATAAGCGTTGTTCGTCAGTATATTTCTTATCAAGATTAATGAATAGTCTACGATAAAAGCCAAAATTAATTTTGGTTTTTATCGTATAAGGTATAGGGCTTCTATAGAGCACGTGTTCTTCTCCGTTTGAAGGATTCGATCGTTGTTTTCTTTCGAATTGATTTAGTAAATGTAGTGAGAAGAGTGAAAATTTGCCGGGTTGTTATTTAGAATATTTCTTAATAGATAGCTTGTCCACTATTTAAATATTTATCTTTGTCTTATCTGAAAAGAGTAAAAGCCATGATAAAAAAAAACAATATACCTGTTAGATCCTTACCTAAAGAGTTTTTTGAAAGAATTGTAGTCGAGCATATTTCTCCAGATACTTTTGATGATAATGAAGGGTTAGGTATATCTCATCGGCATGATTATCATATTTTTTTGTTGCAGGAAAGCGGAAGTGCATATACTGAAATCGATTTTGAAGCTTATACGAGCAAGGAGCCAGGTATAATGTATCAATCTCCAGGACAAGTACACCGGGCATTGAAGGTTGAAGATATCAGTATTTATATGTTGGCTATATATGCTGAAAATTTGAATGCCGATTATCTAAAGGTATTACAGCATCTCGGTCCTTTAAAACCACTTAAAATTGATGTCGAAGACCTGTCAATAATGCAGAAGGCATTTGATTTATGCCTCCACGTTTTTAAACAAAAGAAAGATAGGTTGTATTTGACAAGGCTAAAAGATTGTTGTAATACCGTGGTCGGATTGATTATTTCTCGGTATCTGAAAGAATGTAAGCCTTTAGATTTGTTGTCACGTTTTGAAAAGATTTCTAAAGTGTTTTTTGCCTTTTTAGAAGAGGATTTTCGAGTTATTAAGCGTCCCGCTCAATATGCCCAAAAACTTAATATTTCAATAGCTTATCTTAATGAATGTGTGAAAAATGAGACTGGTTTTTCTGTTACACATCATATTCAGCAAAGAGTTGTGCTTGAAGCTAAGCGGTTATTATATCATTCGGATAAATCTATAAAGGAAATCTCTATTGACCTTGGTTACGAAGACTATGCATATTTTTCCAGATTATTTAAAAAGTCGACAGGAGCCACTGCAGTAGATTTCAGAACGAAAAACCACGTATAGTCCTGTTACTACTCCCTTCTATCCTTTTTATAGCAATCTATTGTGGCGTTCTTTGGCATAATAAAAATATAACATTATGCCAACAGCACCCAAATGGGTATTTGATACCCTTGATTTTTTTATGTCCAAACTGCCTTCTGTAGAAGTGGTCAGGACAGAGTATCTATCATCGTCAGTCAAAGTAATTAAATTGAGGGGGCTTTTCAATGAGCTTTCCGCTTCGGTAGGTGCATTCTTTGATATCCGAATCAATGATACCGAAGCGAGGAGATATACTATTTCATCTATTGACCGAGAGAATAATACTTTAGATTTGATTGTATATTTGAATGATAGCGGTCTTGGTAGCAGATATATGGATACGCTAGAAAAAGGAGATGAGGTATACTTGAATAAACCAAGGAATGACCAGAAATATTATGATTCATCTGTAGAGAGCGTGCTTTTTTTTGGAGATGAAACTTCATTGGCATTGGCATGTTCATTTCTTCCTATGTTGGAGAAAAATAAACAGAATTTCCAATTCGTATTTGAATTGGATGAATCGAATATGGAGGTTCCTCGGTTGCTTGGACTGAAAGATAGTATTGTTTATCGCAAAGGCGATGTGTTTAGAAGAGAACAGCGTATTGCTGAATTAGACCTGTTCAAAAATAGGAGTAGTGTTTGGGCATATTGTGTTCTTACAGGAAACGTGAAGTCTGTACAAGCTTTTAGAAAAGCAGTGAAAATGAAAACAAGATCTAAAGTGAAAGCTCACGGCTTTTGGTTAGAAGGAAAAAAGGGGCTATAACTATTTATCAGCTAAAACATGGTGATGTAACCCAACATTTCATAGAGATAGGTAGTAAGCTATCTATGATTTCTCCTGTAAAGCTTTAAAGGAGGGGGCATAGTTGTATTACTTGTTTTAGTTATTGAGAGTAAGTTGTTTGGGGATATAGTTTTTTGAAAGCATTGTAAACCGCTTGATGGATTACGGTCGCATGGGTCTCATCAGGCATATAATCAAAAACAATGCTCGTGTTCTTGTTATTTTTAAGAACGTTGTATAGACTTTCGGCTTCCAAATACATTTTGGTGTCTTCTTCTCTGTTTGGAACACCTAAATAAATATTAACTTTCTTTTTTAGAATCTGCTTTAGAAGCTGTTCAGCATTCTTTAGTAGCAGCTGTTCTCCCCACCAAAGGCTAGGACTAACAATAATATAATCGTCAAATAGATTCGGCCGTTTCAAAAGAATTTCCGTGGTCAGAAGTCCGGCTAAAGATTCTCCAATAATCGTGTTTTTAGTTGTAGTCTTATATGATTGGTTTATATAGGGTTGTAGCTCTTTTTGGATAAAGTCTATAAATTTGCCAGAACCACCATATTGGGGAAAGCTTGATCTTTGAAATCCTTCTTTCTCTATAAAGTCGGTGTTCTCAACGGCAAAAGTAAAATCTCTACGTCTTGTATTACCTTCTATACCAACCACTATCGAACGTGGAAAGCGGGCAATCCAAGGTTGGGTGTTGAAATGTACGGTCCCCGCTACGTGCAACCAATCTTCTTCTTTTCCGCCATCCAATACATAGATCACCGGATATTTTACGGTGTCCAGTGCATTATATTCTTCTGGAAGATATATGTTCAGTGTCCTTTTCTCATTCAGTATTTTAGATTCCAAAAGTTCGGATTTACCAATAATCAAGGGAACGCTTTTACTTTGAGAAAAACATAGACTCGTGTAAAAAAACGCTGCTAAAAGAATAATTGCTTGTTTGATTGACATAACCTTTATACTGAGTAAAATAGATGCAGTGTTAGGTTTGATTGGACAGTCCAATATAGCATTATTAACACGGCGGAATCAAATATAAGGTAAAAAGAGTAAATAAATTTAAGATCTGTTCTGTTTTCTATTTTGGAATATGGTTTCCCGTATTGTTGAAGGAGACGATTCTCTTAAATTTGACGGAAAAGCTATATATGCGAATTACTGCTCAACAACATTTGATTGAAGATATAATAGATGCTATAGCAACGAGTAGCTATGGTATAGGTATCGCTATGAAATGTGATGTCAAATCAAACTTAGATGGCGATAATTCTTATATTGAGTTTATTCCTAAAAAAGGTTGTACGATTGATATAAAGGATTGGTTCTGGTTTGGCTACCATATTAGATAATCAGCCTATTTGTTTCTCCGTATAATATTTGCCCCTAGTAGTTCACTCAATAAAGGCGTGTGTTCCTTGCGCTGGTCAATGTTTTCTTAGGTTCAGCTTTTCTCCGTGTTGGATAGTTGGTTTTATTTGAAATTGAAAAATAAGCTATCTGCTATAAATATTAACAGTCTTCATGTTTTCAAAATACAGTGAGTCAGACTTTGTTTGTAGTTTGATAGAAGTCTGTTTAAGGTCAGGACTGATATTCAAGACTAGGTCTATCGGTTCGTTAGTATGCAGTGTTGTAACTCGTTCAAAAAGTCTAAACACTTCGTTTTCATTAAACTCGAGGTAGGCATTGTGCTTTTTTCCATCCTTGAAGAACGTGAAGGTTAGGTGATCAGGTATGGCTTGTGGCTGATACTGCTGTTGGGTAATTTCTTCATTAAAGAACTGGTATCTTTCACCATTAAATAATCGGTACGTTAGTTGTGCCTTCGTTTGCCCAAAATCGTTTATAGTGACTCTCCAGTTGCTTTTTTTACGGTATTTACTTGTCCATGTTCCGAACGGAATAGGTCGGTTGTTATGGACTATTTTTCTAAATTGTACATTGTCCTCACAAAGGCAGGTATCATGGAGTACCTGCTTGCGTATCTCATCTGTTACTATGTCGTAGTCTTGTAACTGATCGATGCTTAATTCTGTTGCTTTGAATACTTCAATCTCTCGGGTATTATTAAAACTTGAAATCCACAACACGACATCTCCTCCTGGTGCAATACCTGCAATGAGCTCGTTGTAATTGGACTGTATAATTTGATCCAATTTACCACTCACGTCATGTTTTAGCCCTTGTTTGAAGTACTCGGATATTTTTGACTTATTTAATTTTGTATTTAAGCTGTAGTATTTGTTTTCTAGAAAAGAATACCAGTACAGACTCAAACTATCCGGTATTACAATCGGACCTTCGTCTGAAGATTTAAACGTTGTTTCTCCATTGCCCCATTGATTCGAATAGAGCTTTTGAGTTTCCAAAAGAGTGACCGGGTTACGATCTCCCTTTACACTCATGACAAATCGACTTTCAGAAAGTAATTGTACAGGGTAGCCTTCAGGCGTTGCTATCCCTTGCTGATAATCGTATTTTTCTGTTTGTTGGTAGACACGCTCATTACTATACCTTGCGCGCTCTTCCCTAGAGGTAGCCCAGAGCGAGATAACACATGTTATCATAAAGCATACTGCGGTAATATTGAAGGCAAGAGCTTCTTTATTAAAAACCCAACCTATCAGTAGAAAGATGAGAAATTGAATAGGAATAGCGAGTAGTATCAGTGCGGCAACTAACAGCTCTTGTGGTACATAGGAACTGTTGTGGATAATTTGAAATCGTAGAAAAAAGAAATAAATAAGCAAATTGACTAATCCAACACCAGTGGCAAGGAGAAAGAGTTTGAGATAGTAATTCATCTGTATTGCTGTTTTATTTATCTTTTTTGATTGACGTCTCTAATAATGTCTCACCCCAGGCGTTTAATTTCCACAGTACCTCTACCAATTTGTCTCCAAGGGGTGTGAGCGAATACTCAACACGAGGCGGAAGTTCGTTGAAGCTTTCTTTTTGTAGAATACCAGCTTGCTCAAGTTCTTTTAGCTGTTGGTTGAGCACACGCCTGTCTACTTTTGAAATTCCTCTTAATATTTCGCTTGGTCTTTTCTCGCCCTCATTTATGCGCCATACAATGGGAACTTTCCATTTTCCACTAATGGCATTGACTGCAAATTCTAACGGACAAATTTTTTCTTCTATTGCTCTTTCCTTTGTTTTCATCAGTTGTTTTATTTTTTTATTGGATGATGGGAGCTTCCTCGATGTTCTCGTGGTCGGTTTCACAAAATTGACTTTTTTATCCCATAGGGACAATAATATGCGGTATTGTGGATTCCAATTTACTTTTAAAACTTTGTAAAAATAATAAAGAAAAAATGAAAAAATTAGCCGAACAGATTAATACCCTGAATGAAAGTTTAGCAGAACAACTTCCAGTAGAAATTTTGGAGATATTTGGTCGATCTATTGCTGACTTGCAAGCTCAGAAATATAAAGAGAACAGCATTCTAGTAGGTCAGACATTCCCTGAATTTCGTTTACCTAATACCAACGATAAAGATGTTGTGTTAAAAGACATTTTAAAAAATGGAAAAGCGGTCGTTGCTTTCTTTCGTGGCAGTTGGTGCCCTTATTGTAACTTAGAGTTGAAGGCTTTACAGGAGAACCTAAAGGCGATCACCGATAAGCAAGCTACGCTTGTGGCAATTTCACCGCAAATTGTTACTCATAATGTGTTGATGAAGACGGACTGTCGGTTGGAATATGAGTTGTTGACGGATAAGGACAATATATTGGCTAAGGAAATAGGAATTAGTTTTGGGCTTCAAGAATATGTTATTCCAACTTACGAAGGGTTAGGAATAGATCTGTCGATATACAATGGTAATTCAAATAATGAACTACCTATGCCTGCGGTTTTTTTGCTAGATACAGACGGTACTATTTTATATAATTCTGTAGAAGAAAATTATATGCAAAGAGTTGATATTGAAGAATTGATTGGAAACCTATGAGTGAAAGTAAACGAAAAGGAGCAAGAAGTACCAAAGATATTCCTGTAGAAATATTAGAACAGCTTAATCGCGGTGAGATTGAAACGGCCAACCTTGTGGAGTGGTTGGCCGTAGACCAAAGACTCCTATTAGAGAATTTGTTGATTAGCAACAATCGGACGGTATATCTTGAGCCTATTTTGTCGAAAATCAATGATTTAGAGAAGAAGACGGTCAATACGATTAATGAAGTAATAGGAGTAACGATTTTCAAACAAGTTGTAGCTCATAATGATTATGAGTTCCTTGATGTATTAGCGAACCATAAGGCCGATTTGATACGTTGTTGGGCTACCTATACGATTGGTCAGGATGAAAAACTCTCTATACCGGACTCACTAAGTCGAATACAACCTTTTGCAGCAGATCTTCATTTTGGGGTACGAGAGATTTGTTGGATGGCATTAAGAAATAAAATAGCTCAAAACCTGACTGAGAGTATTGATATACTTTCGGAATGGGCTAAGAGTTCTGATGATAATGTAAGGCGATTTGCTACCGAGGCTATTAGACCTCGCGGGGTATGGTGTACACATATTAACGAACTGAAGGAAAAACCGGAGCTGGCACTGCCGATATTAGAACGATTGAAAGCGGATAGCGCAAGGTATGTCCAAGATAGTGTTGGGAATTGGCTGAACGATGCCAGTAAAAGCCAACCACAGTTTGTTAAGGAATTATGCAAACGATGGGAGGGTGAAAGTAAGGGTAAGGAGACTGCGTACATAGTTAAGAAAGCACTAAGAACGATTAATAAATAATCTAGTCGCCTCCTTCTAGCTCGTCCGGAGATGATCAAGAAGGAGGCTGCTTTTTATTTAGAAGCTTTTTTAATCAGTTTGAATGCCCATTCGTAGTGACTTGATGTCGCTGACACGAGATAAGCTCCGAGAGAAGTGGTGCCTGTCCATTTGTATTTTTTCTTCTCAAACAACTCTTCGTTTGTATGGCTTTTGATTATTTCTTGAATCTGATTATATGAGTTTATTAATCGTTGTCTTGTATCGCTTAGAGTTGAATGTTGACACTCTTCCCAAATCTTTTTGTTTAGTTCGGGTGTCTCTTTCCAAGAATAGCCTGTTGCAGGCATGGCTGGTTTTTCTCCTTCGCTACCAATTTTATACCATTCGAGCATCAATAGGTGCCAATGATGTAGGTGACCTAAGACATCGCGTATATTCCTATTCATCGTTCCTGAAGGAAATTCAGCTTTAGGGTCGGGAAGACTATCAATTAGGGACAATAGTTTGTTAAAACTACTTTGACTCAGTGTGATCAGAGATTCTTTATTTGTAGGTCTCGCCATGTACAATCTATATTTTTTTAAATGCTTGAGTAAAATCTTGAATGAGATCATTTATGTGTTCTATACCGACGGAGATACGCAGCAGGCCTCGATTTATACCGGCTTCTTTTTTCTGTTGCGAAGAATGGTGCCCTCCCCACATGCTGGCCGGATGGACAATTAAAGATTCCACGCCACCTAGGCTAGCCGCATTAGCGAATATTTTTAAGTTTTTCAAAATAATCTGCGCATTGTTATATTGCTGGTCTTCTGTTTTTCCTGCTACTTCTACACATAACATCCCTGTAAATCCTTTCATTTGTTTTTTAGCTAACTCATGTTGTGGATGGGTAGTTAATCCTACATAACAAACAGATTTAATGTGATTGCTTTTTTGTAACCATTCGGCGAGTTGTTGAGCATTCTCGTTGATTTGCTTCACACGTAGGGAAAGCGTCTTCAGACCGCGAAGTAGTAGCCATGAATCGAAAGGGCTTAGACTTGCTCCCAGTACCAAAGATCTTCTCCAGGCTTTTTGAACAAATTCTTTTGATCCGCATATCGCTCCAGCAGTAAGGTCGGAATGTCCTCCCAGGTATTTGGTTGCGCTATGGATTATGACGTCTATCCCAAATTCCGCGGGGGTTTGGTTTATAGGCGAACTAAATGTATTGTCGACCATCGTTATAATGCCTCGTTCTTTGCCTATTCTTCCAATAAAAGCTAAATCGGTAATATCTAGATTCGGATTGGAAGGCGTCTCTATATAGAAGAGCTTAGTATTAGGTTTTAGAGCTTCTAGAAAAGCTTCATTATCAGTTTGGTCCACGTAAGAGACCTGTACGTCGTAATCAGTTAAAAACTCTTTAAAAAAAAGAGCGGTACCAGAATAATGTGATCGCTGGGCAATTATATGATCTCCCGCTCTGACAACAGCAAGAATAGCTGTGCTTATGGCGGCCATACCTGTTGCTAATACCAAGGCATCTTCTGTTTTTTCTAGAGAAGCTAAAATGGCCGCTACCTGACTATTGGTAGGGTTGCCATGACGTTGATAAAACTCAGGGTATTTAGTTTCGCTTGCAGCAATGATATATTCATCGAGATTGTCGCTTGCTAAATAGGTTGAGCTTTGGAAGATAGGGGAGACTACAGCGTTTGTTTTGTTATAATCTTTTCCAATATGTATACTGTTTGTTTCTAGTTCTGACATGGGATATATTATTAAGTCTTTTCTAATTTAAGAATTAATCTACTGAATTGGTAGAGATGTTTGCTCGTATGTCGCTGATGATCAAAAAAAGCTGTTAAGATTTTTGTCTTAACAGCTTTTTTCAACTCTTTGTTGTACGAGAATATCCCGGTCGCTTTCGATCTGCCTTTAGCAGTGCTTATTCGCTAGAGATTGTCTGTAAATTTTTTTCTTTTTTCGGATATAGTTTTGTGAAGATATAAACAGTCAGCACCGCTAATGGAAATGAAATTAAAGCAGGATTTTCCAATTGGTGTAGTGCCTTTTCTGCTCCTAACCCATATTTATCCCACATTGTTGGCGATGTTAAGATAATGGCTAGTGATGATATTATCCCTACTACTATTGATGCAGAGATTCCTGTTGAAGAAGTTTTTTTCCAAAATAGCAAGAATAATATCGCGGGAAGATTTGCTGATGCGGCGATTGCAAATGCCCAACCGACCAAAAATGAAACGTTGATCCCCTGAAAAGCCATTCCTAACAATATTGCAAATATACCTACTACTACAGCAGCTATTTTTCCGACTTTAACTTTCTTATCATCATTTAAATTTTTCTTGAGATAGACATCAATAAAATCGTGTGCTATCGCACCCGATGAAGCTACGATAAGTCCTGCTACTGTCCCTAAAACGGTGGCAAATGCCACTGCAGATATGATAGAGAACAGTGCCGCGCCAAATGCTCTAGCCAACAGAGGTGCTGCCATATTGCTGGATTCCACATCCATCACCCCATTTACACCTGCACCGACCCCAATAAATAGTGTCAGGATATAGAATCCTCCTATTGCAGCTATGGCCAATATTGTTGATTTTCTTGCGTCTCGCGGAGTTTTTACGGTGTAATACCGGATTAGGATATGGGGGAGTGCAGCCGTTCCTAAAAATAAAGCGAGCATCAGCGATACAAAATCCATCTTACTCCAAAGATTGGCATCACTGCCGATTTTGTATTTTAATCCTGGTAACATGAATTTGGCTCCAGGGGTTGCTTCGGGATAGTAGAGAGCGACTTGATCATGGCCATCGATCAATTTGACCTGCATGAATCGAATGATCTCACTCTCTTTGATGGTTGAGAGAAATTCGAAAGGTCCTAATGGCCCTGTTTTAGCTAACTCTTGGCCGTTTACGATAATTTTGCTTAGATGACCAACCTGATAAAATTTTCTGTTTTCTTTCGTTTCACCATTGTAAAGAGATGTTCCGTCACCTTTTTGTGTAATGGTCAAGGTTTCATTTAGTATGTTCTTGTCGTTTTCCTGTTGCCAGTCAAACCATCTTTCTATACCGTTTTGTTCTAGTTTAACAAAGGTTTTTTTTCCAACCTCTTGTTGCGAAACAATATTCCAGTCCTGAACCGAGACAATTTTGCCATCTTTTATCTCAGGGCTGAGTTTTAGAAAAGAATGGTAGGGGCTTCCATTAAAATCTGGTGGAGTAGATAGTCCGTTTTTTAGAATATATACGGTCAGTACCAATGAGAGAACGATCAGTAATCCACCTTTCAGAAATTGAACATATGTTGTCGATGCCATCCCGGCACTTGCGACAATAGCGATAACAATAGCACCAACTAGGATGACACCCGCCCAATGGGGCAGTCCTAATAATGGCATTACGAGATCTCCGGCACCTACCATCTGTGGAATAAGGTAGAAAACAGAAATAATTAAAGTGCTTATCGATGCTGTCAGTGTGATTGCTCTAGAATTGAATTTAGCATTGAGTGCATCGGTAAAGGTGTATTTTCCCAATCTTTTGAAAGGTTCGGCAATTAGGAATAGAGCAACGATCCACCCAGCCAAAAATCCAATAGCATATAGAAAGCCATCAAAACCAGCTACGGCTATCATCCCACAAATTCCTAGAAAAGAAGCCGCAGATAGGTAGTCACCTGCGAATGCTATTCCGTTGACAGCCCAATGGATTTGACCTCCAGCAGCATAGTATGATGAGGATGAGCTTTTTTTTCGGCCGAAATAAAAGGATAAGCCTAATACCAATCCTACAAACACGAAGAAAAATGCCAGAGCGGTGAAGGAAATATCGTATATCATTTGATGCCTCCTTCCATTTTATTTTCTGTTTCGTCGGCTTGGTCTTCGTATTTTGTACAGAAAAAATTGTAAATGACTCCAAGGATGACAGCGAAAACAATTAATCCAATACCATATGTTAATGCTAGATTGAGCCCCCAGAAGACTGTAGTGGCTAACAGCTCATATTTAAATACACCCAAAATTACAAAACCTGCATAACAGATTAAATAAATGAAAAATAGGCGTACACCTAATTTGGACTTTTGTTGAGTTACAGCCTCTTTTTCTTCGGCAGTATTATTGACATGCATAAGTTGAAGGTTTATTAAATTTATAATGTGGTCTAAGTTTTTTACAACGTGTAAAGAGACTTCTTTACAATTTTACAAAAAAAAACCATAAAACATTGTGTTTATATCATAAATCATTAGCAAGTCCTTGTTATATGTCAGTTACTGCAGCAAGATGATTGAAAGGAATCAATCGCGAAGAGGTTTCCATTTCAAATAATCCTTTGTAAATGCATCGACTCAAAGATTGCCATTGTAGGTTGTTTTGTTCCTATTGTAGCGCAGGCAGATAAAGGCACTGTTTATTAGGTGCCAATGATCGAATAGTTCGCATCGGCTGATAATCGAATTTGAATAGGTTACATATGCTATATTCAAAATGTTGCAGTGTCCATATTTTTCGGGACACTGCAACATTGGCTATTTCGAATTTACTTTGTCCCAGCAGAGAGGATCTGCCATAGCAATAGGCATCTGACAAAATCCTAACAGTAAGGCATTGTCAAGTTTGTTATACAATAGACGAATATCTTTTTCCGTTGCTATATGAACGATCAATAATCTTTTAGCTTCTATATGAATTACTTGGGTATTGTGAGATCTTAAAATATCTAGAAGCTCCAAGGTATCGGTATCATATCTCATTTGGTACGTGGCGATTTTAAGTGCCGACCCAAAAGATACAATGACATCCAATATGCCGTCAATCCGCATTACTTCTTCAATAAAGAGATCTATTGAGCGGGCCTCAATCTCGAGTTCGATTGTTATTAAACTGACTTCATGAACATCTGTAGCCGATTGTGATACGGCACATAGTTTATAACCTGTTGTCGAAATGTGTTGTAGCAGTTTTGAAAGGGTGTCATTGCTTGACTTACAATTGATGTTAAATAGTTTACTGGTCATCTTAGTTTTTGTTTAAAAAAAAAGCCTCCCATTTTATGGGAGGCTCACTATATCGATTTGTTTTAAAAATATTAGATAGTAATAGTTCCTCCCATTTTGATTAAAATGACGACACAGACAGCGACTATAATGACGTTGGATAAAGAGGAAATAATATGTTGCGCTTGTCTTCTCATGTGCTTCGGCAAGCTACAAAAAAACTATATAAATCAAAAACACATTTTTATATAAAACCCGATTACTTTTTCAGCTGTACCTGTAGCGTTGCAGATGGATTTGAATCAGATTGCTGGATGGTGACATTATTTGGATGACGGTTATAATACATTTTATTTGTGCAAGGTCGAGTTTTTTCGAATAAATGAGAAGTATCACTTTTTTGATGGATAAAGATCATGGCCTACAGATGTATTTATCAATACCTTTAGGTCTATAATTACAAAAGTAAAAGGATATGGCAAATACAATGAAAGCAGCAAGATGGTATGCTGCAAAAGATATCAGGGTTGAATCCACAGCGATTCCCGAGCCACACGCAGGTCAGGTTAAAATAGCTGTTCAATTTGCAGGAATTTGCGGATCCGATCTGCATGAATACGTGCATGGGCCACAGTTGATTCCCGTTGATCAACCTTATCCGTTAAATGGACATCAGGGAATCACTACGTTGGGACATGAGTTCTCTGGGGTGATAGATGCCGTGGGAGAGGGAGTTGACCATCTAAAGGTGGGAGACCGTGTCGTCGTGGAGCCTCTTTTCAAAAACTTTGACAGTCCTTTCATTCCCAATGGCGAGTACAATCTCTCAGAGCCACTTGGTTTTATAGGACTTTCTGGCAACGGTGGCTTTGCCTCATATGTCGTTGTTGAAGACTACATGGTACATAAGATACCTGATACGATGTCTTTTGAAAAGGGGGCACTGGTGGAACCTGCAGCTGTAGCAGTATACGCCGTATTGCAGAGTGGGCTTAAAATTGGTCAGACGGTATTGATTTCAGGAGCAGGCCCGATCGGTCTCCTGTGTCTACAGGCTGCCCTTGCTGCCGGAGCGACGACCGTTATTGTGACCGATATCGCAGACAAGCGCTTAGATAAAGCAAAAGCTCTCGGAGCGACGCATATCATCAATGCCAAAGAAGAAGGGTTGTCGCAGAAAGTAAAATCGATTACCGGACTTGGCGTGGATGTTTTCTTAGACTGTGCTGGTGTACAGTCCTCCTATACCAATGGTATCGATAGTGTAAGAAATGGCGGAACAGCAGTCTTGGTTGCACTGTTTGGTAAACCCGTGAACACCAATGTCTTGGATCAGGTGCTCCGAGAGATTACGATAAAAGGAATTATTGCATATCGCAATATTTTCCCCCAAGTAATAGCCCTTATTGATAGCGGACGCATGCCTGTCGAAAAACTTGTAACACGTAAGATAAGTCTGGATGATATTGTTAATGAGGGATTTGAAGCCCTTGTCAATGATCCTACAGAAGTCAAGATCTTGATCGATATACAGAATGCGTAGTTAGGCTGACTAGATAGTACAGCGTATTTTTTCACATGGTGTCGAGATACACCTATACCGCCAAGAGACTGTTGGGTATCAATACCCAACAGTCTCTTGGCGACTATCTTGGGCAGATTTGATCATCGGTCAGTGTGACTATCGGTTTGATATTGGAGGAGAGATTGATGTAGCCAATCTTTTTTGCAGTGATAACTATTCTTTTTTTATATTTGCAATATTGTTGCATTTATTAAAGAGAAGTTCCATGACAGATAATAATCAATTTGATGTAATCATCATCGGCGGAAGTTATTCCGGACTTTCGGCCGCCATGGCATTAGGACGTTCACTTAGACAAGTCCTTGTAATTGACAGTGGTACTCCTTGTAATCGCTATACGCCACATTCACATAATTTCATTACTCAAGATGGAGAACAACCTGCTGCGATTTCTCATAAGGCTCAAAAACAGGTTGCGGCATACGACACTGTCAGATTCCATAGTGGAGAGGTTGTTGCCGCAGTCAGAAACGAAGTTGGTTTTGACGTACATGTGTCAACTGGAGAACAGTTTTCTTCCAAAAAAATATTGTTTGCTACAGGCATCAAGGATATCTTTCCCGAGATCAAAGGATTTGCGGAGTGCTGGGGTAAGTCCGTCATTCACTGCCCATACTGTCATGGATATGAATTTAGGGGCAAAAAGACTGCTATCATTGCTACAGGAGAGAAAGCTATGCATATTGCGTCTTTGGTAAATAATCTGACGGATAGTCTGTCTATTATTCTGTCCGATGGATCAGAATTTGATCGAGGACAATTGGATACGTTGAAAAAACACAATATAAACGTTATACCAAAAGAAGTAATCGAAATCAAGCACCGAGATGGGGCTGTACATGCTGTAGTATTTAAGGATGGACGAAAAGAGAGTTTTGATGCTGTATACGCTGCAATACCATTTATACAACAGACAGATATTCCAGCTGTACTGGGCTGCGAGATAACAGAATCGGGACTTGTCAAAATAGATACGTTTCAGAAAACTACTGTTTCCGGCGTCTATGCTTGCGGTGACAATTCCAGTCCGATGCGATCTGTTGCCTTTGCTGTTGCAGCGGGTAATATGGCAGGTGCCATGCTGAATCATGAACTTACGGTAGAAACGTTTTAGACCATTCTACCAAAAGATATCGTTTATTGTTTTTGATAAAGAGATTTCTACATCTCCTTCTGCTAGTTATACCTATGCGTACAACGACTATACTTTAAGGCCAACAGTTTTCATTATTTTTACTCCCACAAAGTTAGTTAAGCTAGGTATGGAAGCACAGTTGTATTTTTTAAACGATAGGTTGGTCGAAGTATTTGGAATAGGTATTTCAGATATTCAGGTAGAAAATGAGGCAAAGGATTATTCTGGCTGTCATTTTAAGATCGGTGATCTACAGGTCAAATATAGAAAGGCAAAAGTTACCCCAAAGAAAATAGGTCAGTTTGTCGCTTTGTGGAAAAGAAATGCAACAGGAAAAACAGAACCCTATCACATTGATGATCCATTCGATTTTTATATTGTTGAGACCCAGTATGGTGATCAGAGTGGTTATTTTATCTTTTCAAAAAGTGTCCTAGCCGAAAGAGAGATTTTATCGAAGGAGAATAGTGAGGGAAGGCGTGGGTTTCGAGTCTATCCTATATGGGATACTCCTGACAACAAACAAGCCATAATGACAAAAAATTGGCAGGTCCGGTTCTTTCATCGGATCGAGGGATCGTCAAATCAGATTAATCCACATTCCTTAAACACAATTTGACTTTTCAAACGTTATAATAATAGAAACAGGTGTCCTGTTAGATTTGTTTAACGCAGCTTTAAAATATAATTATGGCAAATGAAATCAGATTGTACATGTTTCAGACGGGCGTTCTGAAATGTAAAGAGAACAATATCAAAATGAATGCATCGCTCGATCCTTATGAAATTCCGGTTCCCTGGTATTTGATCACGCATCCAAAAGGAAATGTCATTATTGATGGAGGCAATGCCGTACAATGTGCTACCGATCCCGTAGGACATTGGGGAGATATCACACAGGTGTATTGGCCGGTTATGAAAGAATCCGAAGGATGCTTGAATACGATTAAAGCGCTAGGCATCGATCCTTCAAGTATTAAATATGTCATCCAGTCTCATTTGCACCTTGATCACACCGGCGCTGTCGGAAACTTCCCCAATGCAACCCATATCGTTCAGCGCAGAGAATACGAGTATGCTTTTACGCCAGATTGGTTTGCAGCAGGCGGTTATATCCGTAAGGATTTTGACAGACCGGGGCTGAAATGGCAGTTTTTGGAACTTGACTATAACGACTCTTACGATGTATACGGAGATGGGGTGATCCGTATTATCCCAACGCCGGGGCATTCACCAGGCCATTGCAGTTTTATGATCACACTTCCCGATTCCGGTTCCATCATCCTGGCAGTAGATGCCGCTTATACGACCGATCATTGGGATGAAAAAGCGTTGCCCGGATTTTTAGCATCAACCGTTGATTCGGTACGTTCCGTAAAAAAACTGCACGAGTACGCCGACAAGTATGATGCACTTGTGGTCACTGGACATGATCCGGTGAAATGGAGCGAATTCAAAAAAGGACCTCAAGAATTTTACCGTTAAAATCCGATTATGATGAAAACAAAAGCAGCAGTCCTTCATCAGGTCGGAGGGCATAAGAGACCATATTCCGAATCAAAACCTTTAAAAATAGAGGAAATAGAAATCGGAAAACCAGGTAAAGAAGAAGTCGTCGTGCAGATCAAAGCAGCAGGATTGTGCCATTCCGATCTGTCCGTGATCGATGGAAACCGTCCTCGTCCCATGCCTATGGTTTTGGGACACGAGGCTGCCGGGATTATTGTCGAGTTGGGAGAAGATGTAAAAGGTTTCGAAGTAGGCGATCACGTCGTTTTTGCCTTCTTGCCTTCGTGTGGCCATTGCGAATACTGTATGTCAGGTAGAGCCGCCCTTTGCAATCCGGGAGCAAAGGCCAATAACGAAGGTGTCCTGCTCAATGGTGATATTAAAATAAAGAACCAAAACGGCGAAGCTTATTATCACCATCTCGGTGTTTCTGGATTTGCGGGATATGCTGTCGCATCCATTTATTCGCTGGTGAAAATTGATAGATCTTATCCTTTTGAAATAGCTGCCCTTTTCGGTTGCGCGGTGATGACGGGAGTCGGAGCAGTCGTGCATACGGCACAAGTTCATGTGGGCGAGTCCGTTTTGGTCGTTGGGCTGGGAGGGGTCGGGTTATCGGCTATCCTAGGAGCAAAGGCAGCAGGAGCTTCCAAGATCATTGCAGCAGATGTCAGCCCTTCAAAACTCGATATGGCCAAAGCGTTTGGCGCTACCCATACCCTCAACTCCGGGGAGGAAAGAGCACTGGAAGAACTCAAGCAGGAGATAACGACAAGCGGTGTCGATAAATCGGTCGAATTTGCTGGAGCTATGCCCGCCTTGGACTTTGCCTTCAATGCCACCAAAAAAGGAGGAGTCACTGTGACGGGGGCATTACCCCATCCAGATGCCCGTTTGAGTCTGAATCCTTTAACTTTGGTTGGTCAGGAAAAATCCTTGAAAGGGTGTTATCTCGGTAGTTGTGTGCCCTCTATCGATATTCCGAATTTTTTGGAACTCTACAAAAATGGTAATCTGCCCGTTGATAAACTGATCACGCACCGTTTAAAACTAGAAGATATCAACGAAGGTTTTGAAAGACTGGCCAGCGGAGAAGCGATCCGGCAAGTCATTATTTTTGATTAAATTCAACCCCCAATGAGTACTTACAAAGAATTGTTATTTGATAGATCATTCGTTAATGGAGAGTGGACAAATCAAGGAACGGAAAAATTTGATGTTAAAAATCCGTTTGATTTATCCGTTATCGGTCAAGTTCATGACGAAGACAGAACCTTTGTTGCCAAAGCCATTGATGTGGCGCATGCCGCTTTTGGTTCCTGGAAATCGAAATCAGCCAAAGAGCGGAGCGCCATTCTGCTGAAATGGTTTGACCTAATTCATCAGCACAAAGACGAATTGGCTCAGATTATGACCCTAGAAAGTGGTAAACCCTTGGCTGAAAGCAAAGGCGAAATAGATTATGGCGCAGCTTATATCCAATGGTTCGCCGAAGAAGCCAAGCGCAATTATGGCGATGTCATCCCTGGATTTACAGCGGACAAACGGATTATCACACTCAAAGAACCTGTCGGTGTCGTGGGCGCCATTACACCCTGGAATTTTCCTTTGGCCATGATCACCCGTAAAATTGCACCGGCACTAGCTGTAGGCTGTACAGTCGTGGTCCGTCCGAGCGAGGAGACTCCATTTACGGCACTTGCCATAAACTATCTGGCGAATCTGGCAGGTTTTCCTAGAGGAGTATACAATACCGTAGTCGGAACAGACCCATCCGAGATGGGAAAAGAGCTTTGTGAAAACAAAAAAGTAGCCAAAATATCCTTTACGGGCTCTACAAAAGTAGGTAAAATCCTGATGTCGCAAAGTGCAGATACACTCAAAAAACTGAGCTTGGAACTTGGAGGTAATGCTCCACTTATCGTTTTTGACGATGCAGATATAGACTTGGCAATAAAAGGAGCTTTGGCCGGAAAATTCCGGTTCGGCGGACAGACCTGTGTTTGTGTTAATCGGATTTTGGTACAGGAAGGGATTCACGATCTGTTTGTCGAAAAATTTACGGCTGCCGTTAAAAAGATGAAACTCGGAAGCGGATTGGACACCGATGTAAACATCGGTCCACTTATCAATCAGAGAGCTATCCGACGGATGGAAGAGATGACAGAAGATGCAATAGCCAAAGGGGGCAAAGTTTTAACAGGCGGCAAGGCCGTAGCACCTCAGTTTTTTGAACCCACCATCATTGTTGATGCCAACGAGTCCATGGAGTTTGCGCAAAATGAAATTTTTGGTCCTATTGCGCCGATATTCAGATTCAAAACCGAGCAGGATGCCGTCCGAATGGCCAATGATACGGTTTACGGATTGGCGAGTTACTTTTTTACGAACGATCTAAACCGAAGCTGGCGCGTTCGCGAGCAGCTGGAATACGGTATTGTCGGGATCAATGAAGGATTGATCTCCTCCGAAGTTGTTCCTTTTGGAGGAGTCAAAGAATCCGGTCAAGGCCGTGAAGGTTCTAAATACGGCTTAGACAGTTATGTAGACATCAAGTACGTCTGTATCGGTGGGATTGTGTAATCCTTCCTGATGATGATTTTAATGATCAGCGACCGTCGAAATCAAAATATTGCAATATTATTAGGTGCATAATATAGGTGCAGCAGTTAATTGCAAAAAAAATACGATGTTGCATTGTCTATAGAATCATCTTATAATTAGGGCGTAAAATGCAAAGTATGAATCAGAATTATATTCGCAGAATTCAAGAGAATATGTCTATTCCCTATGATAAGGCTTTGGTATTATCCCGAGAGGGGACAATAGTAGTGCTGAAAAAAAATCAAAATTGGCTTTCGGAAGGGGAACGTGCAGACAAGTTAGCTTTTATTATACAGGGAGCAATGCGTTCTTATTTGATGAATGACAAAGGAGAGGAAATAAACCTCTTATTACAGGTGAATAAGGATTTTATTGGTGATTATGAGAGCTACATTTCCGGGAAAAAAGCTAGTCTCTATATCAAAGCCATGATCGAAACAGAACTGTTTGTCATATCAAAGGACACTATCAATGACCTTGCACAGCAGGATGTTTTTTGGATGGATTTTAAAATAAGAATGTCAGATTATGCTTTTTTGGAAGCAAAGCGACGGATAGAAGATCTGCTGCTTTTCACTCCCGAAGAACGTTATTTAAATCTCCTTAGAAAGTCACGAGAAGTACTACAGAAAATCCCTCAGAAATATATCTCTACCTTTCTAGGGATCACACCACAGTCACTGAGCAGAATCAGAAGGCGAATTATGAAGTAGTTTTATTAACTTAAGTGAATCTTTTTGCTCTTTATTGCGCCTAATTTTGCTCCGAAATAAAGAAAAAACAACATGAAGGTAGCCATTATAGGAGCAGGTATTGGTGGATTAACCACTGCGTTAGCTTTAAAAAAGCACAATATTCCGTTTACAATCTTTGAAGCAGCCGCTGAACTTAAACCCGTGGGTGCGGGTATTATCTTAGCCAACAACGCTATGCAGGTATTTCGCAACTTGGGAATACATACCGAAATAGAACGGGTAGGAAATCCACTTTACTTCACGACGTTGTCCGAACCCGATTTTTCGCCACTTACCCGGGTTGATTTGAAACCTTTTGAGCAACAGTTTGGTGTTCAAAACCACACCATTCATCGGGCAGAACTACATAAGATATTGATTGAAGCCGTTGGCGAAAAAAATATAAAGCTGAATAAGAGATTGAAGAATGTTGCTAATGAGAAGCATCAATTTCTGATGAAATTTGAAGACGGAGCTGAGGAAACATACGAATACCTGATCGGTGCAGATGGAATTAAATCAAAAGTACGTAGCATACTCTTCAACTATCAGGAATACCGTGATTCGGGACAGTTGTGCTGGCGAGGAGTCACAGAATTTGAAATTCCCAAAGATTACAGGCACGAATTGGTAGAAGCCTGGGGCAAGAGCAAGAGATTTGGCTTTGTACCATTACGGGACAATAGAGTTTACTGGTATTTACTCATTGACAAGACAATAGGGACACTGTCTTCATCTCCATTAGAGTTTGCTAGAGATTTTATCCCTATGGCAGAAGCGGTCATGAGGAAGACTCCTGAAGAGAAAATAATCGCTACCGAAATCTATGATCTAAAGCCTTATTCCGACTGGTCGCAATCCAATGTGTGTCTGATAGGTGATGCAGCTCACGCAACCACGCCCAACCTTGGGCAGGGAGCCTGCCAGGCCATCGAAGATGCTCATGCATTATACCGATTGCTTTCAGAAAATGATCTGAAAACAAGTATTCAATTGTATCCTAAAGTTCGTTTGAAAAAAGCTCATTCCATTGTTAATAAGAGCTGGCAGGTTGGTAAGATCGCACATTGGAGCAAGCAACCAGGGATATTCCTCAGGAATGCCCTGATGAGAGCGACTCCCCATAAGACCAATCAGAAAATGATGCTTAACTATTTCCGGATAGCAGATCAATGATTCTGAATAACACTGCGGTAGACCTCATCCCAGAAGAGGTCTACCGCAGTAAAGAGTTCTTGGAGTGTTACACAATAGTCCACCTTATCGATTACTTTTTAAGCTAATTTCGAAGAGACTCACTGTTGCATTATTGTAATGTGCTGGAAGCCCCTCTGTATCTTTTAGCGTAAGTGGCCCTAGGTAGTCAAACCCGCATTTGCCGTAGTACGCGATCAGTTTCGTGTTTTCTCCTACGGTATCCATTCTTATGTATTCCTTTTTATGTTCAGCTGCATACACTTTCGCCCACTTCACGATTTCTGCTACAAGGTTCTGTCCCCTGAAGTCGGGATTGGTCGCTATCCTGTGGATATAGATAGCGGCATCTTCATTTCGTTCTTCCCAGATTTTCGGATCGTCAAATGTCGTTGCGAAGATGCAGGCTGTTTTACCATCCATCTCTATTTTCCATTGTCGGTTTTCATCGATTTCGTTTTCCACCAGACCCCGGTCAAATATTGGCCAATGCACTGTGTATCTTGTTTTCTGAAAGCCCGTGGCAATCTCATAAAGTCTGAATATTTCCTTAATATCCTGCTTTGTGCTGTTTTTTATCTGTATCATATTATCAATTGTTTTTTGCAAACAACTTAAATTCATCAATATCATGATATCCAAAAAATCTAATTTCGGGATGTGATGAAATCAGTTTACGAATGCGGTCTAGCGTCGCTATCCGCATCTCATTGTCGTCGGCTCTCGCTTCGGCCAATTGATTGATGGGGTGGTCGGAATTATCTAGTTCATCACGCAGATAATAGGCATCTGCTGCATAAAATATCCAGGAATCGCTGTGTTTTATGGCTACTCCACAATGTCCCAAGGTATGACCAAATAGCGGTATCAAGAGTATTTCTGTATGCAGAGAAGTGTATACTTTCCTCGCTTCAAAACCAAACCATTGGTCATTTGATTTAGCATAGGACTTGATTACAGGTTCGTGCAGTAGTGGTGTTTTTAGATAGCGTGGATTTCCCGATAGGTAATTTTCATATTCTTCATATCCCACATGTACCGTAGCTTTGGGAAAGTCTGGCAAGCCTCCGATGTGGTCATTATCCAGATGGGATATGATACAGTCCTGAACATTTTCAGGGTTAAGCCCCAAACTCTTGATTTGTTGAATAGCAGTAAGCTTCTTGTCAAAGCGATATCCTACCATCTCGACCAGTTCCTGACCTATTCTTTCATCCGGATAGCAGGTGTCCAATAAGCCGATTCCGGTGTCGACCAGCGCCATGCTGTCGTTCTCTTTTAACAACATACAATGTCCGCTTACATTATCGCTGTATGGGGAGACAATTTTCACACAATTTAAATGATATATTTCTACCATAGTAGTTGATTTTAGGGTGAGACCAAGAACCTCAAATAGGTGTGCCCATTGCCGACATGCCCGTATTTGTTGACATCTTTACAGATCGATACCGTAAAAATAAATGTTTTAATTCAATAATTAGAACTTTTGTTCTAATTATGGGATGTATTCTAGATCTGATTATTATTTTATTAGTAAATCTTTCAGCATTGGCCAAATCTAGCCATTACTTCATTCCAATCCTCGTCACAAGTGATAAGTGGTAGCACAAAATTGAATCCTTAAATGATAAAGAAAAATACCTGAAGCGGGGAGCTTCAGGTATTTTTAACTAACCAATTATTAACCTAAATTATGAATACTAATACATATACAAAAGCTATGCCGATACTTTTATCGGTTGTCATCTTAATATAAAGATTAGTGTGTTTAGCGTGGTCTAGGCGATCAACAACTCTCTCTGCGCAAAATGATTTATTGCGCTCTGTAGAGTGTTGCGCTTTTCTTATTCTTATCCAAGAGAAACATAATACTGTCATTGTCCGAGAATCGTACAAAATAGCGTTCTTCCGAAGGTTTGTCAAAGTTTAGAACATACACCGTAGCATCCTCGTCATCTTCAAAACCGCGTTCATAGTTCACATTCCCTTTCACCACCTTTGAATCGTTTTTCTCTTTTTCAATCAGTTCAAAGGTGTCGTTGTTATAAATCGTATCGTTTTTACGGATCGTATTGTTTTTGTAAATAGAGAGTTGGTTCGTTTCATTTTTGTAAAGCTCCTGTAATTTGGAAACTTCCATTTCTGAAGTAGCCTTTTTATCCGTTTTATACTGGCAGGCTGCCAATAGCGATAGCGCTATCATTCCAACGATTATTTTTTTCATGCTGTTCATCCCGTCTGTGATCCGACCTCTATCCTGTGAAAACAAGCCCACATAGGTCAAGAGAATCGTTTATCTTATTATTCTGTAGCTTAAAGATAAGACAGTTTTTATTTCCTATCAACTAAAATAGGGCATACAGGTCGTATTGGTCAATATCTGCAGAGATAGGTAAAGTCTGCTTTTTTTCATTCCTCCCGACCATAAACTACGCCCTGCTCGCGAAGTACATTATTCTCCCGTTCGATTTCGGCAATAAGCTCTTCCTCCGATGGCAGTTCGAGCAGGTATTTACTCACAAATAGTTGTTGGTCACTGTCAGCAATAGCATATTCAACTAATGCTTTATTTTGATTGGTTACTAGCAGAAGGCCTACAGGTGGGTTATCATCCTTCTGCATCACTTCCTTTTTGTAGTAATTGACATAAGTCTTTAATTGTCCGATATGCTCATGTTTGGCTTCATCAACCTTGAGTTCCACGAGTACATGACATTTTAATATGCGATGGTAAAATACCAGATCGATAAAGAAATATTCGCCACCGATCAGGATACGCTTTTGTTTGGCTTCAAAACAGAAACCATGGCCCATCTCGAGGAGAAAGCCTTCTAAATGTTCGAGGAGGGATTTTTCCAGATCATTTTCGTAGACGACATCTTTAGCCTTCAGTCCAAGAAATTCAAAAGTAAAAGGAGATTTGATGATATTTTTCGCTTCAATGGTTGCTGCCGTTTGTTTGACCATCTTTGACAGCATTTCCGGCTTTTTACTTATTTCACTTCTTTCGTAGTAAAGAGTGTTGATCTGTCTTTTTAGTTCTTTAACCGTCGGTTGCATTTTCAGAATAAGTGTCTCATAAAAGTGTCTTTTCGTAGCGTCTTCTATTTTAATGAGTTCGGTAAAATGCGTGTATGAGATGGATTGAAAAATATTGAAAATATGTTTTAGATTGTTGTTATTGCTTCTTTTCTGTGATTCTTGGGTTTGCGACCCAAGAATTGGATGTCGTACATTTTCAAGTGAATAATGTTTTGGAAGACTTGTAGGGAGGAGGTGTTTGAATTCTTGGGTTACCAACCCAAGAATCTGAGGGTAAGTTTTGTATAACTGTCTACATCGGGAGAGCTCAGGTGCGGGTAAACCTTTGATTTGAATACTTTTTGCTATATTTTCAAGTAATCGCTCTCCATACTTAGCCCGGTCTTCACCATTCTGCTCGAATTCGACAATGTATAAACCGATTAACCAGTTACGTAGGGTAAGCGATTGGTTTACAGCTTTTACAGCCGAGAGCTGTAGCTCCTCATGCGTACTTTGTATACTGTTGATTAGTTTAGTGAATTCCATCAGAATAAATTTTTCAAAAGGTTAATAATTGGTTTCAAACATCTAACTTACACTAAGTTAATGAATAAAGATTTAAACTAAAAATATTCGCATGCAAATTATTGACTTAATCCCCATTTTCATACTCCTGTTAAAGATGAAGCTTTTGTCTTGGAGTAAAGACAGGCCTCTCGTAATGTTGAGCGCAGTCGATCAAGTGTAATCTAGATACCAAGTCCTTTAAAATATCTCTGTTGGTATCTTTTTCACGTGCCGAGCACACGTTTGCTTGGTATCTCTATGATTTTTATTTTAAAGTGGAGAACATGCTTGATTTCGTCAGTGAAGTAAATGGTGACTGCATTTACGTGCCAGTTACTAGGTACATTGATAGACTTATCTTATTCTACCTTCGAGGGATTTTGTATAGCTGATTGACCATGATTATCCGTGAAATTGCACCGGCTCTTGCCGTAGGCTGTACGGTCGTGGTCCGTCCGAGTGAGGAGACTCCATTTACGGCACGTGCGATAAACTATCATATCCTTTACAGGCTCTACAAAAGTGGGTAACATCCTGATGTTGCAAAGCGCAAATACACTCAAAAAATGCGATGGAAAATATATTTTCCCTGTTGATTTGGCGACGTACAATTCACCAGAAAAAAAATCTTTAAAGCACATTTTTACCCTTTTGTTTGGAATTTGCTACATTTGAACCACATATTTTAGCTAACCGTAGCACTTTATTTCTAATTGTAGAATGATTGCTCAAAGATAATTGTACTGAAAAATGAAAAATGAGTTGGACTGGTGGCACCTATTTCGATTGGGTGACGAGGTTGCTTTCAAACTTTTGTTTGAGCGCTACAGTCCGCTATTGTTCAATTATGGATACAAATTTACGCAGGAAGAGGGGATCATTGAAGATAGTATCCAAGAGTTTTTTTTGAAAATTTGGTACAATAGAAATAGTATCAATGATACAGCTTCTGTCAAAAACTATCTTTATAAAGCCTTTAGGCGTACACTAACAGCACATATTGAGCGATCTAATCGGAAAAGGAATATTCCGGTAGAAAGTTTGCCTTTTGATATTGAGCTACCCCATGATACGAAAATCATGCGTAGAGAGAGGTTGGAGGAGATTAAGGCTCAATTGGAGGAAGCTTTACTGAAAATGACAGCACGTCAGCGTGAAGTAATCCATTTACGTTTTTTCGAAGAATTATCTTACGAGGAGATAGCAGATATCATGGGATTATCTGTAAAGGACCTTTATAAGTTGTTTTATCGGGCTATGGACAGTTTAAGGAAGCATGTGGGAGTATTTAATTTACTAGCAATATTTGCTTTATTGGCCGAGTCGAAATCCTCCTAATTAGGCTTAACTCTCATTCTTTTTAATATATCTCCTTTTGGTGGCAATTCCAACTCCGGAGCTGGGTTCCTGGGTATGCTATTCCGTTTTTTATGAAAAATACCACATTAATTTACAAAAAGATAAAAATAATTTAACAACACTGGGGTAAAATCCCAATTCTCACTGTATATAGATATAAATAGATTATGAAACACGATTTCTTGTTATACAAAGACTTTAAAGCGGTAGACTTTTTCGAAGATGAAGCCTTCACGACCTATTATCTTTCGGGAATGAGGGATGATCTGTTATTTTGGAAATCTTTGGTCGACACTTATCCATATTTAGAACAGGAGATTGACATAGCGATACAATGGATAGAGTTGCTGCAAGACCAACCTCTACATCAAAGTAAGATAGACAATGAAACACGTTGGAACCGTATGCAAGAATCTCTTCCGTCGTATGTACAGGCTCAAGACCGATTATATCGCATTCGGAAGATCCGGAGATGGATAACCCAAGTTGCTGCGATCTTGTTATTGGGCTTCACTATATATGAGGTCGGGCAGCTGGGTACAAAAGTAAACAATACCGGATTTGGAGAGCAAAGAGAGTTGTTTTTGCCAGATGCTTCTGTGGTACAGCTTAATAGTAATTCGCGTTTGAAATATGTTAGAGATTGGAAAACAGATAAGCCCAGAGAGGTATGGTTGGATGGAGAAGCTTTGTTCGAAGTAAAGCATACGGCGATCAAAAATAGATTGCAGCAGGAGGACTATTTTATCGTCCACGTAGGAGATATTTCGTTAACTGTTTTGGGAACAAAATTTAATGTCAAGGATCGTCGGGGACATATTGAAGTCTCTCTCTTTGAAGGTAGCCTTCAGGTTATGGATAAAATGGGGTTAAAGCACATCTTGAAACCAGGGGAAACTTTCATTTATGATAAAGTAGCCGATACAGAGCAGGTGTTGAATAATAAGAATATGCAAGAGGCGCTTTCTTGGACACGTGGTGAGATGGTTGTTGAGCATCAGAATTTGGCTGCTATTATCGAAGTTCTTGAGGATAATTATGGCTACA